>CAZVOP010000013.1:0-33461 GCA_964628445.1 uncultured Pseudobdellovibrionaceae bacterium | reverse complement strand
CATTTCTTCAGCCTCAACTTCGGCGCCGAGCTCCTCGACCTTGTCCGCGTGGACATGAAACGAACCAAGAAGAGCCAATGCAAAAATCCATTTTTTCATTTCTTACCCCATAACTTAAAACGTACAACAGATAGACCCAACCCCGACTACAGCAACCCGAATGCCACCCCCAAAGAGGTGCCGGTGCCCATTCTTTTGCTTTACGCGACTCCGCAGGTGACGTTCTTCGGCACTTGGGATACAACTTTTGTGTGTTTATCCTTAACGCTATTTCTTACCCACGCGGCATTTTCATCACCCTATTCGGGCTGGTGCATACCTTTGTGATGTCGATCCTGATTTTGTTTCTGGCGGGGGTCGTGCGTTCACGTAAGATCGTCGATTATGCGATCATCTATTTGTGGTCGATGCCTTTGATCTTGAGTTCGAACGCCCGAGTGGTCGTGCGCGGAGCCGAAACCGTCGGCGAGACCGGCAAAGGCTTCTTGATTCTTTTTAATCATTCGAGCCTCATGGATATTCCTGTTTTGTACGCCTATTTCCCGCGCTCGTTCCGCTTCGGAGCGAAGATCGAGCTTTTTAAAATCCCATTTTTTGGTAAGGCCATGGAGCTTTGCGGAGTGCTGCCCATTGACCGCGGCAACCGCAATAAAGTCATGAAGGTTTACGAAAACGCCATTGCGCGCGTCAATAACGGTGAAGCCTTCGCTCTTGCGCCTGAGGGAACCCGGCAAAAGCAAACTCAGCTGGGAAGATTTAAACGCGGGCCCTTTGAATTCGCGATCAATGCGCAAATGGACATCGTGCCCGTGGTTTTGGCCGGCGCTTACGATGTGCTTCCGCGCAAAGCCGTTTTTATCAATGTGGGAAGATGGCGCCGCACGATTCTGATGCAGATTCTTCCGCGCGTAAGTACTGCGGGCTTAACCATGGAGCAAGTCGACGGATTGCTTGAGACCGTGCGCGTACAAATGGATCAAACGTTTGTTCGCTTGAGCGAAGAGCTTAAAGGCTTTTGAATCCAGGCCAATTTCGTTAAAAATTCGAAGTGGCTTGAGGCTTTCTCGGAGGTCACGCGCTCAAGAAGTCTCTCGATCGGATCTTTGGCGTAATTGGCGTAGAAGGGCTCATGATAAGCCTGCGGAAATCTCTCCAGCGCCCAATTCAACTCGGGGAAATCATCCAATTGCAGTGAATCCGCAAACAACAACAAACCGCCGGGCTTTAAAACGCGAAAAGCCTCACGAACGACCTGCTCGCGCACTTCCTTCGGCAGTTCATGCAGAAGATAGACAGAATAAATCGCATCGAAGGTTTCGTCTTTGAACTCAAGTTGAGTGCAATCGCCTTGCATGAAATCGACGTGATCATAGCTGCGCAAAGCTTCTTGCGCGATCTTCAAGTAGGACGAGCTCAGATCCAGCGCGGTCACGTGGGCTTTAGGAAAGGTCTCCAGAACGGAGCGGGTGGCCGAGCCGGCACCGCAAGCGAGTTCCAGCCAACGCCCTTCGCCTGAGGTGAATTTTTTTAAGATCGGCAAAATCAGTCTGCGCATAGCGCCTGCGGTGCCGCTGAATAAAATTTCGACTTGGTGATCGTAGCGGCGGGCGGAAGCTTCACTGAAATAACCGTCGGTTTGGAAGTGAAAATTGCGCGCATAGTATTCGGGCATCTTCTCGGCTTTAAGAGCACTTTTTCCGGTGAACTCTTTAGTTTTGTTTTGCCGCATACGCCAAGCGACACGCACGCCGTCGACCATGACTTCCATAAAAGACCGGGCATGGCGCAAAGGATTTTCGATTTCCAGCGCGCGCAAGGGATAAATTCCGCGCCCGATATTTTCGCCCTCAATCTCATGCAGCCGCACGACGTTTTGCCATAGGCTTTTGACTTGTTCATTGGTCGGCGGTGGAAGGTCGGGATGGTTCAGCCAGCGATTCACAAAGACCAGCGGCAGGGATTCAAGAAAGTAAACACCGCTACGCGCGATCGAGAGATTGCGAACGATCTTCGCTAAAATCATTTCTCGCCTTTAAGCTTCACCCAAGCATTATGGATGCCTGTGCCCAGTTCACTGACCGCGCCTTTTAGCCGCTCACCCAAATCCTTGCGTGTTTCTTTGGTGTTCTCGGCGGCTTCTTTGCTGGCTTTTTCGGTCTTGGCTTTGAGCTCATTCCATTCTTTTTGTGCATCTTGGCTGAGCTCATGGCCTTTGGCTTTGGCCTCATCCAATTTCTTGCCGAAATCTTGGAAGCTCTTTTCAAAACTATTGGGCTCGGTCGCGGCCGACAATGGAGCGGCATAAATCGCTAATACGGAAAGAAGCAATGTGAGTAAGCGCATATTCACCTCTCTTAAAAGATAGTGAATTCGCCTATTCGTGACAAGCTCGAGTCGCGTGAATTGATCAGAGTTTGGATTCGCGTCGGTTGTCGTCGAACTTACAAGTCTTGCACTTGCCGCCGTCTCCGCCACCGTCACAAACGGGGCGTCCACACGCGAGCTCCTTTAGCGAGCCGCTGGGCATGGTGTAATCGCCATGCATATAGCCTTCGAGAAGTTGCAGTTCGTTCAGGAGTTGAATGCGTGATTGGGGATTGCTTAAGAGTTCAGCATCGGCCTTGATGGACAAGCCCGGAAAATAAAAATTGAGGTGCGCAATCCAGGACATAACGGTTTGCGAATCTTGGCTTGCCTGTGCGTCTGCCGTGTATGCAGCCGATGCGGCGTTTCCCCAAACGAGCATCGCTAACATTACAGATTGCCACCATTTCATACAGGTCTCCTGACCGTCAGGTTTGTGTCCCAGAAAGCGTACCGTGAGCGCATTCCCCCTCCGCCCGGGCCATCACTACTACAAGAAAGGGGCCAGTTCATTTTGCTCAAAGTTTGTACAGTTCCGGTGACGAAGTGACCCTGATTCCCAGGAAAACTTTGCAAACGGCTGGTGTCACACGATAAGAGAGGTTTCGCCACTGGCCAAAATGATCCCAGAAAATTCCGGGGGGAATTATGCGTTTGGTTTTCATGCTCTTGATGTTGAGTCTTGTGACGGGACGAGGCGCTCTGGCGAATGAGGCCGCGTCCACCAAGATGAAAATCGAAGAGGCGGTCGAGAACAAAAAGTTCCAAGAAGACCGCCGCATCACCGATCTCGAGCTCAAGGCCCAGGCCGGCTCGCTTTCGCGCTATAGCCTAAAATTTGATCTCTCTTACGCAGGCCCGCCGATCGATAATCTAAGCGATCCGGAAATGCCCAATCCCGACAATCGTCCGCGCAATAACCGCACCAGCCTCGGCGGATTTATGGGCTTACGTTACCGCCTGAATCCGAATGAAGCGTTGAACTTAAGCGCAGGCTTTAAATGGCTTTCGCCTTATCAGCAAATCGCGGGCGATCATGTGGATAAGCGAGTGAACGAGAAAGATTATGAGATTGCCAACCCGCAATTGAGCTTTGATCGAACGTATGCGCTGGGCCGCGCGCAAATGCGCACCAGTTTGAGCGGTACGGTCACGACCGCCGATTACTATCTTAACCGCGCGCAAGGCGGCTCCGTGGGTCTTTCGCAAGGAATGAAGTATGTGATCCTGAATTCGCGCTGGACGGCGGGCGGGGTGTTGAGCGCCGACTACTATTTCTTTAGCCGCGATTATGAAGCTAAGGACGGCCGCATCTCGCGCTATTATCTGAATGCGATTCCCAGCCTTGAGTACCGAATCTTGAATAATTTAAATTTTCGCACTTCGGTGGCTTATGGCTTTTCAAATATGCGTCTTAAGGGAAGCTGGTGGAGTTTGGATCAGCCGCAGCCTTCGGCGCGTGCGGGCTTTGGCTGGGCTGTTACCCGCGATATTTATTTCAACCCCTTCATTAACTTCTTCACGGAAAAGCCTTCGATCCGCACGAGTTCTTTAAGTTTCTCGACGGTCTTTTCGATTTTTTGAGGTTGCATATGTCGGCGACTAAAGATTAACGAAGGCCCGGAAGCGCTTCCGTTAAGCCGGTCAGCACGAATTGCGCGGCGATCGCCGCGAGGATCAATCCCATCATACGCGACATCACATTGATTCCCGTCGCCCCCAGCCAATGAGCGAAGCGCGAGGCTTGAGTCAGGGCGATGTAGCTGATCAACATCGTCACCGCGATCGAGAGATAAATAAAACTTTGCTCAACGGCGGTGTGAGCTTTGTCCATCAAGATGAAAACGGTGATCATCGAGCCGGGGCCGCTTAAGAGAGGAATTCCTAGGGGGAAAATCGCGATGTCTTCTTTTAAAGCACCTTCTTCACGCTCTTCCTTGGTTTGGCGGCTGCGCGATTCGCGCGCATTCAGCATGTCCACGGCGACCATAAAAAGTAAAATGCCGCCCGCGATTTTAAGCGCCGGCAAAGTGATGCCAAGAAACTGAAAAAGAAAGCTGCCGACCGCGGTGCATAAGCAAAGAACAATCGTCGCAAGCAGGCAGGCCCGTTGCGCTGTGGATCTTCTTTTGTCGGCGTCATCCCGTGCCGTCATCGCCAGGAATGGGCCCACCGCGCCCAAAGGATTCACGATGGTGAAGATGGCGGGGAAGGCGACCAGAAAGAATGAGTTGCTCCACATGCGGCGACTATAGCAAAATCGCTGCAGGTCCACAAGGAGCGGAACGATTCAACAGAAGTGGCTGCGAAAACTATTGCGTATCGAACGATTGATGGGGGCGAAGCTCAATTCACAGGATTTGAGTTTTTTGAATGAAGAACTGCCGGTTTCGGAACTTGATTTGCTTCAGCAATTCTCGCGCATCGATTCCGCCACGCTGAATAAGGCCGGCGTGGGTGATATGCAAGCCCGGGTCTCGGCGATTTTGAACGAGCTTGGATTCAAAATCAAATTCATCAAAGGCGAAGAACGCTTCGGTGAATTGCTGATTGCCGAGCGTAAGGGCCGGGCCGCTCGCTTCATCACGTTGATCACACATAGTGACACGGTCTTAGGTAATTTTCGCGAGTTCAGCGTGGATTTGCCCGAAGGTAAAGCCTTCGGCTCGGGAGCCATCGACAATAAGGGCGGGTTGGTCGTGGGCTTAAGCGCCTTGCAGCGTTTTTTGCGCGCCTTTCCCGAGACGGAGTATCCCTTGCGCTTCGTGTGCTCGCCGAATGAAGAAATGGGCTCGATCGGATTCACTGAAATATTTCGCGAACTCGGCCAAGACACGATCGTCGCTTTTGGGCTTGAGCCCGCTTTGGATAACGGCTCGATCATTCACCAGCGGCGCGGCAACCGTTGGTACGATGTGGAAGTGTCGGGGCGTGAGGCGCATGCCGGGCGAAGCTACGGGAATCACGCCAACGCGGCTCATGATCTGGCCCGGAAGATCGTCGATTTGGCGGCGCTCACCAAATATCGTAAGCACGTGAGTGTCAGCGTGGGTCACGTCGAAGGCGGAAAGGACCGGCACAATATCATTTGTGGATCGGCGCGCGCCAAGATCGACGTGCGTTTTCCGACCATGGACGCGCGCGACGACTTGCATGGAAAGATCGAAAAAATCTTGAGTGAGCCGCGTGAAATTTCCGTGGATGGAAAATTTCGTACGAAAACCACGTACCGGATCGTCGATGATTGTCCTCCATTTTCTTTAACCAAGCGCTCGCGTCGGATGGCGCGTGAGTATTCGGCACTGGTCAGCAAGCTTGAAAACCGCTTGATTCAGTCGCAGCCTTCGGGCGGGGCGGGCGATGTCAATTATCTCAGTACGCGCGGAAATTTTGTGTTGGATGGACTGGGGCCTGCGGGCGGCGAGATGCACACAAGGCATGAATTCGTGCGCATCGACACTCTCAAAACCCGCTCGCAAGCGCTTGCGGGCTTTCTTCATTATCTGCAGAGTCAGAGCTTAGACGGTTTGTAGGGCGAAACGGTTGAAAGCGCGCCATTGTTTTATGGCGGCTCGCATTTCGATCTTCGCCATGCGCATCTGGAATTTCATTTCATTCATGCGGTCCATGGAGGATTGCGCATAACCTGAGGCCATTTTCTTATACTCTTCGCGCAAGTGCTCGAAGCGCGCTTGCGCCACTTCCACACGGCCTTTGAGATTATCAAGTTGCGCTTGGAACTGCAGATGCCAGTTGTCCTCAAGTTTATGCTTTAGACGCTTCTCGTCCATCTGCAATTGCAGCTTCATGATCTGACTGCGCGGCGTACGGCGAAGCGAGTGGGCGCCGCCTAGTAAACGGAACATTTGGATCGTCCATTTGGTCGGATCCCAGTGATACCAGCGAAAGCCGTTGCGATAATCGCTGGCGAAGATGTGATGAAAATTATGATAGCCTTCGCCGAAAGTCGCGACCGCCATAAAAAACGAATCGCGAGCGGTATTGGTGTCGGTGAAATTCTGTTTGCCGAAGTAATGACACCACGAATTGATAAAGAAAGTCATATGGTGCACAAGCACCACGCGCAATAGCCCGGCGATAGCCAGGCCGCCCAGCCACGATCCCATAAAGTAGCCGATCAAGGTCGGCAGGCCGAACGAAACGGCGATGGCGAGGGGTATATAATATTTGTGTTGAATGCGGACGACTGGATCGTTCTCAAGATCGCGTGCGTAAGGCTTTGCGTCCACTTTTGGCGGTTCGTTAACCAGCATCCATCCGAAGTGCGCCCAGAAAAAACCGCGATTGATCGAATAAGGATCCAGATCGGTGTCGACGAAGCGGTGATGGACGCGGTGGTCCCTGGCCCACACAAGGATGGAATTTTGCCAAGCGGCGCCGCCGAACAAAGCCCAAAACCATTTCAGCCAAGTGCGGGCTTCATAGGTGCGATGTGCAAAGTAGCGATGATAGCCGCCCGTAATGCTGCCGGCAGTGAGCGTGTAGAAAACCGCGGCCAAAACCCAAACTTCCCAAACGAAACCTTCGGTCATGAGGTGATAGGTGGATAGGATGATCGCGAAGATGGGCGACAAGATTAAAAAGCCCGCGCCGGTCCAATTGATTCGTGTTTTTGCAGGCGCATTCGAAGAAGAATCGTTCATTTGTGTTACTCCGTGGAATCAGCGACAGAGTAACACACTTCAGCTTAAGGATAATTGGTTTCTTATCAGGTTAATCGCGTGAGGCGAGTTCTTTGATCTTCGTAAATTCGTCGTCCATAAACGACTCGCCGGCTGGTCCAGACTCTTTACGAATCTTCGAGATCAGTACCTTGGCTTGCTCGAAGCGTTGAGCGTCCATAAGGAGCTTCACGTAGTTCTGTACCACCGTAACTTGGAGCGTCTCGGGGCGGGCAGCCAGCACTTGGTCGAAATATTTCACGGCGTCATCCACCTGGCCAAGCTTTGCTAATGCCTTTGCGTAATTATAGCTAACGTCCAGGCTCTGTTGGCCGGCTTGAAAGAATTTATAATAGCTTTGTGCGGCAGGATTGTATTTCGCACGTTTCATTTGGAAGTCGCCGGCGCGCTGAAATTTAACCGGATCAACGGCTGCGGCTTTAAGATACTCAGTTTCGACACAGTCCCATTTTTTAAGCTGCATACACATTTCCGCCTTCGCTTCGAAGTCGGCCGGCGTGCTTGTGCCCATGGTTTCTTTAACCACGATCGGAATAATATTTAAGGATTGATTGTCCCAGTTGGCGAGTTGGATGTGGGCGGCGACGACAAAGATGGAAACCGCGACAAATGCGAAAATCGTTTTCTTCTGAATTTCGTTTTCGACCTTTTGATCGTTGCCCGAAGTGTAACCGCAGTGATCGCAGATGACCGGCATGATCGCTTTTCTTTGCGCTGAGATGTCCAATTTGCACTGAGGACAAGCACCAAATTCCAACACGACAGACTCCTTCTGTTCAAATCCTGTTCACGGCTACCACTCAGCAAGCAGGAGGCCACGTGTAAGTGCGCGATTCGAGGTGCCGGTCCCTACCCACACGTGAATTTTGGGTAAAGCGGGAGCCGTGGAATGTCACTGCTCGTGCGGGGAGGGCGGTCGGCAATCACTTCCATATATTGGCGAGGATTCTGGTGTGAGAAGAGCGGTCGGTGGTAACTAGATTTAATTTATGTATTGAAGCTCTGCGTTGCCTGGCTCAAGCATAAAAAGATGCTGCCGCTCTCCGGTCACCCTTCCTGGGTATCCGTGGCGGCAGTTGAAAGTTAGGTGTGATTTTATGTAAAGATACGCCCGCATTCCCTTTCGAAGAATGCGGGCGCGACAGGAGGCTGAAAGTCCATCCTGGACTCGCAGCTGTTGGGTTGGTTCATGCGCGAGGCGTCCGGCCTCGTGACGAACCATAAGAGCAAGCGCTGTACCCTCAAATCAAATGCGGACGATTTACACTCGAATTTGTTGAAAATTCCCTGTGACGAAACACGTCTTAGGGTTTGAAAAAATGAACAAGTTGATGTGCAATGTGGTGGTGATGAACAAAAACAAAATCGGAATGCTCGCTGACCAACTTATTTCCACTTTGCGAACAAAATTCACATGCTTGTTTTGCGGTGACGTTTTCAAGTGGAGTGCGCCGACATTTGTCAGTTTCGCGATGGTCTTCGCGCCCGGGGTGGCGTCGGCCGCGCAAGTCGACTACTCGCTTGGCGGGGTAATTCGCTCATATCCATTAGGGGGAGTGATAGAAGGCGAAAGCGGATACAACCTTCTCCTATGGGGAGATCAAGCTTCGCCGTTTCATGGTTACATGCGGGCGAAAGCTTACGGGTCGAGTGCGTTTGATTACAATTCACTTGACGGTTCACTCGAATTTTTTCCGCTTGCGATTTTTGGAATTCGCGCGGGCGGCGAGTCGATTCAAAACGACAAAAACTACGTTGCCCACGATTGTGTGACCTACAATTGCCGCGGTCGTTTTTACCGCAACTATGTCGAAATGGAGCTCTCGGGCGGTTATGGACCCGTATTCGCGCAAGCGAGATGGCGCCGCGAGCGCTGGACGCAAAACGGCGGTGATCATGATTTTATCGATCCCACTTCGGCGCTTGCGCTCGATAGCGGGGGCGACAGCCAAACCATTTACTATGGAGTCCTCGGCTATAAATTCAACGACAATTGGTCTTTGCTTGGGGTCACGCGCTATGCCGAAGGCACCAATAAGCATAAGTTTTCGCGCTTCCCCTATGGCATCGTTCGTTATCACGACGGGCCTATGCAAATCGGGGTGGGCGGGGGATTTTTTGAATCGACCGACCGCAAGCAGGAGTTCTCGATGGTCGGATTTATCAAATGGGAATTCGCGCCGAGTATGGCGCTTCCTTAGATCTTAGCGCCCCGTCGTAGCCGGGGATGACGGGGCCGCGGGCTTTTTGATCCCTAAGACCGTGGTCACTTTCGCCAAATCGGTCAGATCACTCACTGAAAAAGGGTCCTTCAGTTTTTCCGTGACGACGAACTCGTTGTACTGGCGCATGCACTCGCGGTAATCCGCGGCCAAAGTCTCGGGCTTGGAAGGGTTGGGCGGGGTTGTAAGAATCGCACGGGTCTTCGTCATTAAGCGAGCGTGGATATCAGTCCATAATTTTTGTTTGGCTTCGCGGATGTTCACATCTCCGCTTTCTTCGGCTGCCTGCGCTTGGGCTTGTTTGATTAAATTGCGATCCGCGGTCGGGCCGACAATTTGGTATCCATCGCTGCCGGTTTTTAGTGAAAACGCCAGGGGAAGGTCCGTTCGACCCAATCCAAGAAACCCTGAACTGCAGTGATCATTTTCAGGCTGATAGGCGAAGCATTTGGCTTCCAGGCCCTTTAAAACGACGGTCGGTTGAACGCCGTCTAAAATATTTTTTGCCTCAACTCTAAACGTATGCACACGAAGCTTGCCTGAGTCGTTGTCCCGGATCACATCGATTTTGGTTTGAGGGCCCTGACGCGATGAAAAAGCGAGGGTGTTGTAGCAGTAATTTACGCCGTTCCCTGTGGAGTCGATCGAGCTCATAAATAGGCCCTGGGACTCCATTCGAGACATGTCTCCGGCGTAACAGCTTTTGACCATTTTCATCAGCGGGCTGGCCACTTGGCAGGGCTCTTTTTTATCCGCGAAAGCCCACGGCAACTGAGCGGCTAAAAGGGTCAGGATAAGACGGCGCATAGGAACTCCATTGAGAGAGGCAATAGCCGATTATATCGCGCCGCTTTGCCGAAACAACGGGACCTTCGAATAGGTATTGTCATCTGGAAGCCCCTCGTTTAGTTTCCCCGGATGGCAATAATCAAAGATCTCTATTTTTATCCGATCAAGAGCTTCCGTGGTATCCGCGTCCCCGAGTTGTGGATGGACCCTCAAGGGCCCCGCTGGGACCGCGAGTGGTTGTTGGTCGACGACAAGAACAAGTTCATCACGCAAAGAACCATGCCTCTTCTGGCAAAAATTGGATTGCGCATGGATGAAGACGCCGGCATCGAGCTTTCGATGGCAGGGATGGACGAGGGTATCGACTTCGGCCTGCAAGAGCGCGAAGGCGATGAGTTTGAAGTGACCATTTGGAAAGACAAAATTCCGGCCTATGAAGTGAGTTCCGAAGTCTCGGCATGGTTGAGCGAAGCCACCGGCCAAAAAGTAAAACTGGTCCGTTTAAGCCCGAACGCCAAGCGCACGTTCAGCGAAGAATTGCCTGAGCGCACGATCCGTTTTGCCGACGGCGAGCCAGTGTTGGTGATCTCGCAAGCTTCCTTAAAAGATTTGGAACTTAAAGCCGGCGTGCAGTTGTCGATGGCAAGATTTCGCCCCACGATCGTGGTCGATGAAGTTGTCGCCTACGGCGAAGACCACTGGGCGGGATTCAAAATTGGTTCGATCGAGTTTAAAGGAATGAAGCCTTGCACGCGCTGCAAGATCACCACCGTGCACCCGTTGACCGGTGAGATGGGCGAAGAGCCCCTAAAAACTTTGAGCACTTACCGCACGCAGGAAAAAGGCGTGACGTTTGGTTATTACTTCGCGCACTTGAATGAAGGCCGGATTCGTGTCGGGGATAGTTTGAAGCTGACTTAGTGTCAGTGACGAATTGACTAAATATCACCGTTGAGTTGGTCATTGCGTGGTTTAGAACCATTGGCTTTTAATCCTGCCAGTGAAGTAACAAACCGCGCGTGATGACTGAATTTGGGTTGTTCGGTCACCATGCATGGAAGGTCCTGAACGTGCTTAGAGCCAGATATTGAAAACAGCCGACGCAAAACATCGTAGGCCCTCGGTTTGATCCGGCATAAAAATCGCACAAGGTCTCTCACTATGACTTTACGTTTGAATTGTTACATTTTAGCCCAATTTTCTTGTCTTTTTTTGGCCAGTTCGGCCTTTCTTTGCGCAGATCTTTATGCAGCGAGTACCAGCTGCGTTCGTCTTCTCACCATCGACGAGGAGCTTTCCGTTCAATCTCAGGAGCTCTCGGCGCCCCAGACTTCTCGGTATCTGAAACGTCTTGGTGGCGACAATGCTTTGTTAGCAAAAAAGATCGAGCAAAGATTGAAAATATGGGGAGATGCTCCTTCCATTTATGCGATTCGATACTCTAAAGATTCTGACCCCACGTTTGGAATCAAAGTCCTTAATAAGAAAGATTTGCCTCCACATGTGGAGCGCCAAGCGGCCGATCATTTCGGTGCCGATCAAATGGTGATTGATAACAAGAGCCCTCATTTCGTTAAAGTCTATCGAGGACTGAATCACATCAGTTTAAGGCAATTTGATCCCGACAAATTCGACGGACAATGTGTGGCCTCCAGCCTTTGTTTGGTGACAGGGTATTCAGGTCAAGACACTGGCGAATCCGGAGTTATCGTCGAGTACACGCTTCCGGCATTTTTACTGGAGTACAATCGGAATGACTATGTTCTTCGTTACGACACCTTGAATCGGTACGGCGTGAAGTCATTTGCATCTCTCATTACTCGTGTTGCGACTGTGGACTCCGAAGGCCGTCTGAAGTGGCAAAGCTTTCCACTCGATTGAACAGGTAGAGCTTCCGCAAATAAGCTGGCCTGAATAAAACACTTGATTCCCGCCCATCAAGAAGTGCAAAAGACGCTGATTTTCTGAAAATCGAACTCTGTTTGCACAGAGTATCGCTTCCTTACCTCCGACGTCGGAGGTACGCCGACTTAAGCCTCGCGCGCGCGCTTATCCACATTGAGCGCGGCTTCCCGCAACACTTCACTCAACGTCGGGTGCGCGTGGAATGAGCGCGCCAGATCCTCAGCACTCCCACCAAACTCCATCGCGATCACGGCTTCGGCGATCATGTCCGAAGCTCTAGGCCCTAGGATATGCACACCCAAAAGACGATCGGTCTTCTTATCGGCCAGAACCTTCACCAGTCCGTCCGTTGATGCCATCGCCTTGGCGCGGCCGTTGGCCGTGAACATAAATGTTCCGACGTTGTATTCGACGCCTTTTTCTTTGAGCTGCTCTTCACTCAAGCCCACCGAGGCCAATTCGGGCCAGGTGTAAACGACGCTGGGAACGGTTTCATAATTCACATGGCCGTGACCGGTGGAGATAAATTCAGCAACCGCAACACCTTCTTCTTCGGCTTTGTGCGCGAGCATCGGGCCGGGGATAAGATCGCCGATCGCATAGATGTTCGGATATTTGGTTTGCAAGCGCTCGTTCACCATGACGAAACCGCGTTTGTCTTTTTCGATGCCGAGCTCTTCCAAGCCTAAGCCGTCCGAGAAGGGTTTGCGTCCCGTGGCCACCAGCACGACATCGCCTTCGATTTGTTTTTGCGACTTGTCGCTCAAATCCTCATAGGTAAGTTGCGCCGCATGCTTGCTGGTCTTCACTCCAGTCACTTTCACCTGAAACAAAAATTCCATTCCCTGCTTCACAAGTGCAGCGTGCAGACGCTTGCTCATCTGCACGTCCATCGTCGGACAAACGCGCTCAGCATATTCGAGGACCGTGACCTTGGCGCCAAGCCTTGCCCGTACCGAGCCAAGCTCCAGACCGATCACGCCGCCCCCGATCACCAGTAAATGCTTGGGTACTGCGGGCAGAGTTAAAGCTTCGGTTGAGGAAATCACTTTGCTTCCGTCAAACGGAACACTCGGCAATTCATTCACCACGCTGCCGGTGGAGAGCATGATGTTGGCGGTCTCAAGGATTTGTTTCGCTCCGTCCTCGGCGGTCACTTCGACCTGATTTGGTGAAAGGACTTTGCCCTTACCGGTGAACGGCGTGATTTTATTTTTCTTAAACAAGAAGGCCACGCCAGAGGTCAAATCTTTAACGACCTTATCTTTGCGCGCCATCATCACGTCCAAATTCAGTTTCACACCGCTCAAGTCGATGCCGTGACTTTTGAAATCGTGCATAGCCATCGTGTAATGCTCGGAAGAATCGAGCAGCGCTTTTGAGGGAATGCAGCCCACATTCAAACAGGTGCCGCCGAAGGTCTTGTCTTTTTCAATGACCGCGACTTTTAAGCCCAGTTGAGAGGCGCGAATGGCGCCGATGTATCCGCCGGGGCCACTGCCAATCACCACTAAATCAAATTTTTCCGAAGCCATTAAATCTCCAATAACAAACGCGAGGGATCTTCGATGCAATCTTTCACTCTCACCAAGAAGCTGACGCTCTCTGCGCCGTCAATGATGCGGTGATCGTAACTCAAAGCCACGTACATCATCGGGCGGATGACGACTTGGCCCTTGATCGCGACCGGGCGCTCTTCGATTTTGTGCATGCCTAAGATGGCGCTTTGCGGGGGATTCAAAATCGGGGTGGACATCAGCGAGCCGTACACGCCGCCATTGCTGATCGTGAAGGTGCCGCCGCTTAAGTCGTCAATGCTGATTTTGCCGTCACGCGCTTTAGCAGCGTAAGTTTTGATGCCCACTTCGATATCGGCTAACGACATGTGCTCCACATGTTTTAAGACCGGAACCATCAAGCCCTTTTCGGTGCCGACGGCCACGCCCACGTTGTAGTAGTTATGGTAGAGCACGTCGTTTCCGTCGATAAAGGCATTCACGCGCGGGTGAGCGCGCAGGGCTTCGACCACGGCTTTAACGAAAAAGCCCATAAAGCCCAGGCCGATTCCGTATTTTTTCTCGAACTTTTCTTTGTATTTCGTGCGTAGGGCCATGACCTCGGTCATGTCGATTTCATTAAACGTAGTGAGGATCGCGGCCGTGTGTTGAGCCTGCACCAAGCGCTCGGCGATTTTGCGGCGAATCGTGGTCATGGGTTCGCGCACGACCTCTTCGCGCGTGGCGTTTTGCGCCGCCGGCATTTTAAACGGCGAGACGGTCGGAAGAGTCGGGCCCGGATTCACACTTGCACCGGCCGGAGCTTTGGCGGCTGTGGGGACCATTTCGGCGCCCATCGCGCCCATGGCATCGGCTTTGGTTAAGCGTCCGCCTTTGCCTGTGCCTGTAATGGTGTCGGGATTCAAATTATTTTCAGAGACAATCCGGCGCACCGAAGGCGCCATTGTCTGCGAAGGCGCAGGGGCGGGCGGAGGATTTACCGAAGGCTTGGGTGCTTCAGCGGGTTTGGCTGCAGGAGCGGGTGCCGCGGCTGAGGCCTTGGCATCGGTGTCGATTTCGCCGACGACCGCGCCGACCTTCACCACTTCACCGGCTTTCGCTTTTTGCGTCAGCACGCCGTCGGCTTCGGCCACGACTTCAACGCTGGCTTTGTCCGTTTCCAAGTTAAACAGAACTTCATCGCGCTTGACGAAATCGCCGCTCTTTTTGTTCCAACTGGCGATCGTTCCTTCGGTGATCGATTCGCCGACTGCGGGGACTTTGATTTGTGCTTTCACCGGAATCTCCTTTAACTTTTTAAAATCATATCAATGATCGCAGCCTGCTCTTTTTGGTGCAGATAGGTCGAGCCGACGGCGGGGCTTGCGCGTTCGGTGCGGCCGACATATTCGACGCGGATTTTTTTCTTACCCAGCTCTTCGAGTAAAGCATCGATGCGCGGGTAAATATTTTGATAAGCACCCATATTCTTCGGCTCTTCTTGCACCCAAATCACGCGCTGAAGTTTCGGCGCGCCGCTGATGTAAGGCGTGAGCTGAACGCGGGGGAACGGGTAGAGCTGTTCCACGCGCACGATCGCCAAATTCTTGGTGTCTTTGTATTTGTCCTCGCGCGCGGCATCGAGATCGTAATAAATTTTGCCCGAGCACAGCACCAAGGTCTCCACCGTTTTCAAATCCGGCATTTTGGGATCGCCGATCACTTCTTGAAAAACGCCGTCGGTAAAATCTTTCCACTCGGAGATCACCTTCGGGTGGCGCAGCAAAGATTTGGGCGACATAATGATCAAGGGCTTGCGGAAATCGCGTTTCATCTGGCGGCGAAGCACGTGAAACAAATTGGCCGGCGTAGTCAGATTGCAAACTTGCATGTTCGCTTGCGCGCACATTTGTAAAAAGCGCTCCAAGCGGGCGCTCGAATGCTCGGGCCCTTGGCCTTCATAACCATGGGGCAAAAGCATAACCAGGCCCGTGCCGCGCGACCATTTTTCTTCACCGGCCGATAAGAACTGATCGATCACGATTTGCGCGCCATTGGCGAAATCGCCGAACTGCGCTTCCCAAATCGTGAGAAAAGTCGGATCGGAAAAAGAATTTCCATACTCAAAACCCACGACCGCCATTTCGGAAAGGGGCGAGTTGTAAATCACGAATTCGGCTTTGTCCGGATTCAGCGTCGAGAGCGGACAAAACTCAGTGCCGTTCACATGATCGAAGTAAACGGCTTGGCGGTGCGTGAATGTCCCGCGCTTACAATCTTGACCGCTCACTCGCACCGGAGTGCCGTCAAGACACAGCGATCCGTAGGCGAGCAGCTCGCCCATAGCCCAATCCAAATGTCCGCTGTCGGCCATGGCTTTGCGCGCTTGGATCAGTTTTGAGATTTTCGGGTGCACTGCGATTTCTTTAGGGTCTTCCGTTAAGACTTTGGCGACCTTGTCGAGGGTCGCGCGCGAAGATTTGGTGTCCACCGAATGATCGAAGTCTTCAAGTTTGCCTTTGCGCAAACCTTTCCATTGGCCATTGAACGCATTGGCTTTGCTGGCGGGCTTTTCTTTGCGTGTGCGATCAAGGATCTTTTGCAGGTTATCGATCTTCTCTTTATAAAATGATTCACCTTCGGCTCGCGTGAACGCGCCGCTTAAAGCAAGCTTATCCAAATAGATATTCATAAGAGTCGGATGCTGACGAATCACTTCGTACATTACCGGCTGGGTGAAGGAAGGCTCATCGCCTTCGTTATGCCCGTAACGGCGGTAACAGATCTGATCGATGACCACATCTTCACCGAACTCTTGGCGGAAGCGCAAACACATGTCCATCGCACGAACACAGGCTTCGGGATCATCGCCGTTCACCAAAATTACGGGCGCCTTAATCGATTTTGCGACATCGGCCGAGTAGCGCACCGAGCGCGCGTCTTTGGGATCGGTCGTGAAGCCCACTTGGTTGTCGACAATGATATGAATGGTGCCGCCGACCGTGTAGCCCTGAAGCTTTGAAAGTTGCAGTGTTTCGCTCACCACGCCTTGGCCGATAAAGGCGGCGTCACCGTGAATCAGGATCGGCAAAACTTTTTTGCGCTCCTTGGTGTCAAGGCGGCGGCGTTGTTTGGCGCGTGCCATGCCCATAACCACGGGATCGACCACTTCCAAATGCGAAGGGTTGAAGGCCAAAGAAATATGGCAGGGCCCGTTGATCGTTTGGCGGTCGCTTGAGTAGCCCAAATGATATTTCACGTCGCCGTCGTAATCGGAGTTTTCAAAAGCGGTTCCGTCGAATTCGGAAAAGATAACATCGAGCGCTTTGTCCATAAAGTTAGCCAGCACATTGATGCGCCCGCGATGGGCCATCCCGATCACCATTTCTTCAATTCCCAGCATGGTGCCTTTAGCAACCGCGCGCTCAAGCATGGGGATCAGCGCGTCGCCGCCTTCAATGGAAAATCGTTTGGTGCCGACATAGCGGGTATGGATGAACTTTTCGACGCTTTCGGTGCGCGCCAGTTGCTTAAAAATTTCACGCCGTTCTTCCACCGACAAATTCATCGGCGAAGGATCGTTCTCAAATTCGCGACGAAACCAGTCGCGCACTTCCGGCCGGCACTCCGCGACTTGCGCGGTGATCGTGCGGCAATACGTGTCTTCCAGAAACGCGATGATGTCGCGAAGCTTAGTGGCTGTTCCTACGCCTAGCATCGTGGCCACGGTAAAGTTTTGATCGAGATCTTTTTGCTCCAGCCCGAAGTGTGACAACTCGAAAGATTCCGGGCGCGGCTTGGACAAATGAAGAGGATCGAGATCGGCCATAAGGTGGCCATAGTCGCGGTAATGTTCGATTAAGTTGTATACGCCGAGTTCTTTTTCTGAAAATGAACTTTGGCCCGGCATTTTTTGCGCGAACTCAACGCCTTCGAAGAATAAACGCCATTGTGGATCGACATTTTCGGGATTGGCGCGAAAGGTTTGATACAGGCTTTCAATATATTCGAGGTTCGAACGATTGAGCGAGCTGATGCTTTCCAAGAGTGCACTCCAACAAGGTTGTTAACGTACATTTATATCAACAACTCACTGGTCCTGGCAGTTACAATTGTGACTACGGCCTTTTAAATGCATCGCATAATTGAGTTTCTCGAGACGAGAGTCTGTATACTCTAGACTTGACGGTCATTTCTCGGAGGCGAAGTTTTGAAGCGCGCGGCGATTATTCTGATCACTCTCCTCATTTTAGCTCTGGGTGGGGCAGTATTGGCCTTTAACGCCGGATTTTTTCACACGGCGATCGAGCAAAAAGTCAGTGCGGCTTTAGAGGCAAAGACTCAGCTTGGCGCGATTCGGCTATTGTACCGTTGGCCACTCAGCATTCACGTAGGTCGTAGCACGATCAACCATCCGTTAGCGGATATTTCTTGGCAGAGCGCCGATCTTGAAATTCACCAATTGACCGCGCCTTATGGGCTGGTGGTGGAGCTTGATCAACCGAATGTGGAAATGAAAAGCCCTCCGCCGACAGCTCAAACCGCGCCGATTCCGGCGAAATCCACGGCGGCAAGTCGGGGTCCCGCCGTCCAGCTCAAGATCGCGTTGCGAATTAAAAACGGCGTCATCGTCTCGCCTTGGGCTTCGATTCGTGAGCTGAACCTCGATTTCACGCAAAAACTTTTCATGCGTACTCCCGCGGCGATCCATGCGACGGCTTTGGTCAAAGCCACCGCATTTCCGCTGCCGTTGCCACTGAAGGTGGACACCGACACGCTGATTTTTAATGAAGACACGGTGAAGACCTCGGCCCTCGATGTTTCGTTTGGAGGGCTTAGCGCCAACGTGCAGGGGACGAGCTTACTTAATGAGTCACGCCACCGTTGGCTGCTTGATATTTCAGCAAAAGATCTAAGCCAATTGCCTCCTCCGCCCGTGGATTTTGGCGCGAAAAAGTGGAAGGGTTCCATTCAACTGCACGCCGAAGTCAGCAAAGATGCGGTGAATAAGCCGTGGCAGGCCGAGGGCCATGTGCAAGCGGCCAATGTCGGCGCGGAAATTCAATTTAAACAAGATCTTTTAAAAATCAGCGGACCGTTTTTGCTCAACGCCGAGGGCAAGTTTTCCTATTTGAATGAGCAACCGTCGACCCCGGGAATCAAAGCCTCGCTCGATCTCTCCGGCGCACAGGTGATTTATGGGGATATCTTAAGTAAGGCACCCGGTGTCGCGATGCGGGCTGAGGTGCAGGTGGTCAGCGACAGTGAAAAACTCAATTTTCCACGCCTGGATATGCAGCTTTGGAATTTTCTCGCGCAGCTCAAAGGCGGTGTTCAAGCCAAGGCGCCGTTTGCCGCCGATCTTCATTTTGCGTTGACGCCGGTGAACCTTGATGGCGCCGAAAAAATGCTTTTGCCGCTCAGTAAATCTCCAGTGCAGGGTGAGCTTTCTTTGGCTGGGAATTTTTCCGGAAATTTGAGCGAGCCGAAGAAGGCCCATGTGCGGATTGAAAATTTTCAGATGCGCAAATTTCACGGCCAAGTGGATTTTGAAAAGCCGGGCCTGGTGAATATAAAAGGACCGGTCTTCGCCGATATCCAGGCGCAAGGTGAATGGCAGAATGAAAAATTAAAATCGGCGAAAGTGCAAGGGGGCATCGATCTGAGCGCGGCGAGTTTAGTGGCCGGGCCGCTACGCAAAGAAGCGAAAGCGATTTTGAAGACGAAGCTCAATATCCGAAATGCCGGCAACTCGCTCCTTATCGACGAGCTTGAACTGGCGACGTTTTTTGGAAACTTCGGTGTCAAAGGGAAATGCGAAATCTCAGCGCTGCCCACGCTTGACCTTGCGCTTGAGTTAAAGCCGCTGAATTTAAGTGAGCTGCGCATAGCACTTCCAAGTTTCCATGACCTGATCCCGAAAGGGACGACGACCGGGACCGTGCAAATCGCGGGCAAAGTCGAACTCAGCAAGGCGTGGAAGGATTGGCCACTGAGTGCGAACGGCAAGGTAAAAACTTATTTGCCCGAATACAAAATGACCGCTGCTGTCGAGGAACCGAAAGCTGCCAAGGGGTCTCCTGCGCCGCCGCCGACGGCTTCATCGTTTTTGCCTGACGGTGTTCTTACGCGCCGCCTGAAGCTGGCCCTTCAAGTCGACGTCGATCAATTCACTAAGGATACTCTTGAGGCCACGGGCTTGCATGTTGAGGGCCATATTGCGGCAGGGAAATTCGCGGGTATGCTCAATATTCAGCATATTTTTGGAGGCTCCTTCAGTATTAAAAATCTAAGTGTGCCGTTGCTGCAAACCAAGCCGGCGATTCAAGGAACGGCGAGTTGGGTCAACTTGACTATTGAAGATGCGCTCGGTTTCGCAAAACCCGACTACCGCAAGATGGCCGAGGGGAAAATCAGCGGACTTGCCGAATTTTCGACACTCATGCCGTCCGACCCGGACTTTATGAAGCAATTGCGCACGCGCGGCGATGCGGCCGCTCAGCCCGTCACTTTGAATTCGGTCAAGATCGGCCAACTGATCAACGATGCGCTTGGAAAGGTGCCGATGCTTAAACTTAAGCCGGTAAAAGTCGAGCCGCTCAAAGGTCAAATTAAAACTCAGTTTGATTTGAATTCCGGAACGCTCGATTTGGCCTCGTTCACCGCGGTGGATGCCGACAACAGTGAAATTCAGATGAAGGGTAAAGTGAATATCGGCTCCATGCAGGGCGATCTTGCCGGGACGTTCTTTTGGGCCAAGCCGCAGGTCACCGGCTGTTGGCTTGAGGGAAATGCCGACGATAGGGGCCGTATGGTGATTCCATTGAGCCTTAAAGGCGATCTCATGAGCCCGGGCTTGAGTATTTTAAGCGATCTTGTCGGTAAACTCGGAGCTAAAGCCTTGCAATGCGAACAGAAGAAACTGATCGACAAAGTAAAGACCCAAGGTAAAGAGCAGCTCGAAAAAGAGTTGAAAAAGCGGCTTAAAAACATTCTCGGCAATTGACGTTTATCTGAGCCTCATTCAGAGTCATCGGTTGGAATGATGACTCAAGCCGAATTTTACCAAATCCACCTCGACCGCGTGAGCCGAAGCTTTGCCTTCTGTATCCGCCAGCTGCCGCCTTCGCTGCGCGAATGGGTCGGTTTGAGCTACCTGCTGTGCCGGATTCTCGACACCATCGAAGACTCGGCCTGGACGGATCAAGCCAAGCAATTCGCCGTGTTCGCGCTTTTTGATGAAGCTTTGCTCCAAAGCGGCAAAACGGCGGCGCTTGAGAGATGGGCGGAAAGCTTCCCCATCACCGTGAGTGCGGGTGAGCGGATGCTTCTTGAGGATGCAGAAGAGTTGTTTGAGGATTTACATGCCTTGCCGGCCGATGTTCAAAAGTTGATTTGCGAACTGGTGCACAGCATGTCGCTGGGCATGCAGCATTTTGCCAAGCAAAACAAAGCCGGCGCGCTTCATCTTAAAAATTTGGACGAAGTGAATCAGTACTGTTTTTTTGTTGCAGGGCTTGTTGGCGAGCTGTTGGCCAAGCTTATGGCGAAGATCGAGCCGACCTTCGCTTTGAATCAAAAATCTTTGGCGCGGGCGCACCACTTCGGTTTGTTTTTGCAGAAGGTGAATTTACTTAAGGATCAAGCTCAGGATCAGCGTTTGGGCCGTCATTTGATTCCATCGCGCGATCTTGTTGAAAAAAGTGCGGGCGAAAATGTAAGGCGGGCTTTTGAATTTTTGCTTGAACTTCCGTTTGAGCAAATTGAGTTCCGCAGATTTTGCGGTTGGTCTTTGTTCTTGGGACTTGAGGCGGTCATGGTGGCAAGAGAAGGCAAAGCGGTTAAAGTGCCGCGTGAGCGGGCCGAAGCCATCGTGACAGCGGTTGAGGACGCACTTTCTGATCCCCAAGCGCTCAATGCGTTATTTAACGAAGGCATTAAAAAACTTGGTTGGGAACCGCTTAAAATGGAGCCAAGTCCGGCGCATGGCTCCATCCCGGAATGGTTATTCGACCTTTACCAGGGGCTTCTCTCGCGCGAATCGCTTGCCGAAGTCCTTAATTGACAATCGTTTTCAATAAGAATAACTCTTATTTCCTATGGAAATCATCGTACCTGATCTTGCCAAGGGTCGTCGCCCCGTTGAGCCTGAAAAACTAATCCGTCGCGAACCTGTGGATCCCGCAACGTTTAAGCGCATGATCCGGCAAATGGGTCTTAAGGTGACCAGCCAACGCATGGCCATCTTAGAAAGTTTAAGTGCGGGCCGCGCGCACGTGACGGCGCAAGAAGTTTTTGAAACGGTGAACGCAAAATATCCCGAGATCGGTTTTGCCACAGTCTATCGTTTTTTACGCAAAATGGCCGAGCAGAATATGGTGACGGAAGTGCGCATGGGAGGACTTCCCGCGCGCTATGAGTTAACGCCGCGTCGTCACCACGATCACTTAACCTGCGTACAGTGCGGCCAGATTGTCGAGTTCGAAAATCCGCAGATTGAAACCTTGCAAGAACAAGTCGCGAGGGAGCATAATTTCCGGCTGACCCATCACGTCCTGGAGCTCTACGGGATATGCACTCGGTGTCAGACGGAGTAACTGTTGGCCAGTTTGTCCCCCGAGAAAACCAAGCCCCGCAAAAAATCGAGTGAGACGGCCGCAAAGCCCGCAGGGATTGTGACCCGTAATCCGATCGAAGGCATCACGGTTCGTGGTGCGCGCGAGCACAATTTAAAAAACATCGATGTCTTTATCCCGCGCGATCGCATCACGGTGATCACGGGTTTGAGCGGTTCGGGGAAATCCTCACTCGCTTTCGACACCATTTTTGCCGAAGGCCAACGCCGCTTCGTCGAATCCTTAAGCACTTATGCACGTCAATTTTTAGAGCAATTAAAAAAGCCCGATGTCGATTCGATCGAGGGGCTCTCTCCCGCGATCGCGATCGATCAAAAGTCGATCAGCACCAATCCGCGCTCCACCGTCGGCACGGTGACCGAAGTTTACGATTATCTGCGCTTGCTTTATGCCCGCGTCGGAACCCCGCATTGTCCGACCCACCATTTGCCGCTCGAAGGGCAGGCCCCGCAAGAAATCGTCGATACGGTGATGAAGATGAAGAGCGGCTGCAAATTTTTGGTCTTGGCGCCCGTGGCTCGCGGCAAAAAGGGCGAGTTCATGGCGGAATTCCAAAAATGGATGAAGAAGGGTTTCACCCGTGCGCGTATCGACGGGGAGTGGATCGAACTTGAGAATGCGGTCAAGCTTGCTAAAAACAAGAGTCACGACATCGACCTTCTGGTCGATAAGCTGATGGTCGAAGAAAAATTTTTGGGACGCCTGAAAGAAAGCATCAACCTCAGCCTTGGACTGTCGCAGGGCTTGGTGAAAATCGAGCGAGTCGACGACGGCAGCATCAACACCTTCTCGATTCATCGCAGCTGCCCCGAGTGTGGGCACACGGTGCCCGATCTTGAGCCGCGGCTGTTCAGCTTTAATAATCCGCGCGGCGCGTGCCCCACTTGCAACGGGCTCGGCACCCTCGACTTTCAGGAGGTCGAGCGCGAAACCTTCACCGGTGCACCCGGCGAAAAACGCAACACCAAAACCACATCGTATTATTTTAAAAACCGCAAACTCGACGACGACGAGAATGAAGAAGACGAAGGCATCGACGAGTACAAGCTGCGCGAGTGCCCCGAATGCCATGGGACAAGGCTGAACGCGAACGCCCGCAATGTGTTGCTCGACGGAAAAAATATCGTCGAGCTCTCGAATATGCCGGCCAGCGAATTTAAAAGCTGGATCGGCGCGATCAAGCTTGGGCCGCGCCAAGCGCTGATCGGCGACAAAATCCTGCAGCAGATCGAGAGCCGCGTCGCCTACCTCGACCGTGTGGGTGCCGGCTACTTAAGTTTGTCGCGGCCGACACGCACACTCTCGGGCGGCGAAGCGCAGCGGATCCGCCTGGCCACACAAGTGGGATCAGGCTTGGTCGGTGTGCTGTATGTACTGGATGAGCCGAGCATCGGGCTTCATCCGCGCGATCATCACCGCCTGCTTGAAATGATTCAGGAGATTCGCGACCGCGGCAATACGGTCTTAATGGTCGAGCACGATGAAGAGACGATTCGCTTGGCCGATCATTTGATCGACATGGGGCCGCGCGCGGGCCGTTTGGGCGGCAACATCATGGCGATGGGACACCCGCAAAACATGATTCATGATCCCGCAAGCTTAACCGGCCAATATCTTTCCGGCAAAAAAAAGATCGCCGTTCCTCAGGTAAGGCGCCCAGGCAACGGACATGTCGTCAAATTAGAGGGCGCAACCGGTAACAACCTTAAGGACGTCACACTCGAAATTCCGCTCGGAACACTGACCGCGATCACCGGCGTTTCGGGCTCGGGCAAGAGCACTTTGGTGATCGACACTTTATATCGTCACTTAGCGCGGGAATTTAACGATTCCTCATTGCAACCGGCACCGTTTAAAAAAATCAGTGGATTAGAAAATATCGACAAGGTGATTGAGATCAACCAGCGGCCGATCGGGCGCACGCCGCGCTCGGTGCCGGCGACCTATGTTGGACTTTTTCCGATGATTCGCGATCTGTACTCGGCTCTGCCCGAAGCTAAATTGCGCGGTTATAAACCCGGTCATTTTAGTTTCAATGTGAAGGGCGGGCGTTGTGAAGTGTGCCGCGGCGGCGGCCAAATCCGCGTGGAAATGCATTTTATGTCCGACGTCTTTGTGAAGTGCGAGACTTGCCAAGGGCGCCGTTACAATCGCGAGATTTTAAACATAAAATTTAAAGAAAAATCGATCGCCGACGTTTTGGCGATGACCGTCGAGGAAGCCAAAGAATTTTTCCAGAATCATCGTCATATCTCGCGCAAACTCGACACTCTTCACCGCGTGGGCTTGGATTACATCACGCTCGGGCAGAGTTCGACGACTCTTTCGGGCGGTGAGGCGCAGCGGGTGAAGCTTTCGCGCGAGCTCAGCAAACGCGACACCGGCAAAACGCTCTACATTTTGGATGAGCCGACGACGGGTTTGCATTTTGAGGACGTCAATAAACTGATCGATTTGCTGCAGGAGCTGACCTCTCACGGCAACACTGTGATTGTGATCGAGCATCATCTCGATGTGATTAAAACCGCGGATCACGTGATCGATCTCGGCCCGGAAGGCGGCAGCGGCGGCGGCGTTATCGTCGCCAAGGGTACCCCGGAAGCCATCGTGAAAACGAAAGAGAGCATTACGGGCGAATACTTGAAGCCGTATCTGTAGAGTGATTCACAAATTCTTAAACAACTGGTCCGGCCACTTGTCGAATCAAGGGGTTAGCGTGCCTCACTCTGAGACACCTTCTTAAGGTGTCTCGTTTTTAATCCGATAAATGATTAGTCTCTAAGCTCGCGAGGTTTTATTTTGGCATGGGATGATATTCCGGATTTTTCTCTCGAAGTCGCGCAAGATCTACTGCAAGCCGTGAAGGAAAAAGATCCTTTCACGTTTTACCACTGCTGCCGTGTCGGCCGCGGTTCGCGTAAGCTTGCCAAGGCCATGGGCCTCAATGAATTCGAGCAAGCGATCTTGGAGTTTTCGGGCTTGTTTCATGACATCGGCAAAGTGAAAATCCCCACCGAAATTTTGACCAAGCCGGGACGCCTGGATAAAGCCGAAATCGAAGTGATGAAATCGCATCCGACCTTAAGCGCCCAGATGATTCAACATTTGGATCACATTCCGTTCTTCCGCTTTTTGCTTCCCGGCATCAAATATCATCATGAAAAGATCGACGGCGGCGGCTATCCTAATGCCATGAAGGGTGACGCCATCCCGCTGTTCGCCCGCTTGATCGCGGTGGTCGACAGTTTCGATGCGATGACCAATGTGCGTCCGTATCGCAATGCTTTGCCTGAAGAAAAAGCAATCAGCGAGATCAAACAATTTTCGGGCACCCAATTCGACGCGCATATCGCGAAATACTTTTTGGAATTCTTGCCTGAGCTTAAAAAAGATCAGGGCACGGAAGAAAAAGAAGAAGTCGTGGTCGCACGGCTGATCAAAGCCGCCTAATCCGCACAGTTCAAGGCCGACGCGAAGCTTCTTGTCTGGACAAGAAGTGCTGCGTCGAGGACTAGCCATTCATCCATTTCAAAACATCGGGCGCATGATAGGTGAAAATCATATCGGCGCCGGCGCGTTTGATGGAGCCTAAAATTTCAATCGTCACGGTCTGTTCATCGAGCCAACCGTTTTTCGCGGCCGCTTTCACCATCGCGTATTCACCACTGACATTGTAAGCGGCAATAGGCAGATCGGACTTGGCGCGAACCGCGGCGATCACATCCAGGTAAGCCAATGCCGGCTTCACCATCAAGACGTCGGCTCCTTCGCGAGTGTCGAGGCGGGCTTCGCGCAAAGCCTCTCGGCGGTTCATGGGATTCATCTGATAGGTTTTTTTATCACCGGACTTCGGCGCACTTTTCAAGGCCTCACGAAACGGTCCGTAAAATCCTGAAGCATATTTGGCAGAGTAGGAGATGATTCCGGTTTTGCTGAATCCGGCCTCATCCAATTTTTTGCGGATCCATCCGACCCGGCCGTCCATCATGTCGCTTGGCGCGACAAAGTCAGCGCCGGCTTCGGCGTGCATCTTGGCCTGCTGGGCCAGCACCACCACGGTTTCGTCGTTTAAGATTTCGCCGTTTCGCACGATGCCGTCGTGCCCATCGGAGGAATAGGGATCAAGTGCCACATCGGTAATGACCAGCAAGTCGGGATAAGCACGCTTTAAAGCCTGCACCACCTGCGGGACAAGGCCTGAGGGATTCACCGCTTCTTTCCCTTGGGCGTCCTTGGATTTTTCTTCGATGTGGGGAAAAAGCGCTATGGCATTCAGGCCCAGGTCGTGCAACCTTCCGGCTTCGCTGATCAAATTGTCTTGTGAGTAGCGAAAACAGCCGGGCAGGGAGGGGACGGCGTCGCGGACTTTTCGGCCTTCGGTCACAAAGGCAGGCCACACCAGATCGCTTGAAAGCAGATGAGTTTCTTGCACCATATCGCGGATTGCAGGCGATTGTCTGAGACGGCGGGGTCGTTCGCGAAACATGCTGTTCTCCTGCTTACTTCCAAAAAGTTTCGATTTTTAATCCGGCTTGCTCGAGCCCTTTGACCAAACTCATGACCGGCAAACCTTGAATCGCGCTGGGGTCACTGCTTGAGATCCGATCGATTAAAGCAAGACCCGCTCTCTCGATTTTGTAACTGCCTGCGCAATCCAGGGGGTAATCAAGCTTAACATAATTTTTGATGATCACATCGTTCAAAACTTTAAAGTGAATCGTCGTGATATCGGTGAACAGCAGCGTCTTTTCACGAATGCGTATGCACAGGGAAGTGATCAAGCGGTGCTCTTTGCCGGAGAGTTTGCGCAGTTGATCCTCGGCGCCTTCAACCGTTCCCGGCTTATCCAGTTTGTGGCCTTCGAAATCGACCAGTTGATCCGAACCTAAAATAATATCTTCAGGAAATCGGGGTTGGATGGAAGAGGCTTTTTGCTCGGCGAGAAAACGGGTGAGTTCGACAAGGTCTTTAGGACCCTGCACTTTGAGCAACTCTTCGTCGACTAAGGGGGCCAAGGCCTCAAAGCGCACGCCCAGATTTTCAAGTTGCAGACGGCGATAGGGGCTTTGGCTGGCCAGGATCAATTTCATGGCCCGACCGTAATCAATAAGGCGAGTTGTGTCAAAAATTACTCTTTTTGACGGGGATAGCGGCTCATGACAATTTCTGAATATGACATGGGTACATGATTTAAGTCCTTTTGCGATTCAGTTTACTGAGACCTTCGGCATTCGTTGGTACGGCCTGGCCTACCTCTCGGGGTTTATCAGCGGGTATTACGCCATATTGCTGATCCACCGCCGCGGGGGAACTCAGTTTAAGCTTGAGGACATTCCCGATTTCATCACCTATATCGCGATCGGGGTCTTGGTCGGCGGCCGCTTGGGCTATTGTTTATTTTATGCACCCGAATTGTTTACTTCATTGGATGGGCATTTCCCCTATTGGGGTGTGCTCAAAGTAAATGAGGGCGGCATGGCCTCGCATGGCGGGATCATTGGGGTGATGCTGGTGTGTTATATCTATGCGCGCCGGCACAAGATGAAGTTTTGGCATTGTTTGGATTTGACCGTGTTCGGTTCTTCGATTGGCTTTTTCTTTGGACGTCTGGCGAATTTCGTTAATGGTGAGCTTTACGGACGCGAGGCTCCGGCCAATTTAGCTTGGGCGGTGAAGTTTCCGCAAGAGATGAGCCTGTGGGTGCAAAAGGATTTCAGCAAAATGCCGTCGCTCGCGGGCACTGTCGAAGCGCTCGGGCAAATCAAGACGGATGCCGGCGAAGTATTGGCTGTGAATTCGGCGACATGGTTGTCGTGGGTCGACAATTACGGTCGCGATTTCGCTTCCCGCCAACATGTGCACGAAACGATCGAGAATATTATTGGCGCCGTCCAGGCACACAATGTGCGGGTCACCGAAGCCTTGGCCTTGGTGTTGACGCCTAGGTATCCTTCGCAACTTTATCAAGCGGTGCTCGAAGGGCTGCTTGTATTTTTAGCGCTGCTTTGGGTTTGGCGTAAGCCGCAAAAGCCGGGCGTTGTCGCCGCCTGCTTCGGCACGTTTTATTGCGTGGCGCGGATTATCGGTGAGCAGTATCGCATGCCCGATGTGCAAATCGGATTTCAATTGTTTGGACTCACGCGTGGGCAGTGGATCAGTATTGCGCTGCTTGTGGTGGCGGTGATTTTCTTGATTATTAACTTGCGTAAGCCGGCGGATAAGATCGGCGGCTGGGGATTAGTGAGGGGTAAATGAGTACTGCAGCCACCGTCGTTGTTGTTGCTTCTTTGGTTGTGCTTGGCTTTGTCGCCTATTTATTTTTGATGATCTTTCATCCGGAGTGGGTCGGCATCACGGGCAAGCGTGCCCGTCAGAATTTACGCGAGCACGAAGAGGGCAGTCATGTGGACGACTCGGATCCCTTCTCTTCGCATAAGCGATAGTCGGCGACAATTTTAATTTGTTGCGTGGTTCTCGTCGCTTAATGCAGTGTTTCGATCCCAGCATAGAGTCGGTGCATCATGAAGCTTCTCAATAAGAAGCTTCATGAACAACCTTTAGAAACTCTCGTCAAAACTCACATTGCCGGTCACGCCCACCGAGTAAGCCGAGACCCGGCGCTCAAAGAAGTTGGTGAGCTCTTGCGTGTCTTGCAGTTCCATAAAATCAAAAGGATTCTTGCGGTTAAACTGCGCCGGGATTCCCAAACGCTCCAAGCGTTGATCGGCGATGAACTCCAAATACGTGCGCATGTCTTTGGCGCTTAGGCCGGCGACGCCGTGATCCAAAATATCGTGCGCAAAGGTCATTTCACAATCAATGGCTTCTTTGAACATGACGATCACCATGTCCTTCATGCGGCTGTCGAAAAGTGCCGGCTCTTCCTCGATTGCGGTTTCGATGACCTTAAAGGCGAAATCGATGTGGCCGCTCTCATCGCGGAAAACCCAATTGGTGCCCGTCGCCAAACCATTGAGATAACCCTTGGAGCGCAAGAAATAAACGTAAGCGAAGGCGGCGAAGAAGAACAAGCCTTCGATCGTTCCGGCAAAGCAAATCAAGTTCATCAAAAATTTGCGGCGGTCTTCAATCGTTTCCAAACGGTTCAATTGATTGATCGAATCCATCCACTTGAAGCCGTATTGGCCTTTTTTGTGAATCGACGGGATATTGTCGATCGCGCTGAAGGCTTGTTCGCGCTCAGTCAGATCGGGAATATAGCTATCGAGCAAGGTCAGATAGAATTGAACGTGCAGGGCCTCTTCGTAAAGCTGGCGCGAGAGATAAAGCCGCGCTTCCGGTGAATTGACGTGCTTATAGAGATTAATGACCAGATTGTTGCCCACGATCGAATCGCCGGTCGCAAAGAAGGCGATCAAACGGTGAATCAAAAAGCGCTCGGCCTTCGTCATCTTTTTCTGCAGATCGACGGTGTCGTTGCTGAAATCGACTTCTTCGACCGTCCATGTGTTCTTGATCGCATTTTTATACATATCGAAAAACACGGGGTATTTCATCGGTCGCAAGGTCAGATTGAATCCGGGCGATAAAATCATTGTCATTTACTCCTTAGGCATAATGCCTTCAAATTTTTTAAAACCCCCGCAGAGCGGGAAGAGAGCCCGCCCATGCGGACGAACCCCATTACAGAGAGCCCGCCCACGCGGGCGAACCCCATTACTGGCAGGCTTCGCAAATTTCCGGGTTCTCCAGCGAACAAGCTAAAGCTTCGGAGTCGGTGTAAACCTTCTTCGGCTCTTCGATCTTGGTCGTGGTCACCTTGCTGATTTTCGTCGCCGGACGTGAACGCAAGTAGTAGGTGGTCTTTAAGCCCATCTTCCAAGCGTACATGTACATGCTCGAGAGTTTTCCGATCGTCGGGCTTTCGATAAACAAGTTTAGCGATTGGCTTTGATCGATAAAGGCCCCGCGCGCCGCGCCCATGTCGATCAGCGCCTTTTGCGGAACTTCCCAAACGGTTCGGTAAATCAGTTTAATATCGGCAGGCAGCTCATCGATGTCTTGAATGGAGCCCTCGGCCGACTTGATCCGGTTACGAATATCGTCATTCCACAACCCGCGCTCTTTCAAAGCGTCGACTAAATACTTATTCACCTGAATGAATTCGCCGCTCAAAGTTTCGCGTTTAAACAAGTTCGAGATTTGCGGCTCGATCGCTTCATAAGCGCCGACGATCGAAGCAATCGTCGCGGTCGGCGCGATCGCGATCATCAATGAGTTGCGAAGGCCGATCGTCTTTACCTTGCGGCGCAGACGCTCCCAGCGTTCCATGTCTTCAGGCACGACTCCCCAAAGGTCGAACTGCAAAATGCCTTGTGCGGCCTTGGTTTCGCTGAAAGCGGGGTGCGGACCGGCTTTTTCAGCCAAAGCGCACGAGGTCTTCAAAGCGTGGAAGTAGATCTCTTCTTGGATTTTGCTCGAGAGCTTTAGGGCCTCTTCCGAATCAAACGCCATATTCAATTTAAAGAAAGCATCTTGCAGGCCCATTACGCCAAGTCCCACCGGGCGCCAGCGCTGGTTAGAACTGTCGGCGGTCGGAATCGGGTAGAAGTTGATGTCGATCACGCGGTCGAGATACTTCAACGCCACTTCGGTGGTCGCGGCGAGTTTCTCGAAATCGAATTGACCGTTCACCACATGGGCGCCCAGGTTGATTGAGCCCAAATTGCACACGGCGGTTTCGCCGTTGGAAGTCACTTCCAAAATCTCAGTGCACAGGTTGGACAAGTGAATCACGTTTTGCTTTAATCCCGTCTGGTTGGACTTTTTATTGGAAGCATCCTTCCAGGTCATCCAGCCGTTTCCGGTTTGAGCTAAGCTTTTCATCATTCGGGCATAAAGATCGCGCGCCTTGATTTGGCGGACGAATTTACCGGCGGCTTCGGCCGCGGTGTAAGCCGTTTCAAATTCTTCGCCGTAAATGTCGACGAACTCCGGCACTTCTTTCGGATCGAACAAAGACCACATGGCGTCTTCTTCCACGCGCTTCATAAAAAGATCCGGGACCCAATTGGCCAAATTCAAATTGTGAGCGCGCTGAGCTTCGTCGCCCGTATTCTCGCGCAGATCGATAAACTCTTCGATGTCCGAGTGCCAGCTTTCCAAGTAAATGCAGGCCGCGCCTTTGCGGCGTCCGCCCTGATTGACGGCCGCGACCGACGAATCGAGAGTTTTCAACCACGGTACCAAGCCGTTGGAGTGGCCGTTTGTGCCCTTGATCAAACTTCCGCGTGAACGCACGCGCGAAAACGAAACGCCGATTCCGCCGGCGAACTTCGAAAGCAGCGCGATGTCTTTGTATTTATCATAGATCGCCGACAAATCATCGCCGGGCGAATCGAGCAAATAGCAGCTCGAGAGCTGCGGGCGCAGAGTCGCCGAATTAAATAGGGTGGGCGAGCTCGGCATATAATCCAGGGACGAAATGAGTTCATAGAACTCTTGCGCCTCTTGGAAAGTCTTCGCCAAGCCGCAAGCCACGCGTAAGAAAAAGTATTGCGGCGATTCGATCACCTGGCGGGTGTGCGGATCGCGCAGTAAATAACGGTCATATATCGTGCGCAAGCCGAAGTATTCGAAACGCGTGGTGAGCGAGTCATCAATAATGATGTTCAAAGCTTCTTTATGTTCTTTGACGAAATTGAATTTGTCTTCCGACACGATCCCTTTTTTAAAGGCCACGGTGATCGAGTCATAGAAATTACGGATATTCTGATTGGTGACTTCCTCGCCGATGTAGCGCGCAAGTAAGCGCGAAGCCAAGCGTGAGTATTGCGGCTCTTCGCCGATCAAAAGGGCTGCGGTTTGAATGCACAGTTGATCCAGCTCCATCGTGGTCGCCCCGTCATAAAGACCGCTGATCACTTTGGCTGCGACTCTCATCGGGTCGACTTCCTTTAGGCCGGAAGCGCAAGCTAAGGTCACATTCACGATTTTATTGACGTCAACGGCTTGCAGGGTGCCGTCGCGTTTGCGCACGCGCATAACGATCGGCCCTTCGCTGCTGCTGCCAGGTGTTCCCGACTTAACCGGACCGGTTTTCAAAAGCTCAGAGGTGGTCAAGATCGGTTCTTGTTCGAGTGAATCTTGTGGTGTGTTCATGCTGCCCCCAGCGTTAAGAGTTAAAGTCATTTTTAGGGATAAGTAGCCCTTAAGACGAACTTGCCGTCTTTAAGTGAAAGCCAACGAAATCCCCCTTAAAACTTCGCGAGCCGATTCAAATTTTGTTGAGGTCTCGACTGTGGTTTGAGCGTCATCCTTAAGCCCCGTTACGTCTGAATTTGTTCCGTCACTGGAACCAAACGCCGCATTCGATAAGTCTAAAAAACCAAGCCTCCAACAGAATCTTAACAAAACAAACGCTAACGCCTTACGAATTCGACTGTCAATGCGGATGGGGCGCATTGAAATAAGAAAGTTTTTTTTGATTAATTTGCGAGCATAAAAGAGTCGGGTCGGAGAGTATTGCAAATCAGCTTCCTTGCCGTTTGATTACTTTTTCTTTGACTCGAGAAATCCTGCCTAAATCATACGCATTACGAATTCAAAACCGCAATACAAAAATTAAAAAGAGTCCGAGTCAAAGTGCTGGCGAGGCGGACAAGCCACCCGCCAAAACTTCAACTGTGTAAGCGTCCCGCCATCAATTCTTTGACGACAGAGGCGTCGGCCAAAGTGGAGGTGTCGCCTAAGTTATCTAAATCATTGCAGGCAATCTTTCTTAAGATTCGCCGCATGATTTTTCCGCTGCGGGTTTTAGGAAGTGCGGGAGCCCACTGAATAAAATCCGGTTTAGCCAATCCGCCCATTTTTTCGCGCACCCATTGCGCAAGCATTTTGCGTAAGTCCTCGGAAGGATTCACGCCCTCTTTTAAAGTTACATAAGCATAGATGCCTTGACCCTTGATTTCATGGGGGAAACCCACAACCGCGGCTTCGGAAACATTTTGATGACTCACCAAAGCACTTTCGATCTCGGCCGTACCGAGGCGGTGGCCCGAGACATTGAGCACATCGTCCACCCGGCCGGTGATCCAATAGTATCCGTCTTTATCGCGCTTGCAGCCATCGCCCGTAAAATAAAGACCGGGGTACATCGAGAAGTAGGTTTGATAAAAACGCTCATGATCTTTATATACAGTCCGCATTTGGCCGGGCCATGAGCCCTCTAAACAAAGATTGCCCTCGCACTCGCCCTCAAGCCGATCGCCCTTGTCGTTGACGATAACGGGTTTGACTCCAAAGAGCGGAAGGCTGGCCGAGCCCGGCTTCATTTTGGTTGCACCCGGCATCCCGGAGATCATGATGCCGCCGGTTTCGGTCTGC
>CAZVOP010000012.1:0-55871 GCA_964628445.1 uncultured Pseudobdellovibrionaceae bacterium | reverse complement strand
CCCAAAGCGAGCTTCGGGTTAAAACATTTTCTTACGCTTCGATGACGGCAAAATCCTCAGCATATCGCGGTATTTCGCGACGGTGCGGCGGGCGATTTGGATACCGTCTTTTTTGAGAAGCTCCACGATTTTTTGGTCGCTGAGCGGATTTTTTTGATCCTCTTCGCCGACCAAGTTTTTGATTTTCAGCTTCACCGACTCGCTGGCCAATGAGTCGCCGTCGGTTTTGCTGATCCCGGAATTGAAGAAATACTTCAATTCGAAGATCCCGCGCGGGGTGTGCACATACTTGTTGGTGGTCACACGGCTGACCGTCGATTCGTGCATGCCGATATCGTTGGCGATATCGCGCAAAATCATCGGTTTAATGAAGCCCGGGCCTTTTTCAAAAAAGTCCTGCTGGTGCTTCACGATACTCTCGGTCACTTTATAAATCGTGCGCTGGCGCTGGTGAATGGATTTGATCAGCCACACGGCCGAGCGCAGTTTATCTTGAATGTAATTTTGCGCGTTTTCGCCGCCGCCCTCGTTGGCCGTCTTGTCGCCCTTCAAGATATTTTTATAGAGATTGGAAATGCGCAGCCGCGGAAGCCCGTCCTCATTCAGCGCCACCATGTACTCTTCGCCGACTTTGTACACATACACGTCAGGCGTCACGAACTGCGTGTCCTGCGGCATGTACGCACGGCCCGGCTTGGGGTCCATGGTGTAGATCGTTTTGCACATCTCGATCACATCTTCGAGCGCCAGGTTCATCGCCTTGGCGATTCCGCCGTAGTTCTTTTTTTCCAGATCCTTAATGTGATCGTTGATCAGCTTGACGAAATCGTTGGTGTCTTCCTCGAGATGCTTGGCCTGAATCAGCAAGCACTCTTGCAGATTGCGCGCGCCCACGCCGGCGGGATCGAACTCCTGCAGGAAGGGAAGACAGTCGTTAAGCTCTTGTAGGTCGGAGGCCTCTTCCTGCGCGATTTCTTCAAGCGGCGTTTTTATATAGCCGTCATCGTCGACATAGGAAATCAACACGGCCAAAGCCGCCTGCTCTTCTTCATTGAATCCGCCAAGGCCCATCTGCCACATCAAATGATCGTGCAGCGACGTCGTGGTCGAGATCAGATTCTCGTAATTCATGATCTCGTCGGTACCGCCTACGGTCCCTTGTGGGGGCTTGTAGTTGGTGTCGAGATAATTCTCCCACTCGAATTCTTCTTGCGCGCGCGGATCGGCCGCGGCCTGCGCCTCTTGACTGTCGGGCGTGTTTTCGTTTTTTTCGGTTTCAGTTTTAGGCGCCGCGGCCTCGTCCTCGACGCTTTCCTGGAACTCTTCAAGCACCGGATTTTCATCGAGTTCCTTGCGGATCGCACCCTCAAGTTCGAGCCGTGAAAGTTGCAGCAATTTGATGGCTTGCTGCAGTTGCGGCGTCATGCGCAACTGCTGCGACAATTTCAAACTGGTTTTTAGCTGCATATCCGTACCCTCTCGTAGTTGTTATAAGCGAAAGTTTTCCCCGAGGTAAAACTTGCGCGCCAGAGGAGAACTTGCGATCTCATCCGCGCTTCCAGCGACTTCAATATGTCCGTCTTTTAAAATATGAGCGCGATCGCAAATGCCGAGCGTTTCACGCACGTTGTGATCGGTGATCAATACGCCGATGCCTTTGGCCTTAAGTTTACGCACGATCTCTTGGATATCGCCGACAGCGATTGGATCGATCCCCGCGAAAGGTTCATCCAAAAGTAAAAATTTGGGATTGCCCGCAAGGGAGCGCGAGATTTCCACCCGCCTTCGCTCGCCGCCGGATAGAGCGTAACCGTAAGAATCGCGGATATGCTGAATGTGAAACTCTTCGAGCAAAGATTCCAGTCGCTCGGATCTTTCAGCCGAAGTTAAATCCTGCGCGTCGAGCGCGACCTGGATGTTTTCAGCAACCGTAAGCCTGCGGAAAATGCTGGGCTCTTGTGGAAGATAGCTAAGCCCCGCGCGAGCGCGCTTATACATCGGCAACTGGGCCAGCGACACTCCGTCGAGATCCACATGCCCCTCGTCGGGAATCAAAAGACCGACGACCATATAAAAACTGGTGGTCTTGCCGGCGCCGTTCGGCCCGAGCAATCCCACGACTTGTCCCGACTCCACTTCGAACGAAACGTCGCGCACCACTTGGCGCTGTTTAAATTTTTTGCTGATGTTACGGATCACTAATTTATTGCTCAATTGGCTTTCTCCAAACGTTTCTCATCGACCTTCGCGCGGGCGCGCTGCACTTGCACGCGCTTGCCGCCGTCCAGAAAAACGATCTCTTCGCCGCGAAGCTCATCATTGTTTTGCACGACACGCGGATTGCCGCGGAACACGAAGCGGTTGGTTTCAAAATCGACGCGCAAGTTTTGCGCCGTCGCCCACTTGTCCGAATCGCTGACGCGCGCACCGCCCGAAAAAACCACCGACTTCACCACGTCTTTGTCGGAGTCATATTGAAATTGCGCCTCCGGCCCGGTGATGCGCATAGCATCCATATCCAAAATCACATCGCCTAAAAATTTAGCCGTGCGGTCTTTGCCGCTAAACAATGAGCGGTGGCTGCGGATCACGGCCTTCCTTCCGCCTTCCAACGACTTATGCGCTTTCACGTCGCGCAAAACTTCCATCGTGCTTTTTTCAAGTGAGGCTTGCATACCGACACCGGTCAGTTTCAAAGCATTGCCGGTGATGTCCTTCGGCCCGATCATTTCCACGGCCTGATCGGTAACGATCGTGCGCGACTTCGAATTGTAGTTCATGTAAGGCGTGCGAAAGGTGTAGCCATTGCTCGATTTGATCACGACATCGCCCTCCACTCTTAAATCCTTCGCCTTGGTCTGCACGGTTCCCTTATCCCCTGTCACATTAAACGTTACGCCCGAGTCCGAAAAGAATGTCGCGCGCACCACGCTGAGCTCGAACATTTCACGCGCTTTGATACTGACCGCATGGTCCGACCAAAGCTCCCATTCCTTTTGCGCCTCGTGCGTTTCGATCATGTGCATACCCTGTATGCTTTGATCGACTTGGCCTGGCGACAGATCGGGCGTCGGCAGCACACTGGCTTTTGTCTCGACATCACGGATCTGGCTGGGGGCGATCAGCACCACTTGAATCAACAGCCCCACGAAGGCCAGACTCAAAGCGATTTGTACTAAGCGGTTCCGCATGCCATGTTTCCGTCCCGTCCTCCGTTATTTTAACCGGCTTCGAGTATTTAGCATAGTTTTTGCTTAACCTTCAATTTTAGATTCCGCGATTGAGACCTAGACTCAAGGCGAGACGGCGGAATACCGATATGTATTTCGATGAGTCTAAAGTGGTTTGTGCAAAGAGGTGAAGCGGTGGACGGTCCGTTGTCGACGGAAGACGTACAAACGCGCCTGCAAGCGGGGCAAATTTCGCCGCAAAACATGATTTGGGGCCGTGGACTGCCGGCTTGGCGGAGGCTTGAATGGTGGATGCGCGAGCTTCCACGAATAGCCACCGTACAGCATATCGAATTGACGCCGGAGCTATGGCATTTCGCTTTCCAGGGAAAATCTTTTGGACCATTTGCCAAGGATCCCTTGATTCAAGAATTGAAAATGCTCGAGAGTGTCGGCGAAGTCATGCTCTGGACTAAAGGCATGAAAGAATGGGCGCCGCTGTTTGAATTTCACGAAATCCTTAATGCTATCGGTGTCAACAAACGCCAGTTTCCGCGCGCCGACCTTGATGGGCGCGTTGTGATCAAAACCGTCGATTCCACTTTGAGCGGTAAGCTTGTCGCCATCGGCGAAGGAGGCTGCGGCATTGTTATTGAGAGCGGACTCGTGCCCGGACAAGCGGTAACGTTAGACATGGAAAGCCCTGCGTTCCGCGACATTCTGACATGCAAGGCGGAGGTCCGCTACGTCAGCGGCGGAGTCGCGGGAATGAAATTCACCAATGTTTCCAATGAAACCCGGGGTGCCATCATTTCATTCGTGAAGCAGGCACAAACGCGCTTTGTGCTTAAAGCGGCGTAAGCTTTCGCGGTTGGGCGGCTGCCGTGCTGTCAAAACGGCATACGGACAAATCATAAATCACTTCTGTAACAGTAAACCACTGCGTCATAAAACTTAGAGTTTCGAGGCAGCCTCAGGCTTTTTAAGAACGGCGAAGTTAATTTCCTGCATGCCCGCTTCAGTCACCGAGAACATGACTTTCTTAACGGTCAGGAAATCGACCAGCTTGTCGGATTGGATCGTGATCTTTTTGAAATCGGGAATCTCCGCGGTCTTGGGCATTTGCTTGGCCTCGTTGACGGCGTTACGCAATTGATTGCCTAAAGATTTAGACTTGGATTCGCCGTCTTTGATGGTTTTTTTCAAAAGCTCCATCAGCGCGGTGATCTCCCATTCTTTTTGTTCTTTCACCGCACGGAAATCGGCGACTTTCACGTTGTTCAACATGATGCCGTCTTGCGCGATCAAAACCACATTCGACGGTGCGAGTTCTTTCACCTCGTGCGCCGAAGGTAAATCCACCTTCTCGGGCATCGGCAAAACTTGATTGGTCGTGGCGTAGTTTTGCAGCAGGAACACGCACAGCACGGTGAACATATCCACCATCGCGGTCATGTTCAGAGCGGCGACGGCATTTCTGCGGCCTGAGCCCATTTTTCCATGTCTTGTCCGTTTACCGGGAACGTAGATCGCCACCTTGAAACTCCTTATGGCGCCGCGCCGGCGGTCGCCACCGAAATTTCGGGGAAACCGGCCGTAAGCAACGCATCCATTCCACCGATCAGCGATTCGTACGGAAGTTCATCCAGCACGGTCACCACGGCGTCTACCTTTTCGGGGTAGAGTTCTTTGATCTTCTTCAATTCGGTCGTCAACTTTTCTTGATCGTACTTGCCGGCCACCATGGGAAATTTCAGCGTGTTTCGTCCGATGAGAACACGGTAACCGTCCTTCTGCACGTCGAGACGGAAGGGGATCTCGGCGCGCGGAGGCGGTTCGGATTTTTCATCCGATGTTTTTTTTCCGTAGATGGAGCTGCCGATCTGGATCATCGACACCTGAGTCCATACAGCGGTGATGAGCAAAAAGATAATACACACCGACATCAAATCGATGATCGGTACGAGGTTTAGATCAACCGTTGTCTTATCGTCACTGCCGCCGATTTGCATTTCTTAGTCCTTAATTTTATCGCGATTAGCTACGACCAAGTTCATCAGTGTCATACTGCTCTCTTGCATGTCGTTGATCGCGCGTGAGATGCGGATTTGGAAAAACCCGTAAGCCACGACCGCGGTGATCGCCACGAACAGACCGAAAGCCGTACAGTTCAACGCTTCGGAAATACCTTGCGACAATCTTGCCGCTTTGGTCGCCGCATCCGCTTCAGCCACACCGCCGAAAGAGGCGATAAGACCCAAGATCGTTCCCATAAGACCGACAAGAACGCCGACGTTACCGAACACCGCGAGGAAAGAAACCCAGCCCTCGAGCCGTGGCGTTTCTCTTAATACCGAGGCATCCATCGCAACTTGCACTTCTTCGTCAGGGCGGCGGTTCATCACCTGCACCAGTCCCGATTTTAAAGTGTTGGTCAGCGGAGTCGGGCGCGAGTCGCAAAAAGCGATCGCTTGGCGAATGTCGCCGCGTAAAATCATGGTGAAAAGATTCTCGGTGATATTCGATTTATCGACCGTCAGGCGTTGCAATGCCATCAAACGGTTGATGATCAAAAAGACGACCAAGATACCGATCGCCGCGATGACGATCATGACGTGTCCGCCCTGACAAAACGCCTTCGCCGCGAAATTCGAATAACCGGCGCATCTGTCTATCAGATCGACGGCTTGTGCTGCTGCTTGTGGTTCCACTGAAAATCCCCTCCGTTAAAGAAATCACTCCTGTGATCTCAAAATTAAAAACCGTTCAAAGGAGCCGCCCGTGCGGCTCCGCACTAACCCAAGAAGCCGCCCGTGCGGCTTCGCACCAATCGCTAACCTTCTACTGCGAGCTGAAGAGGAATGGAAAACTCACCCGGCCCACCTGACCTTGAGGCGGATCGGGGAATTTCCAAGTCTTCAACCGGCCACTAATACAATTGGCGACGTTGTCACTTCCAAGAGCGTTGTTCTTAACAACGACATTGGAAACGCGTCCTTCCTCTTCAATATCCCATTGGAGCACGATCTTCCCGTAAAGATCGGGCGATCTCTGCAGTTCACGCTCATAACAATTGCGAATCTCACGGATATGTTCGCGGATCACGCGGCGAATGGCTTCTTTATCCATACCGCCCGCGAAATCGGCGTCTTGCCCGCCGACGTTAATTTGCACGGAACCTTTTTGCCCTAAACCGCCCGTGCCGTAACCGGTGGTGCCGGTTCCGCGGCCTTGCGTTCCCACTCCGGCGATTCCGTAAGTGGCTGTGCCTTTACCGCCGGCGCCCGTATCTTTTAATTTTCCACCAAGGCTATCGCCTGCGCGATTTTCCGAACTTCCTGCGGCACCCGTTGCGGCGTCGGCCATGCCCGCCAATTCACCTGAGCCCGAGTAAGCCTTCGATAAATCTTTTTGCACGCCGCCTTTTCCGAATGTGGCTAACAAGCCCATTTTATTCGGGTCGGGCTTTTCGGACTTCATGTTCGCGCCCTCTTTACTGCCGGTCTTCACTGAAGCACCTTGCGCGACAGCGCTAGTGGGCGTCTTAGGCTTATTTTGTGAATTCGGTTTCGGCCTGACTTCCGCAGCCTTGCCCGGATTAGGCTTTTGTTCAAAAGCTTTGCTTTGCGCCGCTTGCGCCTTACTTTGTTGCTCGGGCTTTTTCTCTTTTACTTCGACGACTTTCTTTTCTTTCGGAGTGTCGTCGACCTTGGGCGGAGGAGCTTCCTCTTTCGGCGGCGGCGGGCTGAAGCGCACGATGGCTTTACGAATCGGCTCTTCAATCTTCGCTTCATCTTCGAGCAGCGGCGACGGCGTATAAATATTCATATAAAGGCCGAGGATCGCTGAAACCGCCAACGCCAAGATCACGCCTGTGACTTCGCTTGAAGTCATATCGAGCAACGGTGCCACGAGCGGCTTCGGAGTGTCGGCCACATATCGGATATATATAGAGATCAAATCGTTTTGCAGACCGACGCGCACCATCTCGCCTTGGCGTAAATCCATTTCGAAATGCGAGCCGACATTGCGCAGTTTATTCTGGCGCGCCAGCTCCGAGAAGCTCAGCGTTTCGCCGTCGCGCACGAGCTCGCCGCTCATCTCGGGCGTTAAGCAAACCGTGCAAACGCTGTTAATCTTCAGCAGCTCATATTTGCTGCGCGAAGAGATGATCGGCACGACGACATCGGCCTCGCTGCTCGAACTTAAAAACACGCTGCCTTTTTGCGAAAAGTGATTGCTGCTCAGAACCTTATTGTTCCAAGTCACCAACACCTCGACCACCGAGCCCTTGTGCGGCTTGATGATTTCTTTCAAATCTTTATAGGGAGCGGCAGGGGCAAACGTTTTGCGCTCTTTTTTCTTTCGGCCCGACTCTTTGGGCGCGGCCATTCCGAATTTTTTTGCGGGCGGGATCACGGGGGCTCCCGCCACGGCGCCGGATTTTGGCCGCGGCGTCGGCGGAATAATGATCGGCTGCGTGACTTCCAGGTCTTCTTCCACCAAGTCCGGCGGCTCCGGCATCGTGAAGTTAACCGCTGAAACCGGAGTCATGGGCTCGACCGGCGAAGCCGTTATTTTCGGCGGCGAAGCGGGCTTAGGCACACCGATAAAAAACTGAATGCGATAAGGACCGATGGTGAGCTCGTCGCCCGAGCTCAAGCGGTCTTCAAGAATGCGTTGCCCACCCTTAAAGGTTCCGTTGGAAGATCCTAGATCAGAAATGAAATGTTCGCCGTCACGCTCTTCGATCATCGCGTGCAAAAGGGCGACGCCTTCGTCTTGAAGCTCAAGCTGCACGCCGCTGTTGCGGCCGATAACAATCTGACTGTGCTCGAATTGGCGCACAGTCTCTAACTTGTCACCTTTATATATTCTTAAGACAACCGGCTGCTTCAATTTTTACCACCCCTGCCCCGTCGAACTTCATCCGCGTCCCTGCGCATTTCCGGCAAGAAGTCGTCACGCAGTTTGATCAAGCGTTTGAAGTTGAACTGTTTCTTCTGCAACAGATAGAAAAGTTCCGGCTTCTTCAACTCACCCTCAACCAACTCGTCTTCGAAATCGATGTCGGTGCGTTTCTTTCCGCCCTTGGCGGTTTGCGCACCTGCCGCCGGTCTTTCACCGGCGATCGGTTTCTCGGACTTCTGCTCCGGCTGCTCTTCTTCCTGCGCCATGGAACCGAGCGGACTAATGCCGACTAAAATCGCCAGCACTCCGCCTACTAATAGTTTAGCTGCCTTTAATCGCACGGCAAGTCTCCGTCGTTGACTGGTCCAGTTAGTTGTTTTCACCGAGGGCCTTGTCTAGTTCATCAATCGATTTGCGGGTGCGGTCGTCTTCCGCCAAGAACTTCAGCCGATTGAGCTGTTTCTCGCCCTCTTTTTTATCCTTCAGCTTTTGAATCAACAAAATCGAGTAATTCAAAAGCGCGGTGACATTCCCGCTGTCGACTTTAATCATATCCTGATAAATCGACTTCGCTTTGTTAAAATCGCCGGTCCCGCTTAGCGCGAGAGCGTAATTGTTCGCTACTTCTAGACCTACCCCGCGCTTAAGATCCGACTTCACGGCGTTGTATCCCTCTTTCAAGAGATCCACCGCGCGCCCGAAGTCTTTGTACTCCACGAATATCGAGCCCAAATTCGCTGAACCGATCGAGTAAGTTTTGTTGAGCTCCATGGCCTTACGGAAACTCGCGATGGCCGGACGGTTTTTATTTTCCGCCAAAAAGATGATTCCTAAATTGTTATGTAACGCTGGTTCATTAGGATGCGACTTCATCGCGCGATTAAAGAAGATGCGAGCCAATCCATATTTGCCCTGTTGATAGTAATAGACGCCGGCCAAGTTCAAAGTTTTCAGATCGTTTTGATCTTTGCTTAACCGCTTGGCGATCGCGTCCACCATCAAGCTGTCTTCTTTGGACTTATAAGCATTGGTGAAGTCGGCATCATTGTCGGCATCAAGTAAATCGGGAAGCTTGGTGAGGATGGCACGCTCGCCGTAGTCGGCGAACTTCTCTTTGTTCAAGCGGTTAAGTTCGCGTTGCGCGGTTTTCAAACCGTCCGAATAACCCTCGAGAGCAAAGCCGCGTTCGATCGCACTTTCATAGTTCTTGATGGCTTCATCTTGGAAAGGCTTCGCCACGCCGTCAACGCCGGCCTTATATTGCTTGGTCGTTTCCGCATCCAACCCCTTGGGCAGCGGAACCGCATAAATCGACGCCGCCATGTGCTGATAGGCCTGGCCGATCAGCGACAAGGAATTCACGATATACGGTCCGTCGTCGTATTTGATGACCGACTTCAATTGTTCTTTCAACTTCTCAAGCAAAGCCAGCTTCTGTTTAACAGCCGCTTGCTGCTTGGCGGGATTCGAAGGAATTCTGATCGCACGCAGTTCGTCGTAAATTTTCGAGACCTGATTGAAACGGCATTCGGCGGCGTAGCCGATCCCCACCGGCTGTTCCTTGCTGGAAAGCCGCTTTTGCTGATAGATGACCTTGCTGCACCAGTCTTCGAAATCCGTTTTGTGATTTTTAGCCTGATGAATCTTGGCCACTTTGTAAGCGGCTTCCACCACAGCCGCCGGATTTTTTGGGTGAGCTTCATAGTACTGTTTGTAGAACCCTTGCGCTTTGGTGATATTTCCGCGGCGCTCTTGCAATTGCGCCATCAGGTAAAGCGTTTCCCACTTATCCGAGCCTTTGCCCGAGTCAAAGTGAGCTTGGTAGCCGGCCAACGCGGCCGTATAAGAATTCATGCCGTCGCGGATAACCGCGGCGTTGTAACTGAAAGCCACCGAGGCTTTGTCTTTAGGATTTTTCTTGCTGTAACTCTCGTAAGCCTCCGCGGCCTTTTTGTATTGACCGGTTTTTTCCAATAAAACGGCGACATTCTGGCTGGCGCTTTTCTTCAAGCCATCATGCTTGGGGTTTTTGTCCGCCAAGACCACCGCGTACATGCCGACCGCTTTGGTCAAGTCGTTCGCCCTCTCGAAGTTAATCGCGGCATTGAAGCTTGCCGGAGTTTGCAGTTCCCCGCCCTGATTCTTCTTCGCGAAGTCCTCATAGGCTTGAGCCGCACCGGCATAGTCTTTTTTGGCTTCCAGATCTTGCGCGCGCTTGAAGCTTGCGCGCTGAAGGACGCCCTTCACTTGCTCGCCGACCTGCGATTTGGCCAGGTCTTCGTTGGCCATCATGTCGTTACCGGCTTTTTCCAAGCCTGAATAATCTTTTTTGAGGTTATAAATATCCAGGGTCAAATTCGCCGAGTATTGGGCGTAAGGTGACTTCGGATATTCGCGAATGATCGAGTTAAATGCCTCGAGCGCTTTGTCGAATTGGTTGTGATAATAATAGAGCGCGCCCATTTTGTAGCGCATCGCCGGAACGCTTTCGCCCTTAGGATAAGCTTTGACGTACTTCTCGCTGGCCGCTTCGAATGCCGCCACATTCTTGGCGAAAGGTTGCGCCTCAAGGCTGTCGCCCACGGCTTTCTTAAGCGTTTCTTCCTTGGGCAAGCTTTTCTCTAAAGCCAAAACTTGGTTCAGCGACGACTTTTCGAAGTAAGGGGAGTTCGGTGCATTGTCCGTCACCCAAGCGTAGTGTTGGGCGGCCGTATCAAACTCACCCATATCGAAAAGCAATTCCGCGTAGAAGAAATGCATTTCGTCGAGCTTCGCACCCTCTTTGAAGGTGTGAAAATAAAGTTCGTAACCCTTCTTGGCGGCTTCACGCGCGGAAGGAACCCGGGAGTTCTGCGCCGTCTGGTGATTTTGCAAAACGTGGTTACGCAAGGTGGTCTCGATCAGCTGATTCGCGCGCGCGACCAGTTGGGCGTCTTTCTTATTAGCCTCTGCCCATTCACTGCTCGGCGAATAGTTTTGAATCCAGTTGTAGAGTTCATTACGAAAGGTGTCTTTGCTGTCCGTCGAAACGTACATGGTCACGATTTGATACTGGTAATCGTAGGCCTTCGGAGAATTGGGCCGCTCCGTGATCAAATCGCGAAAGACATAGCGCGCGCCTTCGCGATTGCCGATGTCGGCGTAATAGTAAGCCAGCTTCTCAAGCAATCCGTATGTTTGTTTCTCGCCGGCGATCTCGTTGAAATAGGCCCGGGCGTCTTTGGCTGTTCCCGCTTCGGCATAGAACACCACTAAGTCTTTTTGCGCTTCCGTCGCCAAACGGATGCGGCTTACACCGCCCGCCGAAGAATCTTGCGAACCTTTCGCCACCCGGCCCGCGCGGATAACCCGCTCCAAGGATTGCAACGCTTGCTTAACTTGACCCGTTTTGTACTGGCACCAGGCCGTCTTATATAACGCGAACGAGAACAGGCGCGCGCGTTTATTGGCGGCCACCGCTTGATAGTGCTTCAAAGCGTCGGCCCATAGCTCGCGTTCGAAATAAAATTCGCCCAAAGCGAAGTTCGATTCTTCGATATAAGGGCTTTTGGGGAATTGATCGGTCAGGCGCTTGTAATAGTCTTTTCCGCGCTCGGGCTGGTTCAATTCAAAGTAGTTATAGCCAAGAAAGAACAAAGCCTGATCGACCTTTTCATCCTTGGGAAAGTCGCGGATGAACCATTCGTACAATTGCACCGACTTGCGGTTGAAGTCTTGAGCCGGCTTCAGATCCAGCGTCGGGCGCTTTTGCTTGGGATTCTTCTGCCAGGCCGAAATCGCATCGTCGTACTTCTGCTGCAAGCGATATTCGATCAAGCGTGATTTTTCGACATAAAGCTCGGCTAAGCGCAGCCACAATTCCCCGCGGCGCTTGCTTGTTTTGAACTGATTCGTGAGCTTGTAAAGCTGGCGGATACCCTGATCGGTGATTTTCTCAAGCTTTCCCTCATTGGTCCCCTCTTCATAATATAAGGTGGAACGTGCGGGGGGCTTGATCTTGCTCAGATTCACTTTCTGATGAAGCTCGGTCTGCTTTTTAAACGTCGGAAGCTGAACTTTATCTTTGGAGAAGGTCACCTTCTTGGTGTTCTTTTCGATGCGCTTAAGCACGTCGCCGACCGTTTTACGGCTCGCCGCCTTCTCCGCAGCATATGCCGGGTCGAAACTTGCCGCTAACGCAAGAATGAGAACGCAGATTCTAATTACAACTTTGCGTGCCGACATAATGATAATTTCCTAGTTCATCCAACCAATATTCACCCCTGAACGGCCAGTATTCGTATCCGTTCTGAATGTAGAAATCGCGCTGGTTGGCTTCATCGATTTGCTGATCCGGAAGATCTTTCCCGGCAATTTTCTTCTTCAAAGTCTCTTTGCGCCCGTTAATCATCTCGTAGCGCGCGAATCCTTCTTGCTCGATCAGATCCACAAGTTCTTCTTTGATCGTCAGCAAGTGATTGCGCACGATCTTGCCGGCTTTCTGTTTGGCTTTAACCAAACGGGTAGCCAAAACCTTTTTGGCGTAGTTGCCGACGGCCGAGCTGCCCCAGCCCCCGCCGATCGAGTTGATGCGCTTACGCTCCTCTAAAAGGCGGCGGATATATTGGAAGGTGTTTTGAAAGTCGCCTTCGCGCGTGATCTTTTGCGCCACGATATAAGGAATCGGGGTGCTCATGCGGCTTGGATCAACGCCCTTCTTATTCGCCTTCATCATTTCGTTCATCATGTTGAAGTACTTCTCGGGCTTATCCACGGCTTGAAGCGTACTGTCGATTTGCTTGTAAACCGGCTTATAAATTTGGCTGAACAAGTTTAAGACTTTATCCATCTCGTCGTATTTACAGATGTAAAGATACACGATCGAACGCAGGAGCAAGCTTTCGGGCTGATAGTGATCTTCGTAAAAAGCCGAATGCAAAGTGTGAAAATTGCTCAAAGCCGAACGGAAGCGGCCCGAACGCAGCATCGCCCAGCTGGATTCAAAAATCGTGTCATGCCAAGCTTCCGTGTCGCGCGGAATATCGCGATAAATTTCGATCGCGGGGTCCCAGGCCTTCTTCTGGTAAAGCACGCGCGCTTTGCCCATCATCGCCGCCACTTTGGTTTTGTCGGTTACCGGCGCGCTCGCGCGAGACTGGATCAATTGTTCGAAAGTCGAAAGTGCACGCTCCACTTGATTGCTTTCGGCGTAAGCCAAGGCCTCTTGATATTTTGCGCTGTTGTAAAGCGCATGTCCTCGGCTAACGCGGCCGAAGCTGCGGGCCGCTTCTTCATATTGCTTATTGCGCATCTGAAATTCGCCGATGCGGAAATGCAGCATGTCGCGATGGACTCTGGGGAACTCATCCACATTCACGCGCGAAATCGCGTAATTCAAAAGAGTATCGTCGCCCAAGCTGTCCGCGGCCAGGGACAATTTCTCTAAACTTTGTTTGATGTACTTGTTGTTGCCCTCTTTCACCACGCCGATGAACTGGAAGGCCGAGACCTGGTTGAGCTTCAATTGATGAAGGGTCATTCCTAAGATGTATTTGATCTGCATGCGCTTATCACGGAAGCGCGGCGAATAACTGAGCTGGAACAGCCGCTGCGAAGCTTCCGCATAGCGCCCGGCCTTGGCCAGCATCAGCGCATCGGAAAGATCGCGGTCGGTGCCCGTAAATGTGGGGCGCGAAATTTTGCTCTTAGTCGTCTTTCGCGTCTGAGCTCCCGCCGGGACCAAAGAAACAAAAGCTAAAAATAAAACTAAACGTTTCATCGGTAAGTCGCCTCTGGGAAGTAGAAACTCAAGCCTAGGCCCAAGAACAAATCATTCTGCATCAAAGTTTCTTTTTTACCGGTGTCGACCACGGCCTCCGCCTGGTACAAGTTCCAGGTCAGATCCCAGCGAAAGGCCATCGACTTGCTCCAAGCAAAGACTTGGCTCGTTCCTAAGTGAAGCGTCGGGCAATTCTGATCGTCCGTGGTCTGAGTCATGCCCAGCCCCAAGTTGAAATTCAGATCGAAGGGCACGATGGTTTTATTCAGCCAGGTGATCTTCCCGTAAATGGGATTCCACTTGAAGGCGAGCGCGGCAAAGCCTTTCGAGGTGACCACGTTGTCGGTCGTAATGCGTTTTTTCTGCTCAAGATCGTCGGTCACTTCGCGGGTCGTGGTGCTGGCGAAAGAGACCAGACCTTCAATCGCGTATTTTTCGCGGATGTAATAGGCCAGGCGCGCCGACACGCCGACCGAGTTAAAGAACGGGTTATTTAAATTTGTAAAAACGCCGCCGCTGCCTTCAAAGCGCTGAGTCTTGGGCAAGAACCGCTTTTGAATCACGGCGACATCGGAGAACGGAGCAAGCGTTGCCAGATCGGAAAGCGAGCGAACTTCTTTCGCGGGCTTCTTGTTTTCCTCGCGGAGCTTAGTCGCTTGCTCGGTCTTCTTCTCGTCCTTATCGTAAAGCTCTTCGACTTCCTTCTCGGCACTGGTGCCTGCTTCCAAACTTTTTTCGAGATCCCCTTGAGCTTTCGCATGCGGCGCGAATACCAAGATGAGCGTAATTAAAGTAATTCCAAGATGATGTAGCAAGCGCCGTACCTCAAGGTTGATGGATCTCTACCTAGAGGATACAAAAAGCATTTTTGAAATTGAATATATATAGATGTAATCTAGACCCAAGCCCTAGGTCGGGTCCATGCTTCAAAGAATGAAAATAGCGGCGAGACCGAGCTGACCGTTGTAGTAGATGCGATCCTCGAAGTCCCCAGGTTTGACGGCCTTACTAGGCAGAAGGTCGCCTTTATAAGACGTCGGATCTGGACCTTGAAAGATGATCCAGCGAAGGTCCGCACGGAGCCCAAAATTTTTGGTGATAAAAAAGTTTTGGCCTAGCCCTAAGTTCAATCCGACAGTGCTCACCGAGTCCATGTTGATGTAACCAAGTCCAGCCAAAGCAAAAGTGTTGAGGTTCATCACACCCTGCTTCGAAATCGAAATTTTGCCATAGTACGCGATGAATTCATAATTCGCGAATAAACCGAACACGGGATGCGGAGCCTTGGCGGCGTCAAACTGAGGGAATGGGTTGGGCGGTGTCGCTCTTCCCGCCTTCAACTGCGTGCCATAATCCGAAAGTCCATCCATCCACATCAGGCCCTGCACGTTGATCGCGCCGGTCTCGCTGAAGTTGTAAGTGCCTTGAATGGTGAACATATAGTCATTGTAGTAAGGCTCATTCATCTCGAGACCGCCTCCGACCCCGAGTTCGAAGCGCTTGTCGGTCAGTACGGTGCGGTTAAGCACCGCACGCTGCTTATCGAAGACCGGCAAAGTCGATTCGCGCGCCAATTCTTCCTCAGGAAACTCGATCTCGTCGGCGAATCCCAAGTGAGTGTAAGCACACAGCGCAACCAGCATTAAAATAAGCGGCTTTTTCATGATGTCTAAATCTTAGGGGGATTCGAAATCTTTGTATATTCAGAGCCGATTTATTCAGGTCTTTGGTCTGAGTTTCACGGATCGCATGCAAAGATGCCGAGCGCGGTCGCGAGCTGAAAGTCGGCCGTCGCATCGTTATGCCGTTTCGCAAGGCACGTCCCGATCAACGCCACTTTGCCGGGCCGGCTTTCCTGCCATTGCAAAGATGCCGGTAGCTTCATGCTTTTGCGCATGTCTTCCTCGCGCAAAAATACGCGGGCGCGAAGGCTTGCCGATTTTTCAAAAGGAACGCTGAAATTGGGAGTGACGCCGACACTTTGCGTGCTGACTCCCGAAGGACGCAAATAGTGGCTCACCGTTCTGAGCGCGCGCAATTTCGGATAATCGGGAAGCCGGTGGATCAACTGCGTCGTCCCCTTGCCGTAGCTGCGTTCGCCGACGATCCAGGCGCGCTGATAGTCTTGCAGCGCTCCGGCGACAAATTCGGAAGCGCTGGCCGATCTTTCGTTGATCAATATCACCAGCGGCAGATCGGAGAACGTGCGTTGCCAGGGATAAGACTCGATGGGCGGAAGCTTGGCGTTTTCAACATGCAAGCTTGCCGGGAAGTCGAGTTGCAAAGGTTCACGCGTCACGATCGTGCGATTGCCCACAAACAGCTGCGCGATACACTGGCCCTCGTTCACCAGCCCGCCGGAATTGTGGCGTAAATCCAAAATCAGTCCGTTTAATTTCGCGGCTTGATTTTGCCAAATCTCCACCTTCTGCTGCAGATGCAAACAAGCGTCGTCAGAAAAGCTACGCAAACGCAAATAGCCGATGTTCTTGCCGTCAATACTGTAAATGTCGTCCGAAGTCTCCGGGATCACCAGCGGCATGGTTTCCAGGTTAACCATAAATTTGCGTCCATGCCGTCCGATCTCAAGCGCAAATTTCTCGCCGGCGCGGCCGACCGACAGCGCCTGGCCTAAAGCGTGCGCTTCGAGTTCATTGCGCGCCGAAAGGCCGTTGATCGAGACGATGCGGTCATGAATTTTCAGGCCCGCGTTTTCAGCCGGCGTGTTCGGGTAAACTTGAAAGATCTTAAGCCCGGCACCCGTCTCTTCGGTTTCGAGGCCAAGGCCGAAATAAGTTTTGCTCTGCCCATTCAAAAGCAATTCGACAAAAGCCGACGGCATAAGGCGCGAATACGGGTCGTGCGCGCGCATATAAGCATTTACGACCTTGCCGATGATCATCTCGGAAGGGACATCGACCGGCGCCTTTACGATGGCCGTGAGCAAAGATTCAAAATCAAAATTTTTACGGTATTTTAAGTAGGCCAATTTTTTAAACCGGGCATCCGTTGATAACAGGGCCAGGCGCGCACCTTCGATCATGGCCTTGCGACAAGCATGAAAATGCTGTTCCGCCGAGGAGCATTTCTCATTGTTGATCACTTGGCGGGCAAAGGCTAAATCGATGCCCGTGCCTTGCCAATAATCCGATTCCTGCTCGGGCTTGAGAGTGCCCGCAGCCAACGGAACCGCGATAAACAAAAAAATCAGAACCAACGTGCGCATTTAAATTTCTCTTTCGCGGAAAGAAGAACTGCAGGCCAGGTGCCCAGCCTATTGAAACCTATTGCATTTCAAGCGGTTAAAGTGCCCCTAAAGGGCGCCCAGACGCCCAAAACGGCACGCGGCGGTCGCGCCTGAGTTCATTACTAAATATTTTTAGTTTTGTTGCAAAGCTTCTTGTCTAGACAAGAAGCTTTGCGTCGAGTGTGAACAGCTAGCGGACGCCTGCGTCCAATAAATCCTGAAAGTGAATCAGCCCGACGGGCTTATTGGGATTGGCACTTTGCCGGTCAATCGCAAACAAACGATCGATTTTAAATTGCTGCATCAAGAAGGCGGCTTTCTCGGCCAACTCATTGCAATCGATGGTCTTGGGGTTTTTCGACATAACGTCGCCCGCCTTCTCATTCAGCGGATTCGAACTTTTCTCTAAACGGCGCCGAATATCACCATCGGTGATGATCCCGATCAGGCAAGACTTGTCGTCCACGACTCCGGCCACGCCACGCACGTTCTTCGACGTCATCATCGAGATCACCGTTTTCATCTCATCCCCAAGGACTACGATCGGCAAAGCATCGCCCGAATGCATGACGTCTTTTACGCGAATAGTGAGCTTACGCCCCAAGGCGCCGCCTGGATGAAATTCGGCAAAATCTTCTTTTCTAAAGCCCCGGCGCTTCAACACAGTCATCGCCAAAGCATCCGCCAAGGCCAACGAGGCGGTCGACGAAGACGTCGGCGCAAGCCCCAGCGGACAAGCCTCTTCCTTCACCGCGATATCCAAAACAACCGCCCCCGCTTTAGCCAAAGACGATTCATTCTTCGCGGTGAACGCAATCAAAGGAATACCTTTGCGCGCAAGGTAACTCAACATCGGCACGAGTTCATGGCTTTCACCGCCGTAAGAAAAAGCGAGGACCAAATCGCCCTTAGCGATGACACCCATGTCGCCGTGTGAGCTTTCCGCGGGATGCAAATACAAGGCGGGCGTTCCGGTCGAACTCAAGGTCGAAGCCATCTTGCGCGCGATCTGCCCCGACTTGCCCATACCGGTCACGATCACTTTACCGGTGCAGGCCATGACCATCTCAACCGCCGCAGAAAATCCGCCGTTTAATTTTTCGGCGATATCTAAAATACTCTGCGCTTCGACCCTAAGGACCCGGCGGCCCTCTTCGACGTCAGCTGACATGATTGGCTCGTGCCGTACGGCTCGGCGATTTCGATTTCTTCGAATACACTTTATCCATCGCTTTTTTCTTCTGCTCCCACGAGGCGGACACAAATCTCTTAAACAACGGGTGCGGCGCCAAGGGCTTCGATTTAAATTCGGGGTGAAACTGCACGCCGATAAACCACGGATGCTCGGTGATTTCAATGATCTCGACTAAATCGCGGTCATCGTTGACGCCCGACATGGTCAGGCCTTTTTTCTCGAACAGGGCGCGGTACTTATTGTTGAACTCGTACCGGTGGCGGTGGCGCTCTTGAATTTGAGTTTCACCATAAGCCTCAAAAGTGCGCGTTCCTTTTTCCACCCGGCAAGGATAGGCGCCGAGGCGCATCGTGCCGCCCATGTCGCGCAAATTCTTTTGGTCGCTCATCATGTCGATGACCACATTGCGCGCGGTTTTCTTCTGGCCCACGAATTCACGCGAAGTCGCGTCTTTGATTCCGCAAGCATTGCGCGCGAATTCGATCGCCGCCATCTGCATGCCGAAGCAAATCCCAAAGAACGGAATCAAATTTTCACGCGCAAAACGGATCGCCGCGATCTTGCCCTCGGCCCCGCGTTCGCCGAAGCCCCCGGGGACAAGAACCCCATCGACGTTTTTTAAAGCTTCACCGACATTGCGGTCATTCAGCGTTTCCGAATCGATATAAGCGACATTCACTTTCGCATTATTCGCGATTCCGCCGTGAATGATCGCTTCGTGTAAAGACTTATAAGATTCTTTCAAATCGACGTACTTACCGACGATACCGATCGAAATTTCGCGCTCAGGCGTTTTGATCGTCTCGACCATACGGCTCCAGCCGGTCATATCGGGCTTGCCCACGTCCAAGCGCAAGCGCTCGGCGACTTTGGCGTCAAAACCTTCGGCGTGCAAAACCAGCGGCACTTCATAGATCGTTTTCGAATCCATGGCCGCGATCACATTCTCAGGACGAACCGAGCAGAACAAACCGATCTTGCTCTTTAAATCCGCGCCGATCTCGCGCTCACTACGGCAAATTAAAAAATCGGGCTGAATTCCGACTTGCATGAGTTCCTTCACCGAGTGCTGCGTGGGCTTCGATTTTAATTCGCCGGCAGCCGCAATATAAGGGACGTAAGTGACATGCACAAAAATAGAATTCTCAACGCCGACATCGACCCGCATCTGACGGATCGCTTCGATAAACGGCAAACCTTCGATATCGCCGACGGTGCCGCCGATCTCGACGATCACGACCTCGGAGCCTTGCGCGGCTTCATAGATGCGCGATTTGATTTCGTCGGTGATATGCGGAATCACCTGCACCGTTCCGCCGAGGTAATCCCCACGACGCTCTTTAGAGATCACGTTCTCGTACACTTGTCCGGCCGTAACCGAATTCGCACGTCTGACCGAAACATTGGTGAAGCGCTCATAGTGGCCCAAATCCAAATCGGTTTCGGCGCCGTCGTCGGTGACATACACTTCACCGTGCTGCAAGGGCGACATCGTGCCCGGGTCCACGTTGATATAGGGATCGCATTTCATCAGCGCGACCTTTAGGCCCCGCGCCTCAAGCAATGTTCCCAGCGAAGCCGCGGTCAAACCTTTGCCGATCGAAGAGACCACCCCGCCGGTTACAAAAATATACTTTTGCACCATCGCTTCGGAAGTGGATTTCGTCGCGGCTTTTTTGCTGCTCGTTTTTTTGATTTTCTTTTTCATTCTCGGCGACCTTTACTGCGAAGCAGACTTTCCACTTTGGCGACGTCTTGCGGAGTATCCACTCCCCAAGACTCGTGATCCACGCAGACCACCTTTATTCGCGCGCCCAAGTACAAAGCCCGGAGTTGTTCGAGCCCTTCCGCCAATTCTAATGGAGTCGGACTTTGAGCGCAAAACTGGCTTAAAAAACTTTTGCGGAACGCATAAAGACCAATGTGCTTGAGACATATCGCTTCCCGAACGGGCGCGTCAACGCGCGAATAGGGAATGGGAAGACGGCTGAAGTAAAGAGCTTCGCCACGGTGATTGAGTACGATCTTTGCGGTATTCGGACTCTCCAAATCTCCCTCTTTCAAACGGCGCCCCAAAGTCGCCATCGGCAGTAGCTGATCCGACAACATGGGTTCGACGAGTTGATCCAGCAGAGCTCCGGTTATGAGCGGCTCGTCGCCTTGGATATTAAGCACCACGTCGACGTCGGCATCTTTCACCGCGGCAAAAACACGATCACTTCCCGTCGCCAAATCCGGATGGGTCATGACGCATTTGGCGCCGACGCTCACTGCTAACTTCTCGATCTCGGGATGGTCGGTGGCGACCCAAATTTCATTGAGCAAACGGCTTTGGCGCGCGCCCTCGATCACCCATTGCAACAGAGGCTTTCCCAAAATCAGCTTCAGCGGCTTTCCCGGAAAGCGGGTCGAGGCAAAACGCGCCGGAATCACGCCTACGGTTTTCATTTTGGCCAATCCTTAAAGAGCACATTGCGGACTTCATCCAGTCCTTCTTTTTTCATCGAAGAGAGCGCAAAGACCTCGGCGGTGCCGGCCTTTTTTTGAAAATCCCTCTTTTTTTGCAACATGGCTGAGCGCGAAAGCTTATCTGATTTGTTCAACACAAGAGTCCAACGGATGTCGTGCATGGTGAACCAATCGCTGATCATCTGCTCTTCATTCGCCCACTCGCGCCGGATATCCATGATCAAAACGACGCCCTTTAAGGTTTCACGCTCGGCCAGGTAGGTTTCGATCATGTTCTTCCAGCCGATCACTTCCTCTTGGTCGCCTTTCGCAAAACCATACCCAGGCATATCCACCATGTAAATTTTGTCGTCGAGGTCGAAGAAGTTGAGAAGCCGCGTCTTGCCGGGCGTACCGCTGACTTTTGCGATCTTGCTGTTGGTCAGAGCGTTGATGAACGAGGATTTGCCGGCATTACTGCGGCCGACGATCGCGATTTCGGGCTTATAAGGGAACGGATAGTCCTTGGGGACCTTTCCGCTTGTCATGAACTTCACTCTCATGGCGCCCATCATAGACTGTCCGACCGCAAAGGACAAAGTCCGAAATTGCGGACCGCACAGAAGCGTCCGCTCCCGCTTTTAAGCGCTCCCACAGGGGCATTGATGTTGCGTTGACCTTCTTTTGAAAACTCTTTTCCCCGGAGGATGGGATGACCACACGCACTCTTGCATCACTGCAGCTTTCCGATATCGGCTTTTTAACTTGGAAGGACTCTGCTCGCGCCCAGCAAGTCGAACTCGGCGAATTCCTTACGATCGGAAGGGATCCCGAAAATCATATCGTCGTGAGCGACGAATTCACCTCCGGCCGCCATATGCGGATCGAGCGCAAACCGGCGGGCTTTCTGCTGCGCGATTTGCGCAGCCGCAACGGCACCCTGATCAACGGCACCAGGGTCTTCGAAGCGCTGTTGAATGAAGGCGATCGCATCCGCGTGGGGACGACCGAACTCCATTTCTCGACCAGCAAGTCCGAGCCGCAAAGCTTCGAACTCTCCAGTAAGTCTCCCGCGTGGGAAACTCAACTGCGGCGCCTGCCGAATATCGCACAATCGCAATTCCCCGTTTTGCTCACCGGCCCTTCCGGCGCCGGCAAAGACATTCTTGCGCAAGCCATCCACCGCATGAGCGCCCGCAAAAACAGACCATTCGTCAGCGTGAACTGCAGCGCCTTAAGTGAATCCCTGGTCGAAAGTGAATTGTTCGGGCATTTAAAAGGCAGCTTCACCGGCGCCACTAACGACCGCAAAGGTGCTTTTGAGGCCGCCCGAGGCGGAACTCTTTTCTTGGACGAAATCGGCGATCTGCCGCTGACCCTGCAACCGAAACTTTTGCGCGCGCTGGAGAACAATCAGATCCGCCCTGTCGGCAGCGATCGCTCGGTTGAAACCGACGTGCGCATCATCGCGGCCACCCATCACGATCTTAAAAAATTAGTGCTCGACGAAAAATTCCGCGCCGATCTCTATTTCCGTTTACATGTTGTGCAAATTCAAGCTCCTGCGCTTAAGGACCGCAAAGACGATTTCGAAGATTTGATTTATGGATTCGCACGTGCGATGCGCGTGCGTTTTTCATTCGGCGCGATCCAACGCTTGAAAGCCCATGATTGGCCGGGAAATATCCGTGAACTTAAAAATGTCGTCGCGCGCGCCAAAGCATTTTGGGGAGCCGAAGAAATCACCGAAGCGATGGCCAGCCAGCTCATCGACCTCATGCCCGGCGGACAAGATTCGCCACCGGCCGAGGCTTTTAAGCCAAGCCGTTCGGTCATTAAAGAGATCGAACTGGAAATGATCAAAAGCCGCTTGATCGCGAATCATGGCAACCAACGCAAAACCGCGGCCGACTTAGGCATGCCGAAATCGACGCTGCATGACCGTATCCGCACTTACGAGATCGATGTTGAAAAGTTGGTGGGGAACTAAGCCGGCGGTTTGGATGTGGGTTACCGCCGGCGTCGGCGCGCGGATGTGGGTTACCGCCGGCGGCGTCGGTAACTAATTAATTAAGGCTTCAAAACGAAAGTTTTAAAATTTACGTCTTTCACCCAGCCTTGGGTGAGCATCTGATTGAGTTCGCGCTTGATGCGGACCTTCAGACGGCCCTTGCCGAGTTCGCTTTCCAGGTCGGTGAAAGTTTCTTCCTCAAAGACCCGCTGCAGATGATCAAAAAATTCCACCTCACGGTCATGCACTTCGACGGCCGTGTCTTTTGAATCCAGCAGCACGATGATTTCAAAAGCGCCCATGGGGTTCGGGTTTTCGCGCGTGCGCTTAAGATTCACTTTTGTGCGGGGGAATAAATACTCAAAACGCTCTTGCGGGAACGCGCTGTAGAAGCTCTCGCCCTCTTCCTTGGGATCAAAGGTTTCCACGAAATCGGCATCCGCTTCGAATGTGCGCAAGATCGGTTCATGGATATGGGGAAGCCATACGCCTTTGAAATTATGCATCAAGACCCAAGCACTCAATCCCACGATGCCGAGCAGGAAAAAAAAGGTCAATTTCTGAAGCCCGTTCGCCTGCTGAAAGGCACGCAACGGGAACAGTGCATTTCTTGCCATGATTTTAGCCATCACCAGCGAATAGATCGCAAATTCTTTTGGGCGGGTTTTGGCGAAGATGACGAGGTCATGCCCGGCGGTGGCTAAGCGATTTTTGGCGCGCAACTTCAAGCCGCCGAGACCCTGTTTGATTTTATTCTTATACTTCGCGAGGCCCGCCAGCGGCTTCTCTTCGATTTCCGCCTCGGTCGGCAGAGCATCGGCCTCGCCCACGACGGTCGCCTCAAGGATCACATCCTTATTGGCCTCGACCGAGCGTACCTCGGCGATCTCTTTGGCAAACTCGGGATCTTCGGCTTCGAGGATCTTGTCGATATCCTCAAGCGGAATTTCCTCGCCTTTGGGCTGGTCAGGTGTCGATGTCGTCATAACTGTTCTCATTATGGACTCAATTTTTCTCAAATTGATACCGAAAACCTAAGCAGGACATGGAGGTCCCAGATATGAAAATCATTCTTGCACTCTGTTTCTTAGGACTTTCGGCCTGCGCCGCTTTTGAGCGCAGTTCGAGCAGCGGTTATGAAGACAGTGACATTTCCTCCGCTCCTTCCGATCTTTACCGACAAAAACAAATCAGCGTTGAACATGACGCGCGTGAAGAGCTGGGCTTACTTGGCCGTCCCTTGAGCGACAATGAGCGCGCCGGGGTTGAGGCCCGCGTTCGCCTCAAACGCCAAGAATCGAAAATTCAAACCAAGCGCGAGAAGAAGCAATATTTCCAGGTGCGCTCGCATTTGAAAAACGACCGCGAACGAAGTTATTTTCTATCACTTCCCACTTACGAAGCGCGTGAGCGCTGGGCCCAGCAGCGCGGCCTCGGATTGAACGACGAGGCCTATCCGAATGAAGTGGCGAAGGCGATCGAGAGCAATGACATCGCCTTGGGCATGAGTCAGAAAGCCGTCAGTGAAAGTTGGGGCGATCCCGACGCCGTGGAAGTCGCCGGCAATGCGCTTTATGGCTTTGAGCGCTGGAAGTACAACCGCTACATCTCGGGCAATGACGGCTATCAAAAAGAAATGCGCATTGTTTACTTTGAAGGTGGACGCGTAGTCGGTTGGGAGCGTCTCTAAAATCATCGTTGACAGCCTTTCACAGCGCAATAACAATTTGGCAAACTACACGAGAGGTCCATCATCATGTTTCTGAAGAAGCTTCTTCCGCTTTTGTTCGTTACGTTCCCGTTCGGCGCTCATGCCGATACCGCCGACAATTTCAATTTACGATTTGGCCCGATCCACGCACTTGTAGGTGCAGTCGATCTGAACTTCGACATTGCCGTTCATCCTAATTGGACGATAGGCCCGCAGTTCACTTACTGGCATTTTACAATGAACTCGACCGGCTCTTTCTCGTCGAATTATGACATTAACGTCATCGGCGGCGGAGTTCGCGCCAGTTGGTTTAAGAATGGTGTCTTTACCGACGGACTTTACGTTGGGCCCAGCTTAACATTCAATTCCGTTGAGGTGAAAACCAGTGACTCTTCCGGCAGCGTGACCGGCACTGCGACCTCGATCGCGGCTTCTACACTCGTAGGCTATGGATGGTTCTGGGATAACTTCAACATTATGCTCGGAGGAGGACTCGCACTTCCTCTTGGCGAGACCAAAGTGAAAATCAAAAACTCAAGCGGTACAGATGACAACGTATCCTATGCACGTACCGGCAGTCTTGCCCTTGAGTTCACCTTGGGTTGGACATTCTGAGCCCGTCCTGGATTTAGCGAAAGTTTCGTTCCCAAAGAACTCAGGCTAAACCGGAATCTCGCTCGGCAACGGTCTTATTTTGCGTCTGAGTTTTCTAAACAGGCCATTTTTATTTACGAGCACGGGTTTCGTCTTGCGAGTGAGTACGCGGCCCGAATGAGTGAGTTCCAAATGCAGTGTCCGAGTGTGATATTGCTCAAGCCCCTTGCGATGGCCGATACTGATTACCGCGGAGTCGCCGAGCTTTTCGGCAAGCAATGACATCATCTGATGTTGGTTCGCATCGTCAAGCGCGCTGGTCGCCTCGTCCAAGAAAATCCATTTTGGCCGGTGCAAAAGTAAACGCGCGAAAGCCAAGCGCTGTTGTTGTCCCAAACTCATCAGCTTATCCCACCGGTCCATATCGTTAAGACGCGGAATAAAAGACGCCAGATTCACTTGGCGCAAACACTCCGCAATAGCGTCGACGTCCGTCGCGCGTGAAGTGTCGGGATAAGCGATCGCCGCCGCCAATGTTCCGAGGGGAATATAAGGCCTTTGCGGAAGAAACATCATTTCTTTCTGCGGCGGCGTCAGTATTCTGCCTGAACCCCACGGCCACAAGCCGCCCACTGCGCGCAACAAGGTGCTTTTTCCCGAGCCCGATTCGCCGGTCAATAAAACACGCTCACCCGGCGAGATCCGCGCGGTCGCATCATCGATGACAACCTTGCCGTCAACCAGACTGATCGAAGTGTGATCGAACTCCAAGATGCCGTCCGGATGCTTCTCAAGACGAATCGTCTCCGGCTGATTTTCATACTCGTCGACAGTCTGAACAGCTTCGCGGAAAACAACCACGCGGTGAAGCGATGCGCGCCAATCGGCGATGCGGCCAAAATTCTCAACGAACCAACGTAGCGAACTTTGCACCTGGTTAAAAGCGCCGACCACCATCATGAGCGAGCCGAAATCCAACTTGCCTTGCCTATAGCCCGGCAGCGCCACAATGACCGGAAGGATCACCGTCATCCAACCATGCCCGCTGGCGATCCAAGTGAGTTTGGCGTTGGCGAAAGCCAAAGTCTTCATCGTGCCTAAAACGCCTTGCAGATAATGCGTGACGATCTTGCGCTCATCTTTCTCGCCGCCATAAAAGGAAATGCTTTCCGCATTGTCGCTGATACGCACAAGTGAATAGCGCAAAGCCGCCTCGTTGGAGTAACGCCTCTCGTTCAAGTTGATCAGCGGCGAGCCCACTCTGGCCGCAAGCCACGAACCAAACGCCGCATAAAGCAGCGCGAACCACACCATGTAGCCGGGAATTGAGAAATGATACTTACCTAGATTTAAAACGACTCCGCTCGACATCACCCAAAGCAAGCCCACGAAGCACACCAACATCAAAGCGGAGCGTGCCGCACCCAAGCCCAGGTCGCCGGAGGATTCGCTGAAATTCTTAACGTCCTCTTGAATACGCTGATCGGGATTCAAACGTTCTTCGGAAGTCATGTTCAAACGATAGGCGTGGCCAGGCTTCATCCACTCGTCAAGCAAGCTGTTGGTGAGCCAGTCGCGCAATTTGATTTTCATGCGTTCAAGCAACCAATTTTGCGTCACCACGATCGAAAGCAAGACCACCATAATCGCGACGAACAACACGGCCTGATAGCCCACTCCGGGATAGTCGCGTGTCTCGATCGCGCGAAAGAAAGATCCCTGCCAAGCGTTCATCCGCAACTCACCTAAGACATTAAAAATCAAAACCAGTAAAGTTACTCCGCCTAGCCCCAATACCCCGCGTGCCTTCTTGGATCTCGTGATGCCGCCGAAAACCGAGTGCAGCTCATGCCACACCGACAAATCGTCGGTCGAGATCTTGTGTCCGCGCGAGATCAACGCCTCCGCGGGCGGCAACTGAATCGATTCCTCGAAACCTTTACTGATCTCGTCGATCGAGGTCACATCGCCGGCCTTACCGGAAAAGGAGACGGCTTTATCGCGTTTCATTTATGCCTCCTACCTCTCTTGTGAGCTCACCGGCCTTAACAAGATCGGCGAAGAGTCCATGTTTTTCCCTCAAGGATTGAAAGGTTCCCGACTCGATAATCCGGCCGCCCTCGAACACCAGTATGAGGTCGGCCGATATGACCGTGGACAACCGGTGTGCGATGATGAATGTCGTCTTATTTTGCGCGCGAAGACTGTTTAATGCCTGTTGAATTCTTCTTTCCGTTTGATTGTCGAGCGCACTTGTCGCCTCGTCAAAAATCAGGATCGGCGCATTTTTCAGAATTGCACGGGCAATCGCGATACGCTGGCGCTCCCCGCCGGAGAGGGCGGCGCCGCGCTCGCCGATAACAAAATCATATGCGCCCGGTTTGCGAACTATAAAATCGTGAGCCTCGGCCTGCTTAGCGGCTTGGATAACGTCTTCGTCGGTCGCATCCGGCCTTCCGATTCGGATATTTTCACTGATCGATCGGTTAAATAGGCCGGCATCTTGAAAGACCGTGGCGATCGCATGACGCAAACTTCCCAGCGTGTACATCTTCACATCGACTCCATCAACGGTGATCGCCCCCTGCTGCGGGTCAAAAAGCCGCTGCAGGAGCGCCAATGTCGTGCTTTTGCCGGCACCCGACGGCCCCACCAAAGCCACCGTTTGTCCGGCGAGCGCATGAAAACTCACATTGAAAATGCCGTAAGGGCTGCTTTTATGCCGAAAAGTCACATCGTCGAACTTCACTTCGCCGCTCACCGACTGAATGGCGCGGGCACCCGGCATTTCGACCGCCGCACCGTTTTGATCGAGCAAATGAAAGAAATTTTGCAGCGTCGGTCCTTTGGAAATCGTGTGCGAAAGAAAGTTGGAAACTTGCTCAAGCCGGCCGATTAAGAGCACAGAAAGGCTCGCAAACGAAACCACCGCGCCGACCGTCAACTCACCCCGCCCGACAAGCCAAGAACCTAAAGAAAGAATGCAAACCATTGTTAAAGTTGAAGCGATACGCGTGATCACCGATAGGATTCCCCACCATGTGAGAATCGGATATTGAGCGCTTAAAACCTGCGCGGTGATTCGCTGCAGAGCCTGAATCTCATTCACTAAACGGGAATAACTTTGCACGACGGTGACATTGCCGATCACATCGCCGATGCGCGCGAACATATTCTGGTGATAGGTTGTGACTTTCTCTTGCAGATCATGCGTACGGTGAACGATTAAGAAGTTCGCCGCCGTATATATCGATGCCAACACAAACAGCATTCCCGCCATCCGCCAATCCAAGGTCAATGCCAACGGCACCATAAAAACAATCCCGATGATGGATGAGAGATGCTCACGCATAAAAGACAGCCATAGATCAAAGAGCTGATCCGTACCCGAAAGGATGGCGTGCACGACACGCCCCGAGCCTTGTTCCGAGTGGTAGCTTACCGGCAACGCAATCACCCGCCCAAAAACCTGGTCGAGCGTGTTGAGCCTTTGCCGGTGCGCTAAACGGTCACTCATGACGGCAAGGAAGACACTGAAGAAAATGTTGGCGGAGCCGAGCGCCGTCCACAGCAGCAAAATATAGAGAACGCCGCTCTGGCGAGAAAGCGAATCGATCACGCGACCGAACATTACAGGCTCGGCCAATTGAATCAGGCCTACAAAAATCGAAGTGACAACCAACGCCAAGGTCAGCCAGCGCTCTTCGGTCCACAGGATATTTAAAGTTCGGAAATAGACTTTAATTAATTTCAAGGGGCAAAAATCCCGGTGACAAAATACAATTAAAGCTCACGGCCGTTTTACAGGCCGTAAAACCCTCTTACCGGAATCGTTGCGAACTATGTGCCTAAAGACTAATGAGCATCGTCCCAATTTAGGCCGACGCCGACATTCACCTTAAGCGGAACTTTCAACTGGTGAACGTTCTCCATGATCGCTTTGATCTCTTCGCTCATCTCGGCGGCTTCGTCTTCGGGGCATTCGAAAATCAATTCATCGTGCACTTGCAGCAGCAACGGGATGGGCAGGCTTTCGTGCACGCGGATCATCGCCAATTTCACCAGATCACTGGCTGTGCCCTGAATCGGCGCATTGATCGCCGCACGCTCGCCGGCCTTGCGGATGTTGGGATTCTTCGATTGCATTTCATCGAGATAACGGCGGCGGCCGAACAGCGTCGAGACGTAGCCGTTTTCCATCGCTTCACGAGTCGTGTTCTCCATATAGCGTTTCACGCCGCTGAATCTGGTGAAGTAGCGAGTGATAATTTCGGTGGCCTCACCGCGCGGAATTCCTAAAACATCGGCTAAGCCGAAAGCGCCCTGCCCGTAAGCTAAACCGAAATTTACGGCCTTGGCGATACGGCGATGGGTCGCGGTCACATCCATCAGAGAAATATTGAAGATCTCGGAAGCGGTCGCCGCATGAATATCGAGATCGTCGCGAAAGGCGCGGGTTAGGCCTTCGTCTTCCGTGATGTGCGCAAGGATGCGCAACTCGATCTGCGAGTAATCGGCCGAGATCAACACATTGCCTTCGTCGGCGATAAACGCACGCCGCACCAGGCGTCCGCGCTCGGTGCGGATCGGAATATTTTGTAAATTCGGATTGGTGCTGCTTAAGCGGCCGGTGGTCGTCGCGGCTTGATTCAGACGCGAATGAATGCGGAAGTTTGTCGGATCGGCGAGCGCCGGCAAAGCGTCGACATATGTCGATTTCAATTTTGTGAGTTCGCGATACTCAACGATAAATTTAGCGATCGCGTGTTTGTCGATCAAACTTTCCAGGACGTCGCTGTCGGTCGAAAAACCCGTTTTGGTTTTGCGTCCGACCGGCAATTTCAGCTTATCAAAAAGAATCGCTCCGAGCTGTTTAGGGCTGCCGATATTGAAGGTCTCTCCGGCTTCGCGGTGAATGTCTTTCTCAAGGCGCGCGATATCCTCGCCGAGACTTTTCCCTTGGATCGCGAGTTCCTTCATGTCGACCTTGATGCCCTTGATTTCCATATCGGTGAGCACCGGCACAAGCGGCAGTTCGAAGCGATCAAAAACCGAAAGGCCTTCTTGCTCGATCATCTTTTGGCGCAGCAAAATTTCCAGCTCTTGATGGGCGGTCATCTGGTCGGCGGCCGTACACAAATCGGGCAAGCGCTTGCTACAATACATTTCATAGATGTCTTCGAAGCTGGGGATCGAATTGGCGCGCACAATATAGGCGGCAAGCATTCCGTCCCAAATCACCAACTGTCCCGGACAATTGATCGTCTTTAACACCTGCTTGACGTCGTAACCCTTCCACTTCAATTGCTTTCGGCAAAGCGCTTCGCCAATGGCGAGATCATCGGCAGGCACGCGGATAACCCGGCCCTTGTAGCCCAAGTACAATCCGCGCTCGTTCAACAACGCCCAGATTTCAGAGTAAGGTTCAATCTTCGTCTTAAGCTCTTCGAGCGTCCATTGCTCTTCGGTCCAAGAATCGGGCTCGGTGATCCCACCTGATTTCTTTTTGCCGGGCGATTTTAAAGGCTTCTTGGATTCATTCTTCGCCTGCGGCGAGCTTAACGGCATCCCCGTTACGGGTGAGCTTGGCGCAGCAGTCGAGTCGCTAAATATTTTGCGCTCAAAACTTCCGAAACCAAGCTCCTTAAGCATCACGCGAACCGGTTCAGGCTCAAGAGGTTTCATTCTCAACGAGTCAAATTCAAGAGCCAGCGGCACATCCGTCACGATCGTGCACAGCTTGCGCGACAAAAATGCCATGTCCTTGCTCTCGATCAATTTTTTTTGTGTGGCGCCTTTGATCTCGTCGATTTTTTCATAAATGCCGTCCAAGGTTTGATAGTCGCTCAGCAACTTACAAGCGCCCTTGGGGCCGATGCCACGCACGCCGGGAACGTTGTCGGAGGAATCGCCGACCAATGCGAGGTAATCGATAATCTGATCGGGACGTACGCCGAACTTGGCACTGACGCCGTCGGAATCCATGCGCACATCTTTCATCGTGTCGTACAAAGAAACCCCGGGCCGCACCAACTGCGCGAAATCCTTATCGCCGCTCACAATCACCGCGTTAACGTGCTCGGCAACCGCGCGCATCGTGAGGGTTCCGATCACGTCATCGGCTTCGAAACCAGATTTTTCGGCGGTGGCAATACCGAGCAGCTTCGTCATATTTTTTAAGTAAGGGATTTGCGGCTTAAGCAGATCGGGCATCTCGTCGCGATGAGCTTTATACTCGGTATAGAGTTCGCTGCGGAAAGACGGCTCCTTCAGGTCGAAGCAATAAACAAGATAATCGGGCTTCACCTCGCGGATCAGTTTCAGCGACATCGCTAAAAAACCGTAAAGCGCGTTGGTCGGCATTCCCTTGTCGTTGGTTAACGGCGGGATGGCGAAGAACGCCCGAAAAAACATATTGCTCGCATCGACGAGGTACAAATTCTTCATGCTGGGCATGAGTTCTACTAAAGACTTCCGGTAACGGAAACTCCTAATTATCTTTTAAAAGGTCACGATGCGTGAGCTGTGCCACATTACGAGTTTCCATTTCGCGTTCCGCCTGCGGCTTTTGCGAAATTTGCTCGTTGTAACTGTCGACGTGATTGCGCAGATAGCGCAGTTGGTTCAAGGCATCCGAATCGGGAGCCGATGCACCGGCTTCCCATTTTTTGAGAAGTTCCGTTCCGCAGCCCATTTGCCGGGCCATTTCCGCTAAACTCCAGCCCAGCCGTTGGCGAAGATGGCGAATATCGGGGCCGCTGAAACTCATTTGGAAAACCTCTCCCATTCAGGAATACGCTATTCATAAAACAACCGGATTCGATTGCCTAGGGGGCCGCACTGCATTGCAGAAACTACCCCCGAGTGTGGACAATTCGCCTCAGTCTGAGTGACTAACCAATCACGTCGACGTTTTGAGCTTCCGGGCCCGAACGCGTTTCGATTAAATCGAAACTGACGTTGCACCCTGGATTAAGAAGGCCGGCGATATTCATGTCGAGCATACCACTCGAGTGGAAGTAAACTTCGGTCCCGTCATAAAGAACGATGTAGCCGAAGTTCTCGAACTGGTTGAACCATTTTATCCGCCCTGTTCTCACTTAATGCCTCCGTGGTTATGGTCCCTCCTCTTCAGAAAAAACAAAGACGAGGTCACCTTCGCTTACCAAATCAAATCGATTCCGGGCCTCGCGCTCGAGGAAAGCCGGGTCCTTGGCCTTTTTCAGCCGGGACTTCAGATCCGAATTTTTGGATTGGAGGACTTGGATTTTTTCCTGAATCGCCGTGTGATCGCGGTTCAAACTCCAAAGTCTAAAGAGGCTGCCGTCCAAGATCATATTGGCGACCACTAACCCTAGACAAATCCAAAGAACCTTTTGCGGAGCTTGGAGGAGTTGATTCAGCTTCTGAAAGAACCCAAACAGGAAACGTCTCACCATATTAGAATATCAAACCGTGACCTGAATTAAAGTCTAGTTCTGGGTCAGGCCTGAATCGCTATCTTAACTCTTGAAAGCGGCTTTTCCCCAATACGTCGCCTTGGCGCCCAGAGCTTCCTCGATGCGCAGGAGCTGGTTGTACTTGGCGGTTCTTTCCCCCCGGCACAGGCTGCCGGTTTTAATCTGTTCGCAGTCGAAGGCCACCGCGAGATCGGAGATCGTGACGTCTTCGGTTTCACCGCTACGGTGGGACATGACGGTATGGAACTTGGCCGACTTCGCCATTTTGATGGCATCATGAGTTTCACTGAGTGAACCGATTTGATTTACTTTAATCAGAATCGCGTTCGCGGCCTTCTTGTCGATGCCGTCTTTCAGGCGCTTGGGATTGGTCACGAACAAATCATCGCCGACCAATTGCATTTTTGATCCCAAGGTTTTGGTGAGATGAACCCAACCGTTCCAATCGTCTTCGGAGAGCCCATCTTCCACACTGATCAGCGGAAAGTCTTTAGCCCAGCCGGCGTAGATTTCGGTGATCTGCTCGCTGGTGAGGGTTTTACCTTCCCAGTTGTATTTGCCGTCGTGAAAGAGTTCGGTCGCCGCCACGTCAAGCGCCACGGAGACGTCTTCGCCCGGTTTGTAGCCGGCTTTTTCGATCGCCCGCATGACGAACTCAAGTGCTGCGCGGTTGCTTTTTAGTTTTGGCGCGAATCCGCCTTCATCACCGACGGCCACGGAAAAGCCGTCATCGCTTAAGATTTTTTTAAGCGTGTGGAAAATCTCCGAGCCCGCGCGCAGCGCCTCGCGGAACGAGCCGCCGGCCGTGGGAACGATCATGAATTCCTGAATGTCGATGCCGTTGTTGGCGTGCGCGCCGCCATTGATGATGTTCATCAATGGCACGGGAAGCCTGTGCGCTTTGCCTTCGCCGAGGAATTGGAAAAGATCCTGGTTCTGCGACAGCGCTGCCGCCTTGGCACAAGCCAAGCTAATGCCGAGGATCGCGTTCGCGCCAAGCTTGCCTTTGTTCTCCGTCCCATCCAATGCGATCAGGGTTTTATCGATCGCGCGCCAGTCCATAACGTCTTTGCCGAGAATCGCGGGCGTGCACAATTCGCGCACGTTGTTCACCGCTTTCATCACCCCTTTGCCTAAATAGCGTTTAGGATCTTTGTCGCGCAGCTCGATGGCCTCGTGCGCGCCGGTCGAGGCACCACTTGGCACCGCCGCACGGGATTTGATTCCTTGATCCGTGGTGATTTCAACTTCGAGTGTAGGCGTTCCGCGTGAATCCAGAATTTCGCGGGCGAGGACGGACTTGATTTTAGACATTGAAAAACTCCTTCGGACGATGCCGAAGGCTATTACGCGAGCGTCTCGAGATCAAGTGTGCGCTGCGCGGATTTAATTTTCTTGGCGGGGCGTAAACGCTGATTCAATTCACGCTCGAATTCAGTGAGCAGATCGGCCGTTTCTTGCGCGACTTGCGACGATTGCGTTTTGACATAATCCCAGTCGACGCGCTTCATCGCTTCGGTCACCTGGCGGTCCAAGCGGTCTTGACCGATCAACAAAGTGACCAGTTGTTGCGAGCGCACCAAATAATCGCTTAGCCGCATCATGTGCCCGCGCGCGCGCACCAAGTGCGTGCGCATGCCCTGTACAAACTCGGTGTCGGTCGCGTGGATGGGCTGCGGCTTTGAAGATTCGCTCTGGCTGAGTTGGGTGCGCAGATCTTCTATCTGGCGCTGCGATTCTTCCAGCGCTTCCATTAAATTCTGCACCAGTTCCGGTTTATAATTCGGCGAAAGATCTTCTTCCTTCAGCATGCCGTCTTGCGATTCGCTCCAGCTGATCTGAATGCGCGTTTGCTTCCAGCGCACTTGCGCCGGATTGCGCCCCAGATAGCACGGCAGCACTTCAAGAGCAGAGCGCAGAAATTCGGTCACGAACGGAAATTCTTGATTCGAAATCGGCAAATCAAAAGAGATGGCTTCTTCTTCGCGTTGTAAATTTCCGACCGGGGGTGCAGGCGAAACGAAGTAGCTCAAAAACCGATGCGGCTGCAGAAATAAATCCTGCGGCTTTTGCATCATCTTGATCACGCTGTCGAGAACTCCCCACGCGCGCAGGGTGTGGCATTGATGCCCGACCATGGTCGAGACGGCTTCCTGAAATGTCGGGCCGAATTCGCGATCGATACCGGCCAAGAATTTTTCGACATCTTGTGCGGGAATCCAACACGAACTATCGCGCAGGAATTCCGTAGGCAAATCCGTGAGTTCAAAAAGCTTTTCTGAATCCACGCCTTGCCTGTCCAGGCAGACTAAAAATGAATTTGTAATTTTGCCACTGAACAGCATCCCCTAATTTGTAACGCAACCTAGACCTTGGTGCAAAACACCTATCGTTGACGCGGCGTTTAGCCGCTGCGGTTAAGCGATGCGTTAATTGTGGGCGAGTATAGACGTTTAAGCGGCCGCGCTGCCCTTAATTGGCTTTTGAAATTTCGAGCGTGGGAACGGGATTTGATTGTCTTCGATCTCTTCCATCCACGACGGCAAAGTGCCGGTCGGCTCGATTCCGCCTTTGAGTTTTCCATCCGGCTGCTTCACCAAGCGCGGGATTTCGTAAATGTTCACCACATTGTATTTACCGTCGCGGTCTTGGCCGAGCACTTCGGAAATGCTGGCCAGGCGGCGCGAGCCGTCCGAATAGCGCGAGATTTGCACGACAATGTCGATGGCCGAAGCGATTTGGTGGGTGAGCGCGCGCTCGGAAAGCTGTGCGTCCCCGCCTTGCGCCAAAGTTTCCAAACGCACCAGCGCGTCTTCGGACGTGTTGGCGTGGATGGTTCCCATACAACCTTTGTGACCGGTGTTCATCGCTTGAATCAATTCGAGTGCTTCACTGCCGCGCACCTCGCCCACGATGATGCGGTCGGGGCGCAAACGCAAAGCACTCTTTAAGAGATCGCGGATGGTGACCGCGCCGACCCCTTGCTCGTCGGCCTGCTGGGTTTCGAAACGCACGACGTGTTCGTACTCGACTTTCAATTCGGCCGAGTCTTCGATCACCAGCACGCGCTCACCGCGCGGAATGCGGTTGCTGAGTACGGAGAGTAAAGTCGTCTTACCGGAACCGGTACCGCCGCTGACCAGCAAGTTTTTACCGAGCTTCATGCAGATGTCGAGAAACTGGGCCGCATCGGCGCTCATCACTCCGAGAGTGACGTAGTCTTTAAATGTAAATTGAACGGTCGCGAACTTACGAATGGCGACGGTCGTGCCCTTTAGCGAGCATGGAGGAATCACCGCGCACACGCGAAAGCCATTCGGCAAACGCGCGTCGAGACGCGGTTCTTCTTCGTTGATGCGGCGGCCGACGCTTTGAGCGATGTTGTTGACCGCGGACCTCAGCGAGTCCTCATCTTTGAATCTCACGCCTTCCGCTTTTTGAATCTTACCTTTTACCTCGACCCAGATTTCGTCGAAAGCATTGATCATGACCTCGGTCACTTTATCGTCTTGTAACAAAGCCCACACCGGCCCGAGAAAGCTTTTGATCGTTTCGTTAAAGACTGTGACTTTATCCGGCTGTGACATTCAGGCTCTCTTTATTCGGAAGCGGGCAAACGGTTGCCGGGGCCATCGGGAAAGACGACAAGTTTACCTTGCGCGCCGGTTTCGGGGCTGACGAATTTGTAAACGCCTTCTTTCACCGGACGGACCACGAACGATTTAATTTTGCCGAAGAAGGTCGCATGATGTTCGGAAAAGGAATCGAGTACGAAGCTGACGTTTTTCTCTTTCTCGTTCACATTCACGACATGGATTTGGTAGTTCAAACCCTTTTTCACGCGGATCGTGCTGGGGATAAAACCTTTTTCGGTGTTCAAAACCACGATCTCTTGTGCGACGTCGCCGCTTTGAAAAAGCGATTCGAAGAAACTGGGGGGTTGTGCCTCAGGAGACGCCGCAACCGGTGCCGGTGCGACTTGCGGCAAATCGGCGCTGGCTGGACCGCGTAAGTCTTCTTTGCGCGTCTCTTGCGTGCGGCGTGAGAAATCCACTTTCCACTCGGCTTGCGCCACGCTCACCGTCACCAACAGCAATATGCTGCTAGTGAAGAGTTTCGCGCGAGTGATAGTCAGCATACTCACGGGCAACCTCCATGGCTAAGTAACTTAAAATCTGCTGGTCGAATTTTTTTAGATTCTCCATCAGGCTTTGCATGTCATCTTGGTAAGAATTGGCGACGTTCAACACGTGAAAGAATTCGTCTTCGTGATCGGTGATTTGATCAAGGGCCGTGCCCCAATCCATTTCCAAAACCGGATCAATCACTCCCATGTGAAAGAGAGCATCAAAGATATTTTGTAGATTTCCCTGGAGATACATAGTTTTGGCACCTTTCTCTCTACTGTTCTTATCGGTAGAGCTTGTTGAAAGGATCAGGTCCAGTTCTCTGGTTTTGTCTCAGGGTGCGACGAATTTTATGGGGCTTTGGTCGGGGTTGGCGAAGAAGAAACTCAACTCTGCTTTCTAGAAATGAGAGAACGATCCCATACGTAATTTAGGAGCCAATAGTGAAGCCTACACATCTGACGCTATGTTTGTTGTATGTATCTATCGCCCAAGCGAAAGAGGTTACGCTTAAAGATCTCACGCCCCCGGTAGATAAAGGGACCAAAAAAGACGAATTAAAGCTCCCTTCCGCAGGTCCCGGCGCCGAGACAAAGAAAGCGTCGGCGGCTGTGTGTGAACTGAACAATGGAGCCCGTTTTATCATTACCGACCAAGCTGGATATCAAGAATGTGCCGCTCGTAACGGGGGAGTTCGGCAGGCCAAAAAAGATGAAGTCAATTTGATGAATATTAAAGACTCATCCCAACCAGTGAAGTCGCCTCAACAAAAATAATTGATGATTTTTGCCTCCGACGTCGGCGTTAAGAAAGCGATACTCTGCGCAAACAGAGTCGGCATCCGCGAGAAACTACGGGGCCAGCAAGTGCCGCGCACGAAACAATCAACACCACGCACGTCACCCACGAACCTTCAAAGGCGCTCACCGCCTCATTACCACCAATACCGTAAACGGCCATCCAACCCTGCACGAATGAATTCCAAGCGAGGTGACACGCGACCGCTCCAAGCAAACCGAAACGGAAATACACTAAACTCAGCATCAGCCCGGCCAAACTAATCCCGAGCATCTGAGATACGCTCACGGATTGCCCAAATAAAATTCCCACCAAATGCAAGATCCCGAAAGGCAAGCTTCCCGCACCAAGGCCCGCCGCAAGTCCCCAAATTTGTGTGGTGGCGTGAACGATCCCACCGCGGAAAACAACTTCTTCATTCACGGAGGAAAAGACGTTGGCCAAAATATGTAAAGGTAAGTCCGAAGATAGCTGGCCAAGATTCATTGGATAACCCTCAGAAATTCCGAAACCAATCCCCGACACGAAAGAAATCCCAAGCCCAATCAACAGACCGCAACTCAGAGAAATAAAACCTCCCCTAAAAACTGGTTTTATCGCTAAACCGGCCAAAGAACGCTGAACCAATGCAAACAGGCCCACCGCGACAACCAACGCCAAAGCCGCGTGCACGGCCACGCGCAACAGCGGCGGATCCAATAGCCCCGCGAGCTATTGCAAAAATGCGGCGGAGGCCATCATCAACAAAAAAGTCAGAATATAAATGATGAAATAATAAATGCCTCTCAAATCGAGTGACCGTTTTCAAACCGGCAACGATAGGTCTCGCCACCCGCCCCGTGCGGAAACTCTTTTTCAAACATCACCGCCGCAGATCCGCCCACATTCATAAACCAGCTGCTCGCCACCGTGCGCCAGCGTTGTTGCGCGAAGATTTCGCCGGCCGCACTGGCGCGAAACACCGTCAAAAATTCGCGTGAGTCGTGCTTGTACGGATTGCAGTTGAATTTTTCTTCGAACGCCAAAGTTGAAGGTGGTTCGGTCTCGTTCCACCGGCCTTGATCGAGATAAAACATACGCATCGACCAGGATTTCTTCAGCAAGGGATCATTGTAAGAACGCAGGCAATTCTCCACCGAAACCAGAATCCGGTGATGCGGCTTGAAAACGGTCTCACCCGGGAAGTGCGAGGACATTTCGATCAAGACCACGCCGTTGTTATTTTCTAAAACCGTGTACTGTTCGGAGGAATATATTTTTCCCGCGGCATCAAAGTAATTCCAACGCCACCACCGGCCGGCCACAAAATCTGCGGAGCTGACAACGGACACGCGGTCCAAGTTCAGCAACGGATTGACAGGAAATGCGAAAGCCGGCGCGGAAAACGCCACAAAGAGCGCGAAGAAAAAAGACATACCCTACCCCCGTCAGGAAGTATGGCGAGAATCGCCCGCGCGGGCAATTCTCCGGTAAAATATTTTGAATTTGAAAACCAAACGCTTACAGAATATTCGCCGCGAGTTCAGCCAGTTCGCTACGCTCACCTTTGGTCAGCGAAACGTGGGCCGAAATCTTTTGACCTTTGAAACGCTCAACCGAGTACGTCAAACCGGAGTTCGACGCATCGATATAAGGATTGTCGATCTGCTGCGGATCACCGGTCAAAACAACCTTAGTTCCTTGCCCGGCGCGGGTGACGATCGTTTTAATTTCGTGCGGCGTCAGGTTCTGCGATTCATCGACGATCAAGTACTGATTGGGAATGCTGCGCCCGCGGATATAAGTCAGCGGTTCGATGTTCAGCATGCCCTGATTGATCAACTCTTGCGCGCGGCCCGCGGCCTTTTTGTCGGCGCCCAAAAGAAATTCAACGTTATCGAAGATCGGCTGCATCCACGGATTCAATTTCTGCTCGACGTCGCCGGGTAAATAACCGATATCGCGGCCCATCGGAAAGATCGGACGCGAAACCAGCAAGCGTTGAAAGCGGCCTTCATCCAAAGTTTTGTGTAAACCCGCGGCCAAAGCCAACAAGGTTTTACCCGTTCCGGCTTTACCGACCAGCGACACGAACAACAATTCGTCATTTAACAAAGCATCGAGCGCGAAGCTTTGCTCCATATTGCGCGGATGAATGCCCCAAATGCTTTCGGTCGGGCTAATCAACGGGACGACGCGCGTGTCGACCCCGGAATAACGCCCGATCGCCGAGTGATTGGGGTTCGAGCGATCCTTCATGATCAAATATTGATTGGTGTTGAGCTTGTATTCGTCGCCCAATTCCAAGCCGCGGTCTTTATAGAACTTATCGATTTGATCGGGGTTGAGATCGATCTCTTTTACGCCCTTGTACATGTCCTCGAGGTGCGTATTGTCGGGATCGAAATCCTTCGCGTTGATGCCGAACACGTCGGCCTTAATACGCAAATTGATGTCCTTAGTGATCAGCTCGACTTCAAACTTTTCATTTTCGGCCATCAAAGCATAGGCGACCGCCAAAATGCGATGATCGGGAATGCCTAAGTTGATTTCGGGCGGAAGGCCCTTGAATTGGGTGTCGGAAATCACGAAGACATGGGATTTAGCACTTTCGAGTTCGACACCCTTGGCGAGCGATCCCTTCTCGCGCAGCACGTCCACGAAGCGCGAAAAATGGCGCGCGTTGCGCCCGTTCTCGCCCAAATCACGCTTGAACCTATCGATTTCTTCGATCACCGAAAATGGGATGAAGATATCGGAATCGTGAAATTTGTTGATGGCGAGAGCGTCGAAGAGAATAACGTTGGTGTCGACTACGACTTTTTTATTACTACGGCCTGGGAGTGTCATGGTGCTTGGGATCCCTCCTCAAGCACTCATTCGAACTTAAATTGAGAGCAATGTATATTAAAAAATCTCAACGCGCGATGCTGGAGACCATGATGTCACCGGCGTCACTTTGCAAGCTGGCGCTGACCGTCTCGATGAATTTCACGAAGTGAAACAGCGCTTGTTCGTTGATCGTGTCTTTTTGGAAATTGGCCCCGTGGCGGAAGACGTTCTCGTCATTTATGCCACGGATATTTTGCACCTTAACAATGAACGGAAAATACGTTTGTTGATTGAGGTAAACACGCATGGCGATCTCCTCACCCACCGCGAAGTGGCCGGCCACCATTTCGACGTCAAAGGCCAATCCGTTATCGGAGATATCAAATAAATTGACCTTTAAAAGGCCTTTACGCGGAACGACCGCAAAGGCGCCGATGAATTCGCTTAAGATCGTGCGCTTCACTTGGCGGCGCTCCTGGGAGATGATCTCATTGCGCTTTTCGGTCATATCGATCACCGGCGCAGTACCTGTTGACGCTTTGGCCTTACGGCCCGCTTTCTCTTGTTTCAACCGGTGAGTCAAATCGATAACATTCTTCATCTATCCCCCTCTAGTTCTTACCTCCTTCTTATCGGACGGAAAATGTCTCAACTTTAGGCACTGAAGTTGCTATACAAAGGTAGTGGATCGTTCTTTTCAGGGACTCGTTTTAAGCCTGTGTTTTCATGCCTTCTTGGTTTGGATGATCCTCCACTCCAAGACCGACGCCATTATGTCTCATAATGAGCCGACCGAAATCACGATCGTGGAGAAAAGCGATAAACGCGCGCAAACCTTCGTCACCGAAACCGAAAAGAAGGAGCCCGACCTTCGCGCCAAGCTCAACGACCAAGCCGATTTCCTCTCCGCCTTCACCAAGCGCGTAAAAAAACAAATCGTCGCGCGCGACTCCGGCCGCACCATAAACCAAAAAGCGCAAAAGCCACTCAAAGGCGATGCGCAAGGGATCGCCGGCATGCAGGCACGCGGTGAAGGCGACGGATTTTTAAGGCCCGGCAGCGGCGGCCAAGCCATGCGGCAAGTGGCCATCGGCGCCAGCAGCATCAGTGAGCATATTCCCGGCGTGGAGGTGGGCGATTTCACCGCGCTCAACACGGATCAATTTACTTATTATTCTTTTTTCGCGCGCATCAACGAACAGGTACGCAATCGTTGGATCGCGTTGATCCGGCAGTACGTCGACAATCTCGCGCAGCGCGATCTTGAAGTGCTTTCGCGTATGGACCGCCAAACCGTGGTGGAGATTATCCTCACCCCCGGCGGGGAATTTTCAACGTCGGTCCTGCACAACTCGAGCGGCGACCGTCACCTTGACCAGACGACAGTAGAGGCTTTCCGCGCGGCCGCCCCATTCCTTAATCCCCCGCAAGGTATGATCGAAAGCGACGGTCTGATCCACCTTCGTTACGGCTTTCATATTCGCTTTCGCCCACCGTCCTTTGGACCGGCAATGAACTGAACTGGCCCATCCCAGGCTTCAGGCTTTGCTAAACTAGAGAAATGAAATGGATCTCTGTTCTTCTTTTGAGCTTATGCTCCGCCCCCGCCTTTGCCGGCTTTGTGGAGGTCGGCGGGTCGGTGAATTACCGATCGAGCGGCTACGACAAAGACAACTACATCGAAAGCCTCACCTACACCGCTTCGCTCTCTTACTATTTTTGGGAAATGTGCGCTTGGGAATTGAACTATACGTTCGGAACTTCCAACCAAGCCACTAAGGGCTCTGGAATCACCGACACAAAGACAATCATTTCCGACAACATCGATATGACTTCGCTCGATTTAGTGCTTTCGTTCGCCGAACGCTCGGCCCCGTTCCGGCCCTACATCAAAGCCGGCGGTGGGTATTTGACCAAAGAGCGTTTCCGCAAGATGAACAATGACCCGCGCGAGAAAATTTCCGAACAAAACGGAATCGTTCCTAGCGGCGGCATTGGTTTCTCGGTTAACATCACCAAAGAATTCAGCATCAAACTAGGTGTGGACGCATGGACTTCTCCGCTCGACGAACATCCTTTGGTTGTAGACTACGCCGGCCGCGCGGGCGTCAGCTTTATTTTCTAAATTTTATTTTTCTAATTCTCGCGGCACTCGTCACTAGCGGCTGCCAAATCGGCTACTATCTGCATAACGGCTACAATCAAGCGGCGCTGGTGCACAAGCGTAAGCCGATCAAAAAGGCCCTTGAATCCGACAAGCTCAGTGAAGCGCAAAAAAACAAACTGCGCCTTGTGCAAGAGGTGAAGGCCTTCGGCGAATCCCAGCTCGGCCTGGTGAAAACCTCAAACTATTCGACGTACATTCAGCTTGAAGACCCTTACGTCACTTATGTCGTGCAGGCCGCGTACGCACATGAGTTGAAACCTTACCTTTGGAAGTTCCCGTTTGTCGGCGAGGTGCCCTATAAGGGCTACTTCAAAAAGAAATATGCCGATGAAGAAGCCGCCGGTTTTAATCACGACGAATTCGACACCTACGTGCGCGGAGTGTCCGCGTATTCAACATTGGGTTGGTTCCAGGATTCGGTTCTCTCCAGCATGCTTAGGTACGACGACCAGGATCTGGCCGAGACGATCCTGCACGAAACTTTACACGCGACTTTATATATCAAAAGTGCCGCCGATTTTAACGAGCGCCTTGCCACCTTTATGGGCCATGAGGGCATGAAGATGTTCTATCTTCAAAAAGAGGGCAAAGACTCCAAGGCGTTGAAAAGCGCCGAAGAAGACACCTATGACCAAACGTTGTTTTCGGCCTTCATCACCAAGGAACTGCAGGATTTAAAAAAATGGTATGAGGAGAATAAAGGCAAGGTCACTAAGGAAAATAAGGCCGCCCGTCTCAAAGAAATTCAGACGCGCTTTAAGCTGGTCAAATTCAAAACTAAAAATTATGCGGAGTTTGAAAAGCGCGAACTGAATAACGCGCTTTTGTTAAGTTACCAAACATATGAATACAGCCTGGCGGATTTTGAAAAATTATTCCGTCACTTCGGTCACGATTTTAAGAAAACCCTCGAGTGGCTCAAATCACTCAAAGACTCGAAAAAGCCCGATCAAGTTCTTAAAGACTTCGTCGCCGACAAGCCCTGAAGCCGTTTTGGCTTTTCGTCCGGCATATTTTCAATCGCCATCATGATCTTGGAGCGTGTGCGCTCAAGGCGCGCCTCGATCGGCCAGCCATTAACCGGATCGCTCTCTTTTACCCACTGCTTGAGCAGGCGAAAGTTCTCGAAACTGTCGCGATCTTCCTGGCTATGCTCCAAGAGCATCTCCAGGTCGGCCTCCAACGAGGCATCCAACTCATTTTCCAAATAATCTATCCACCACCACTCGGTATCTTTATTCGACTCTTCCATTAGCCATCAACCTCCATTTGGTTCATTCCTAAATCCATCAACGAGAAACTCTGGCGTTCGGACCAAGTTTGAAGCATCGAGTTGCTTTCCAAACGATCTTTTAACTTCAGAAGGGCATGCCGGTAATTCGCTTTCGCGGTATCGTATGGGCAGGCCATGATTTCGGCGATCTCTTTAAACGACAAGTCCTCAAAGATCCGCAAAGTCAGCGCCTGCTTCTGGCGTTCGGGAAGCTTGGCGATCTCTTTTTGCAGGATTCCGCGCACGTCGGTCGCGATCATCTTGGATTCGCTCTCGCCTTCGACGCCGATATCCATATTGTCGGTGCCGACGGTCTCCCGGGAATGCTTACGAAAGCGATTCCTCGCCGTATTCAAAGCGATCTGGTAAAGCCAGCTGCGAAAGCTGGATCTTCCCTCAAACAGCGCGAGCCGTTTGTATGCTTTAATAAATGTGTCCTGCACGACATCCTCCGCGGCATCTAAATCTCGAGTCATCCTCACGATTGTTTTCATCAGAAACTTTTCGTGGCGCTCGACCAGAACTTCGAACGACTTTTTCTCGCCGCACTTTACATCCTGTATAAGTTCAAGGTCCGACTTCATGGACACTTTTGCTCCCCCGTTAGACCAGCCTTTCGGCCAGGTCGGTTAAAAAGAATTTTTCGAGGGCGGTCGGGGTTGGGAAGTTCTCTAGGTGAGTTCCGCTCTCGCCGGACTATAGAGCAAGAGAGGGACCACCAGGTTTTACCGCGTAGGACGTTTTACGGCCTCAGCGGTAATTTGTTCAGGTGCCGAAAAGTCACCGGTGTCATGCGTGAAGGTGCGGCGCGCCCTCAGCCCGCAACCGACACGCGATTACGGCCGGAGTTCTTGGAGTGATACAAGGCTTTGTCGGAGCGTTCGTAGATGAAGGCCCAATCCTCGTCTTTTTCATTCTTGAAGGCGATACCGATCGAGATCGTTACTTTAATCGGCTTACCTTCGAATACAAAAGGATGGCCTTCGATGGTCGCGCGAATACGCTCGCCGATCTCTTCCGCCTGTTTGGGCGGACTGCCTAATAAGAGGAGAGCGAACTCCTCGCCACCGGCACGCGCAAAGAAATCGTTACCGCGGATCAATTTGTCGCGGATCACCTTGGCGGTCTCTTTCAGTACATAATCGCCCGCCGCATGCCCATAGGTGTCGTTAATGGACTTAAATTTATCCAAATCAAGGGAGATCAGCGTAAAGGTGATGCCGAGAAGTTCCGAGCGTTTGAAAAGTTCGGGGCCCTTGGCCTGAAGCGCCCCGCGGTTGGCGATCCCGGTCAAAGCGTCGGTCAAGGCGCGATCGAAGGTCTGCGCGGAGGCCACTGTCTCCACATTCCCGCGTTCCAAAAATTTAAAGATGATATTGCCGACCTTGATTTGATCGTTGTTCTGCAGCTTGTGCGGAACCAGCGGCTGAATCTGGCGGCCGTTGACGATGGTTTTATTAGTCGACTCTAAGTCGATAACCGAAACGTCGCCGCCGGCCATCACCAGCTTGGAATGGAATTTCGAAACACTTTTGTCGTCCACGAAAATATGCGCGGTGGGCGCTCGTCCGATGATGCGGTCGGTGTCCTCGATCGGCCACTGGCGGCCGACGCTGTTCACGGGGCCGACAAGCAAAACGATCGACGGCGGCGCTTGCCCCGCCTGCGCCAAACGCAGTTTGAAGGTGTCACTCTGAAGGACGCTGGTTTTGTCCGACAGATCGCTTTTTTCGTCGTCGTTTCCCATGTCTAACAATTATGGCCGAGTGAAGCGCACTAGACAACCTTCTCAAAACTCCGACTAGACTTTAAGCGATTGCGACATCTTCTTCTATGCGGTGGTATCCGTGCCACTCTTTTAAGCGGCCACGGGGCCGGTCGCCGTCATCCGGGTACTCAAACACCACGTAAATTAATTTGGTGATCTTTCCCAGCGAGGCGATATCCAGCGAGGTCAGATCCGTCCAGGTCCCCGTATTAAAATACTCGCGGTTCTCGGCAAACTGGCGGTACTGGTACACATGCGAGTGCCCAAAACAGACCGTATGGACCCGTTCATCCTGAAGAACGCGGCGCGCGGATTCACTTAGGTCGGGGAACACCGCGCTCTCCGCCAGCACCCTGACAATGCGCGAGAATGGAAACATGCGGCGCGGATCATTGGAAAATATCGATTTCAAGAAATAGAAAACAAGATTCGCCAGATTTTTAATGGTGAAAGTCGTTTCATTAAAAAGAGCCCAGCGGATCATCCGGTCGAAGGGACGGATTTTATCCACATGCGGATGCATCTGCTTCACCTTCAGCACGAACTCCACGAAAAAATGCGAGCCAAAGGGCAAATTCAGGATCGGTTCGGGCAAATTCTTTTTTAGGAAGAACTTACGCGGGTCAAGACGGTTGGCGGCTTCGTGCATATGGCCATGCTCGATATGCACGCCGTCGAAGAAATAAACTATGTTTTTAAAGCGGACCGTAGTGCCGACCACTTCGTTGAAATGATTGCGAACACTCGGCCATAACATGGCCTGATCGTGATTGCCGACGACGTAGGTCACGGCGTTGCCGGGTTTGGCCGCGAAATCTTTAACCGCTTTGAAAAACACCGGGTGACCGGCCATTATCCGTTTTGCGATATCCAGGCAAATCGGCTCGGTCAGTACGGTGAGGTAATGACCGTGAAAGTCGACCTGCAGAAAGTTGAGGATATCTCCGTTCAAGATCAGCTCGACTTCGTGCTCGGCGTATTTTCCGCTGGTGTAGAAATGCAAGAACTCAGAAAACTTCTCATCGAAGTTAAACTCTTCCAATTGGTTCAACTGCCCGTTGGAAAGGGTGCGGCCCAATCCGATGTGCAGGTCACTGACCACAAGTTTTAATTGCTTCTTTTTAGTCATCTCTCTACTTAGCTTGCTACGAAAACAATGTTACGGCTTTTCCGCTTGCCGTAATACATAGCCTGATCGGCGATTTGAATCAAACTCGGAGCGGAATTCGCATGCTGGGGATACGAGGCCAAACCAATACTTACCGTCAAATTCAGCGAGTGGCTCTCGACCTGAAAGGTCTTCGACTCAACCACCTTGCGGATACGCTCGGCCACGGCCCTCGAACTCTCCAGAGCCGAGCCGCCAAGAATGATGATAAATTCATCCCCGCCGTAACGGAAAGTGTAGTCGCAGGAACGCACCTGATCGCGTAAGACCTTGCCGATTTCCATCAACAGCTTGGAACCCACCCAGTGGCCACGTCCGTCGTTCACCATTTTAAAATAGTCGATGTCGAGAAAGAGCAGCGTGAATTCCGATTTATCGCGTTTGGCGCGCTGGATTTCATGCTCAAGCGCCATAGGCAGATAGCGCTGGTTGTAAAGACCGGTCAATTCATCGATATAGGATTCGTTCTTCGCATCCAAATGCAAGTAGGCGAAGTGAAGGTAGCGGACGGCGACATCCAGACCCGCCTTAAACAAGCGCATGATCTCAACCGGATTGGAAGCTTTGGGCCGGTCCAAAACCATCACACCGAGCAAACGGTCTTCAAAAAAAACGGGATAAGCAAAACGCGGATGCGGAAGCGAGAGCAAATGCGGCGGCAAACACTTGTTCCATGGCTCGGGATAAAGTTCGCTGACCTGACCCCACATTTGGAAAAGCTGCCATAAGTCGCTGGCCGGCGTGCTCCACATATGGCGGCCGATGACGTCGGCTGCGGCAAAAGCCCACTGCCAGTCTTGATCCCCGTTGGCGCTCTGGACTCGCTTTAAGCCATAAGCCGAAATCCAATGTACGGCCTTGGCTTGCGTTTGTTGTTGGCAATAGTCGATGACTTTGGTGAGGACGTCGTCGATTTCAATCGAGTTGAAATCTTCGTGCTTCACTTAACTTTCCTTTGTGGAGTCGCCGCCCTCGGCTCTTCTTCGCCCTCAAGCATGGACAGCGCCAGGCGCAAAGCCTTCACCGTACGGCGAAGCATTTCTTGCTTGTCCGTGGTCTGACGATTGAGTTCTTGGTTCTTGGTGCGGTAGTTGTTCAATTCTAAATTCAGTTGATCGATGTTGCGCTTAAGCTCAAGGATCATTTCGTCCTTGGAACGGATAAGTGCCGCACTCTCCATCTTCACAAGTTCGAGGCGGTTTTCCAACTCACGCTCACGCACGCGAATCTTTTGGATGTTGGTCGAAATCCGCAGCTCAAGTTCATCGCCCTTACGGCGCGCGAGCTCGAGTTCGCGCTGCAGCTGGTCCTTGGAATCGCTGAGAATCTGTTTTTCTTGTTCAAATGTGCTCACCGCGTTTTGATAGTCGCTCTCGCGCTTATGATTTTGCGCAAGCAACTCATCGGCCCGGCGGCGCAGGGTTTCACCGGCGGCGGCAAGTTCTTCGTTCTGCTGGCGCAGGCGCTCGATCTCCTGTTCGAATTCGAGCAGGCGGTTCTGGGCGATGCGCAAAGATTCACTCTGGGCGAGGGCGGCTTCCGTGCTGTTACTGGGGGCACTTGAGCGAAAAGCGCCGAAGCGGCCGACGCTGGCGCGCACTTTATCGTGCGGCTCCGCAGGCGCGTGGTTCACGCGTGACTCGCTTAAACGTTGGGTTTTGTCGTCTTCGGTAGGCACCGCTTTGTAACGTGAAGGATCCGAAACTTCGGTCTTATTGGGATCGGCGATATTGCTGGTGGAAAAGTCGAACGGAGGCGAATCGGCGTTATCACCGGAAGCGATCTTGAGATCTTGTTGTTGGGTCTTGTCCATGTTGATCGAGAAATCTTCCTCATCATTCAGAAGTTCATCGATCAAATTATGTTCAAGCGCCTTGCTTTTCTTTCCGCCCATTCATAGTAAATATCGGAAAGATCTGTATTTTTATTTAGCAGGGCGGGGCCGTGAGGGTCCAAGATCCAGGCGAAAGTCTAGGAAATGACTTCGGTGTAGGTGCGCAGACGCTGCTCCACATCCTTCGGCATAACCCGGCGTAAACCTTCTAGACCGAAGTCCTGAACCGTGAAGCTGGCCAAAAGACAGCCGTGAACGCACGCTTGCTTAAGATCCTCGCGGCTGAAGTCGCGGTCAAGTTGCGCCAAGTGGCCGAGAAAACCACCGGCAAAAGTGTCACCGGCGCCGGTCGGATCAACCACCTCGGCAACCGGAAAGGCCGGCAGAATAAAATATTGGTTTTCGGTATACATCATGAACCCGTATTCTCCCCGCTTGACCACAACGGCTTTCGGGCCCATTTTCAAAACGTCTTTCGCCGCCTGAACGGTGTTCCATGACTGCGTCAGCTGGCGCAACTCGCCTTCGTTGATAAGCAGCACATCGATGCGCTCTAAAACTTTTAACAGTTCCGACTTCTTCGACTGAATCCAAAAGTTCATGGTGTCGGCCGCAACCAGACGCGGGCTTTTCACTTGTTCAAGCACCTGCAATTGCAAAGGAGGATCGATGTTGGCAAGGAAGACCACTTTTGAATCTCGGTACTCTTGCGGAATGGACGGATGAAAGTTCTCAAACACATTGAGATTGGTGGCGATGGTCTCGGCCTCATTCATGTCGTGTTCGTATTTGCCTTCCCAGGTGAAGGTCTTGCCGGAAACGGTTTGGAGTCCCTTGATATCAACGCCGCGGGCTTCAAGCATTTGCCGGTGTTCGGCTTGATAATCGTCACCGACGACGCCGACAACCCTCACCGGCGCGTACATCGAAGCGGCCATCGAGAAATAATTCGCCGATCCGCCGAGAATGCCTTTACGCTGACCCTTGGGCGTACTGATCGTATCGTAGCCCACGCTTCCCACGACTAAAATGGCGCTCATAAATCCCCCGGAAAATTTCAGTTTCAGTTTCAGCTATAAGGACGGTTGAGGCGTTTCGCTTTTTACCGGCTCTTTTTTTGCGTGTGTTGTTAACTGACCGCAGGCCGCATAAATGTCACGTCCCATCGTTTTACGACGTAAAACATGACTGCCAAGACGAATCAACTCATTTTGAAAAGCGCGGATCGCGGTCTCGCTCGGGCGGAAGAAGCCGGAGCCCGGGTGCTCGTTAAACGGAATGATATTCACTTTGCAGGGAACGCTCTTCGTCAAATGGTGAAGTGCGCGCGCATCTTCGAGCGAATCGGTTACACCTTTAAGAAGGACATATTCAAAGGTCACTTTGTCGCCGGTTTCGCGGCAATGAACGCGGCAAGCCTCCAACAATTCATCCAGCGGCCAGCGCTTGTTGATCGGCATAATTTCCGAACGGATCGTGTCGTTCACGCCGTTTAGGGAAACCGCGAGACGCGTGCCCGAAGCGGTCACGCGCGGGATCAGCGGCACGATTCCGCTGGTCGAAACCGTCACGCGTTTGCGCGAAACATTTAGACCCCATGTGGAATGCAGAATCTCGATGGATTTGAATACCGCATCCGGATTGTCGAGCGGCTCGCCCATGCCCATGAACACGATATTGCTGATGCGTTGCCCTTCAGGCAAAGTGCGCGCCGCCTGCACGAATTGGCCGACGATTTCCCAAGTCTCAAGCTTGCGCGTGAGCTTTTGCTTTCCCGTATAACAGAACTTGCAAGCCATGTTGCAACCGACTTCGCTCGATAAGCAAATCGTCAGTCTGCCCGGCGAAGGGATCAGTACCGCTTCAACGCTTTTTCCGCCGCCGACATTGAAAAGCAATTTCGTCGTGCCGTCGACGCTGTTGTAGACCTTGATCACTTCGGGCAATTGAAAGTCGAAAAGTTCGGGCACCTGTTTACGGAATTCTTTCGAAAGATTGGTCATCTTTTCGAAGTCGGTTAGGCCCAGTGCATGCACCCAGCGGTATAGCTGTTGAGCGCGAAACCCCGGGTGGCCGTGGGCCTTTATAGCTTCGGTCAATTCCGGCAAGGTCATATTAAAAAATTTGGGCTTAAGCGACATTTCCATGGAAGCGACGGTTTAACACAAGTGGTTATGGGTTACCAGGGTACTTTTAACTGCTAAACCCTAATCCATGGCGAATATCAAGCTGGTCAGCTGGAATGTAAATGGTTTGCGGTCATGCGGCCGCCAGGGTTTTGAAAAATGGTTCGCCTCCGAGAAGGCCGACCTTGTGTGTTTGCAAGAAATTAAGGCCTTCCCGACCCAAATCAGCCCGGCCATGCTCAATCCATTGAAATACCACTCGTTCTGGCACCCGGCCGAAAAGGCGGGCTATGCGGGAGTGGCGACTTACAGCAAAAAGCGCCCGTTAGACGTGCGCTATGGAATCGGAAATGAGGAGTTTGACCGCGAGGGCCGTGTGTTGACCTGCGAATTCGCCAACTTTATTTCGATCAATGCTTACTTCCCGCACACTCGCCGCGATCACTCGCGGCTGGATTTTAAACTGCGTTTTTGCGCGGCCTTTCTGAGGTTTTGCGCGCGCGAAAAGAAGCGCGGAAAAACTTTGGTGATCGGCGGCGATTTCAATATCGCGCCTCACGAAATCGATTTGAAAAACGCGCGCGCCAACCGCGACAACGCCGGCTTCTTGCCCGAAGAGCGCGCCTGGATTGCGAAAGTTCATAAAAAGGGCTACGTCGATACGTTTCGCGAGTTCGAAAAAGGCCCTGGCCACTACACTTTTTGGAGCCGTATCGCCGGCGCCCGCACCCGCAATGTCGGTTGGCGTATCGATTATTTTCTGGTCGACCACGAATCGCGCAGCAGACTAAAGGCGTCTCAACATCAACCGCAAGTTTTGGGCTCGGATCATTGTCCCATTCTGCTCACGATCAAAAGCTAAAATGAAACGGCTCTCTTTGGGAATGGCTGCTTATTGTGTCGCCACTGTCGAGAGGATCTACAGCCAACTCCACTGCGGATGAGCGTGGCGGGCCCGCTTTGTGAAGTAGGGAATGGTATCCAAACACGAGGATGGGATACCGGAATGAGACACTCTACGTTGCTTCTCTTGACCTTTATATTCATGATGATCCCCGCTTTTGCGGAGGCCAAAACGGCCATCAGCGTAGCCAAATTCGAGGACAAAACTTCGCTCAGCCATTGCCAAGAGACGCCCGGCGCTCGTCTGAATGCCGACTCAAAAATCCGTGAACAATTGATCGCGCAATTGATGGAGCTTCGACGTTTTCAAATTCAGGAGCGCGAAATCCGACCGCTTAAGCCCATTCACGCCTTAGCCGGTACCGTCAAATTATTCGAAGTTTGCCAGCAAGGCCGCAAAGGCCAGTCCGTTCGCATCGAAATCGACGTGAAGATGACCAGCAAATCCGGCCTCGTGCGCACCTTCACCAGTTCGGCGATGGCCTCAAATACCATGGCTGGCTTGGCTCCCGCGCAAGCGATCCGCGCCGCGGTCGGCGAAGTGGTCCGCCGTATCGACGAGGCCGTCCCGCGCTATCGCCAAGCGCGTCTGCCGATCAAGCGTTCACGCCGGGTGATCGCCGAGAATGATGTGCAAGTCAAAATGTACCGCAAAAGCAACCGCTAGCGCGCGTCTTCCTCGGGCTCTTCCTCCCAGTTCGTATACACGGTTTCATATACACCGCTGCAGAATGTGACCTTCCACATATTCTGATCAAGCTGTAATCCCATAAGATAAATGTCGCCTTCTTCGGGCGGCGGATGGATTTCCGAGCCGGCGAATACGCCGGTGAGAATTCGATCGTTAAAGTCCCAGCACTGGATGTCGATAAAAATTCCGTTTACGCGCGTGACTTCAACCATGGACATAAATTGATGATCGGGTGGATATTCCATTTTTGCTTCCTCCAGGCTTGTGCAGAGGTGCAAAGGCGCAGACCGCGCAAGAAAAAGCGAGGGCACATGCGGCTGGAGTTCACTGTCGGAAAGCGGACCGGCGAGGGCCGCAAAACCTCCGGTCTAAACCGGAAGTTTTGCGTCGCTCGCGGGCACCTCCGCCCAATCGCCTGGGATCAGAGGCCTCAATCCATGCCGGGCGCGCGCTTCGTCGCAGCGAGGCTGCCTTTCTCCCACGCCGCCCTCAAATGAAGCCTTAAAATTGCGACAAGGAGAGGGCCGCGACTCATAAATCGAGCACGAAGCATCCTCCCCGATCCGGCCCTTAAGGCCTCCGCATTTCGGATGATGCTTGTCGTTTGTTCCTTTCATGCAGCGATGTTGGGGCGTGAGCTCTTCGAACAAATTGGGTGGGACGGGATGATCGCTCTCCCCAAGGTTGGCTTCGCGCCAATAGAATTGGACGCGAAAATAGGCGCAGCAGGCTCCGCACGAAACACAAGGGTTTTTACCCATTTCCCAATCACAGCACATGGCGGCTGACTTGCACAGTTCAGAATTGAACCAAGTGAGAATCGATTCATGAGCCGCCCTCCGAAAATTGTACAGAAATGTATGCCCATTTTGCGGCCCGTGCGGCTGAAAGACGGCCGTTCGGTTGTCGTGGGCCAGCGGAGCGCCCCGATCGAAGGCCGAAAATGGGTGGTCTTCTTGCCCGGCTCCTCCGCCCAGCTTCACCGGGCCGAGGAGGAGGACATCCAAAACCTCCTGCAAAACGACAAGGATCACACCCATTTTCTAGTCATTAACAAGGCCGGCTTGAACATCGGCCGAGGAGTCAATAAGCGCATATTCGAGCGCTCGTTTCAGCGCCAGCAACGGGTCAGCGACACGCTGGAAGTGATCAAGAAAATCATCCCCCGCGGCCACGAAATCTGCCTGGTCGGCTATTCCGAAGGAGCCTATATCGCGCCCGAAGTCGCGACCCACTTAGCCGCGGTGAAAGCCATTGTTTTGCTGGCCGGCGGAACGCGCAGCTGGCTGGCCGAAGAGTTGAACAAAATGAAGCCGCAAGAATTCAGCTCTACGGCCGATCGTCTATTTGAAATTTACGCGCAAAAAAATCCCCGCAAAAGATGGAAAGGCTACACCCATCGCACTTGGCTTTCGTACGATAACGATCAAACTCTAAAAGCGTTAGAGCAATTGGAAATCCCGATTTATTCTATTTATGGCACGAAGGATGATTTGGTCGATACAGCCTCGGTCGCCCGCGACTTCCGCGCGCTCAAAAAAATGAAGCGCACTTTGATCCGGCAAAAATCGATCAAGGGCTTTGGTCACGATTTCAACGAACGTTGGGATTTAGTCTATGATTTCGCGCACAAATTTATGCGCGCGAATTTTCTGCGCAGCTGAGTGGACATCCACCTTCGGCGCCGAAGGTGAAAGCTCTATTCCATCAGTACATTAATGTAATCGACCATCTCACTTCGGCGGCAGGGCACGCAGCCCACCTTGCCGACAACCACGCCGGCCGCGACATTTCCGAACACGCACGCTTCAGGCAGAGTGAATCCGCCGACAAAAGCCATCGCCAAGGCCGCGATCACCGTGTCACCGGCGCCGGTCACGTCGAACACTTGTCGGGCGAAGGTCTTCATATGCACGGCTTCGGCTTCGGTGATCAGGCTCATGCCTTCTTTTCCGCGCGTGATCACGATGTTGGCCGCGTTCACTTTACGGCGCAACTCCGCGCCGACTTCCAAAATAAAATTCTCGCTCACGCGAAGATCGTCATAATCCAGCCCCGACATCTCGACGGCTTCGTCGCGATTGGGCGTAATCACATCGGCGCCGTTATAAAATTTGGCGGGAGTCGAGCGGTTCGGGTCGACAAAAACTTTTTTTCCGGCCGCGTGCGAGGCCGCGATGATCGCCTGCAAAGAACTCTCGCTCAAAACGCCTTTGGCGTAATCTTCGATGATCACTCCGTCGGAAATCGCGAGCAAAGAAGTCACTTTCTTGACTAATTGTGCCTCCACCGAAGGGGACAGATACTGTTTCTTCTCGTAATCGACGCGCACTATATGGTGTGGCCCCGACATAACCCGCAACTTGCGCGTGGTCGGCCGTGACGAATCAACGATCAAATGAGCATCGCTGACGTCAACGGCTCGCAATTTTTTGCGCAACTCTTCCGCGGCTCCATCGTCGCCCACCACCGCCACCAAATGCGCCACGCCTCCCAAGGAAGCCACATTCTGCGCCACGTTGGCGGCCAAACCGAGGCGTGAATCCTGCGATTGCACTTCCAAAACCGGCACCGGCGCTTCAGGACTGATGCGGCGAACATCGCCGAGCACATATTCATCAAGCCCGATATCACCGATAACGATCAATTTCGACTGCGGCAGATTCTCCATCCGCTGCGGGAAGGATTTGAGCAGATTTTTGAGCTGCTCACCCTCGATGCGAGATTCTTTCATATGAGTTTTTTGTACCACAACTTGCCCGTAATACTCCGTTTGTTACAAGACGCGTCGACGGTAGCCGAACCGAAAAGCCGGGACTACATTCAAAATCTCTGTTTTTACTTAAGCATAGGAGTAATGCCATGGAAGCTCTCACAAGTGGAGCTTTGTACCAGAATGTGATCAAGACAATGGAGGAAGCGGGCAAGCTTGTTTCCTTAAGCCCAAACGTTATTGAACGCCTCAAATATCCGCGCCGCACATTGATCGTCGCCGTGCCGGTAAAGATGGATGACGGCCGTGTTAAAGTGTTCCCAGGATATCGTGTCCAACATAATCAAACGTTAGGCCCATTCAAAGGTGGCATTCGTTATCACCATCAGGTGGATCTTTCTGAAGTGGCCGCACTCGCTTCGCTCATGACTTTCAAAAACTCGCTAATGGGTCTGCCGCTTGGCGGAGCTAAAGGCGGAGTGCAAGTCGATCCGAATAAACTTTCGAAAGCGGAGATTGAAAACCTCACTCGCCGCTTTACCTCTGAAATCTCGCCGTTCATCGGCCCGGATAAAGATATTCCGGCGCCCGACGTAGGTACCGATTCGCAGACGATGGCGTGGATGCTGGACACGTTCTCTTTAGAGAGCGGATTCTCGCAAACCGGCGTGGTCACCGGTAAACCGATCGAGATCGGTGGATCTTTGGGCCGCGAAGCCGCAACCGGCTTGGGCGTGATCTATGCGACCGAAAAAGCTTTGGAGAAAATCAACAAACGCATCAGCGAAGCGTCGATCGCCATTCAAGGCTTCGGTAAAGTGGGCATGTTCGCGGCCGTCGAAGGTTACGCCAAGGGTGCGCGTATCGTGGCGGTCAGCGACGTTTCCGGCGGACTCTACAACGAAAAGGGCATCAACATCGCCGAACTCTCGCGCTATGTGAAAGAGAAAAAAGTCGTTAAGGATTTCCCGGACGCACAACATATCT
>CAZVOP010000011.1:0-57634 GCA_964628445.1 uncultured Pseudobdellovibrionaceae bacterium | reverse complement strand
GTCCTGCAGGTTAACGGTGGCCTCTATCTCTGATGTACATGGCTGATATTTGTAGGCTATAAAGGATTTTCGTATCGAAATTTTAACTTCTCAAGGAGCGAACATGTCTCTGCAACCCAAAGTATTGAAGATCATCGAAGAACAGCTTGGCGTAGATCCCGAGCGCGTTAAGCCCGAATCTTCTTTCATCGACGACCTTGGCGCCGACAGCCTGGACATCGTTGAACTCGTTATGGCGATGGAAGAGGAATTCGAAATCGAAATTCCCGACGAAGACGCCGAAAAGCTCCGCACCGTACAAGATGTTATGAAATATCTTGGCACTAAGGGTAAAGCCTAAGCGGCTGGTCTTTAGTGTGAGCAAAAACATCTTCGTTCGCCCCACTCAACCTCAACGCCGCGTTGTCGTGACCGGCATGGGTCTCATCACTCCCCTCGGATTAAATCTGAAGGAGAGCTGGGATGGGTTGATTAACGGCCGCTCCGGCATTGCCACCATCACGCAATTCGATCCGACCGCCTACGACACAAAAATCGCAGGCGAGGTCAAAGGCTTCGAGATTGATAAGTACGTGGCAAAAAAAGAGCAGAAGAAAATGGATCGCTTTATCCATTTTTCTTTGGCCGCGACACAGATGGCGCTGGAAGATTCCGGTTACGTTATTCCTGAGGGAGAAAAAAACCGCGTCGGCACGATTATCGGTGTCGGCATGGGCGGTCTTCCCTATATCGAACGACAATATGATATTTTAAAAGAGCGCGGCCCCAGCCGGGTTTCGCCTTTCTTCATTCCCGCCGTCATCACAAATTTGGCTTCAGGCCAGATCAGCATGCTTCACGGCCTCAAGGGCCCGAACTATGCGGTGACCTCGGCCTGCGCTTCCGGTGGACATGCGATCAGCGACGCCGCCGATCTGATTCGCCAAGGCAAGTGTGACATGATGATCGCCGGCGGCGCCGAAGCTGTGGTTACACCAATGGCTATTGCGGGCTTTGCTTCGATGCGCGCGATGAGCACCCGCAATGACAATCCGACTGCGGCCTCGCGCCCCTGGGATCGCGACCGCGATGGATTTGTTTTGGCCGAAGGTTGTGGAATCCTGATTTTGGAAGACTATGAGCATGCGGCCCAGCGGGGCGCGAAAATCTATTGTGAAATTATGGGCGCGGGATCTTCCAGCGATGCCTACCATATGACTTCACCCTCACCGGGTGGCGAAGGTGCGGCCCGTGCGATGAAAGCTTGCCTGGAAGATGCGCAAGTGTCGCCGGAAAGCGTGGACTACATCAACGCGCACGGGACCAGTACGCCTGCGGGCGATGAACTCGAGAGCGAAGCGGTGAAATCCGTTTTCGGCGCGCACGCTAAAAAACTTTGGGTTTCGTCGACTAAAAGTATGACTGGACACACGTTGGGTGCGGCAGGTGCTGTGGAAAGCGTGATCTGCATTCAAGCATTGATGACGGGAATTGTTCCTCCGACAATCAACTTAGATAATCCAAGCCCCGACTGCGATTTGGATTACGTTCCCAAAACGGCCCGAGAGAAAAAGTTGAATTACGTGCTGAATAATACCTTTGGTTTCGGCGGAACTAACTGTAGCTTGTTGTTCAGTAAAATTTAAAACGATTGGCGGGCCGCATGATCTCCGAACCGGGCCAGCAAAAATACAAAACCATCTTTATCGCCTGCGATCACGCGGGCTTTGAAATGAAGCAACATCTCATCGGCAAATTTCCGTTCCTTCCGTGGAAAGATTTAGGGACCTACACCGCCGAGGCGGTGGATTATCCCGATTACGCTGAAAAACTATGCATGGAGCTTGAGCCACGTTTAAACGATTCCATCGGAGTTTTGATTTGCGGCAGTGGCCAAGGCATCGCTATGCGTGCCAATCGCTTCCCTTTTATTCGCGCCGCCATTTGCTGGAATGAGGACGTCGCCAAAGGAGCAAGGCAACATAATAATGCAAATATATTATGTTTAGCCGGAAGACTTACGCCCTTACCCACTTCCGAATTGATTTTAAATGCGTTTTTAACCACCGCTTTTGAAGGCGGCCGCCATCAAAGAAGAGTCGACAAACTCAATTGCTAAGAAGCCGTCAGCGAATGATGGCACTGGAGAATTAAATGTACCTTGAAAAAGCCGATCCCGAAGTGGCCAAAAGCCTCGCCCTCGAAACCGAACGCCAAGAGTACGGGCTGGAGATGATCGCATCCGAAAACTACGCTTCAAAGGCCGTTATGGAAGCCCAAGGCACGATTCTCACCAATAAGTACGCCGAAGGATACCCCGGCAAACGTTATTACGGCGGTTGTGAATTCGTGGATCAGATCGAACAACTGGCGATCGATCGGGTGAAGAAAATTTTCGGCGCGGAACATGCGAACGTGCAGCCGCACTCAGGCTCGCAAGCCAATATGGCGGTCTATTTGGCCTGTGTTAAAGCGGGCGACACGATCATGGGTATGGACTTGGCTCATGGCGGGCACTTGACTCACGGAAGCCCGGTCAACTTCAGCGGCTTTTTGTTCAATGCCGTTCACTATGGACTTGATCCCGCAACGGGACGGATTAATTACGACCTTATCCGCGACACTGCGAAAAAACATAAGCCCAAGCTTTTGATCGCGGGCTACAGCGCTTATCCGCGCGCTTTGGATTTTTCTTTATTCCGCCAGATCGCCGATGAAGTCGGTGCGACTTTCATGGTGGACATGGCTCACTTCGCTGGCCTTGTCGCCGGAGGCATGCACGCCAATCCCATGCCCTTTGCCGACTATGTTACTTCGACCACGCACAAAACCTTGCGCGGCCCGCGCGGTGGCATCATTTTGTGCTCCGAAAAAAATGCGAAAGCCTTAAATTCCAAGATCTTCCCGGGCATTCAGGGCGGGCCGCTTGAACATGTGATCGCCGCCAAGGCCGTGGCTTTCGGCGAAGTCTTAAAACCTGATTTTAAAATTTACGCTCAACAAATCGTGGCCAATGCGAAGGCCTTGGCGGCGGCGATGCTCGACCAAGGTTTTGAGCTCGTCACGGGCGGCACCGACAATCATTTAATCCTGGTCGATCTCTCAAGCCGTGACATCACCGGTAAAGACGCAGAGATAGCGCTGGATCATGCAGGGATCACTGTAAATAAAAACACCGTGCCGAATGAGAAGCGCTCGCCCTTCGTCACTAGTGGTGTGCGTATCGGGACTCCGGCACTCACCACGCGCGGCATGAAGGAAGACGACATGAAAACGATCGCCGCTTGGATCGGCCAGGTTTTAAAAGATCACAAAAACGAAGATAATTTAAAGAAGATCAAAGCCCAGGTACGTGAGCTGTGCTTGAAGTTCCCGATCTATCGCCAATAAAATAGAGTATGCGTTTTTTAATTCTGGCATGGCTGGCTTTTCAGCTTGCCGGCTGCGGAACATACCGTTCAGGAAGTAGCGGCTACAACGGAGTCGGCGGCTGGAAGTCGCCGAGCGATTACGTACAAGATCCCACCACTCGTGATTTTTACCTCAGCGACAAACGCAGCCGCGGGCAAAACTATGTGCCCTCGGGCGAATTCAAACTGTATTGGCCGGTGATGAGGGTCAAAATCAACCGCGGGTATCGCCCCGCCTCGGACCCACGCCACGAAGGTTTAGATCTTGGCGGCAAAAAGGGCACGCCCATCTTGTCGGCTCATGAAGGCTTAGTGATTTATTCGGGCAAAGATTTTCGTGGTTACGGCAATATGGTTTTGGTGGAATACAACCAGGAATGGGCGACCTTGTACGGCCACTTAAATGAGATCATCGCGCGGGAGGGAACAATCCTGAAGCCCGGCGATCCGATCGGCACGATGGGCCGCACCGGTCACGCCACCGGCGTGCACTTACATTTTGAGTTGATTAAAAATCATGCGCCGATCGATCCGCTGCCTTATCTCACGAAGAATGCGCGCATCGCTAAATTCATCGAGTAGTTTCGCGAGCACCGTGACGCGCTGACTCTATGCTGGAATCGAAACGGTGCGGCAAGTATTTGATATTATATATAAATATGATTTATCTATGTGCGACATGATCGTTGCGTGCACACGCTCTGGACAAGCCTTGCGTTGAAATCAAATTCCTTGAAATGCCGTTGTGAAAGCGGTCAAAAATTTTCCGCCCTTGTAAGAGGCCGCCAACCGTAAGGCCTCCGCCTTCGCTTCCGCGAATGTACTGGTCGAGTCAAAAGCCTTTGCATGATCAAAGAACAACTTATCGATGTCCGCCGACGTACCAGCCTCCCCGGCTTCAAGCTGGGTGCGCAACTTCCACCATAGCGAGGCGTACCACGCGCCCATCAAAACCGCGCGCCCGGACGGCGGGCAGGCGCTAAAAACTTCCGTTTTGGTTTTCACACTCAACAAAGACAGCGAGCGCGCGAGGCCGCATATCTTTTGCCCCTCTATTGCTCCGCCAATCGATTCGCCGACACGCGCGGTATCCGGAAACGCCATCGCCGCCATGTACTCGCCAAAACTGTTTCCGAGCGCTTGCGCGCAACCCATCTCGGTTGTGCAACAACCTTTGGGATCGAGGTTACAATAATTATGTTGCGTAAGATCTTTCGTGAACAATTTCTTGCCGCTCAATCCATCAACCAACGCTTGGCCAAGAAGATAAACGACGACTTCGCCACTTAAAGCTTTTGCGATCTGGTTAGACTTCTTTTCCAAGTGAATGGAATTGTTGGCCGACGAGTATCCCGTAAAAGCGTCGTCCGGATAAATTTTGACTCCACGAAGAGGGATTCTCTCTGAACCAACCCGCGATTGGAAATACTCGAGCGCACGGTTTCCCCAGTAGTAAGCGGAAATTTGCTCAAGATCGGATTTACCGTCGGCAGCCGGTGCCTTCAGGGCAGATCGGACAGCTAACGAAAAGCGCGGCGTCGTTAACGCATAAACTTGAAACCAAGAATTCTCCAGATAACCCGTACGATTAAGCCCGCGCATCTTCACGCCGAATCTTCTGACCGAATTCAAATCCGCCGCAGCGACCGGGCCTTTCTCTTGGGCCACGGGATTTTTTAAAAATAAGCAGGCATCAAACTGCGCATCGGCTGCGCAATCCGAAGAGATTTTATCACTCGAAGGATTCAGCGACCCTTCGCCTTTTATGAAAAACGATCCATCGAGTGGATCCGTTACTTTTTGCGCATCGAACTTGGAACACGCCACAAGCGAGAAGATAAACAGCAAAAACATCGCGAGTTTAGTCATCAAAACCTCCGGTGCTGTCAATCACCGAAGAATTGAAAATAAAACGGCCAAGCCGCTCGATATTTAATAGACGCCCGCCGGAAAAATAAGTTTGATTCTCACTTCTCTCGCTCGCAGACGCCTCAATCAACTCTTCAACCATGGCCGGACTATAATTGATCGAGTGCGTTTTTAAATAGCCCGTGACCAATGCCGCCGCCCCCGCAACCTGCGGCGCCGACATCGACGTCCCGCGCTCGGCACGATAGCTGCCGCCGAAATAAGTCGAAAGGATCCCATCCAAGCCCTTTGCACCCGGCGCGCTGATCTCGACATAATTCGGGCCATAGTTCGAAAAATTAGAGCGTGTGAGGTCGCTCATCTCAACGGAACCGACACCGATGATGCCGGCATGATCGCCGGCATAGCCTATCGGGCTGATAAAGTTCGAAGCCTTCACTTCTTCGCCGTCGTTTCCGGCCGCAACCACGACGGTCACGTTATGATCGAGCGCATACTCGAGCGCGTCTTTCAGCATGGCATTTTGCAAACGGCTCGAGAGCGAAAGATTGATGACATCGGCCCCTTGATCCACCGCCCAGCGAATACCGTTAATGACATCCGCCATGTCGCCACTGCCGTCGGCGGCCTGACTCTTGACCGGCATGATGCGCGACCAATCGCCCATGATCCCGCGAATGCCGATGCCGTTATCGCGTTGTCCGGCGATCAATCCTGAGACATGGGTGCCATGCCCGAAGTCATCCGAAGGATCCGCGTCGCCGTTAACGAAATCAAATCCGCGCTCACCGGCTGGACCTCTCCACAAACGGGAAACCAAATCGGGATGATCCAACTGCACGCCCGAATCGATCACGCCGACATTGACGAACGCGCGAATCCCAAAAAGCGGATGAAAGAAAAACTTCTCGCCTTGCTCATGCGAAATAATCGGCAATGCCAATTGTTGTGCCTGCAGAGGATCTAAAGCCTGGGTAAAAACCTTCGCATTCTCACTGACGCCGATCACGCAAGGATTCGCATCCACGTTGGCTTTTAGTTCCGCTATAGCTTGCTTCGCACTAATACTGACCGTGATCGCCATATACCGCATCGAAGGCGAATTCTTATGTTGCGCAAAAAATCCATAAGCCGCGAGCGGATCAGATCCATGCTTCATCGAACGCGCTTGTTCATTGAGGCAAACCTGATCGACCATCAAAATGAGCTCCTGACCTTGAGCGATAACCGTATCCGCGGAAGTTTTCTGCATTTGGATTTTGTTCGCGCGAAACGTTTTGAACGCCGGCGAGTCTGCGAATGCGTTTAAGGCGGCCAAAATAAGAATTAAAAAATTCGCGGGGAACATCAGTATTATATCGGCGCTTATCGCGTGACGTGCGAGAGCCCCATGCCGCGATTATTGCTTGGGCAAAGGGATGAAATTTCTCACCTAAAATCAAAAAAACCGTCGAAATTTTTAAGACGAGCGTCTCATTTTGAGAGGGGAGCCCGAAGAAACTCTGCGCGAACAGAGCCGGGATTTTTAAGAAAAACTGGTGCGCCTATCCTGACTCGAACAGGAGACCTCTACCATGTCAAGGTAGCGCTCTAACCAACTGAGCTATAAGCGCGCGATCCGAGGCTCTAAATTCTGCAATCTCCGCTCTTTTGTCAACTCTCGCGGAAGCTCGGCCTCAAATATCTGCATCCACTTACCGAAAACGCCTTCCACCTTATGATCGCCTCCCAATTGGTCGACTTGAGCCCCATCAACGCCGCAGGCACGAATCAATCCAAAGTCGGACAGCTCATTATAAATATTGACGGCAACACCATGAGTGGAAATGCCTTGGCGGATGCGAACGCCGATCGACGCCACCTTGCCCTTTGCGGAATATAAGCCGGGAGCCCCATCAACGCAGACTGAGTGAAAATCGAACTCGGCCAGAGTGAGGCGGGTGACTTTTAACAAGAAATTCACCCATGCTCGCGTGCCGAGATCTTTTATATTTATAACGGGAAAAATCACAAGTTGCCCGGGGTTATGAATTGTCGCTTGGCCGCCGCGGTCGACGTTCACAATCTGAAAGCCTCGCTGCGTGAGAACCGAAGAAGGTATTTTTAGATCTTCTTGTGAAGCGCGAACCCCCAAGGTGACGACCGGCTCACATTCATCCTAAGACAGCTCCCTCGGAATTTACGGACGAAACATAATCGTAAGCCTCACTTTGCTCACGCAAAGCCTCTGCGAACGAAACTAAGCCTAAAAATTTTTGCTTCACAAAATACAGGTAGCGGCAAAACTCTGAAAAGAAAAGCCGCTAATACAATTCGACCCGGTCGTTCTCCTGGAAGCCCGAACCAGAGTGAACGATGGTGATCGATCCGTCTTTACCGAAGTAGCTGACCACTTCAACCGTTCCCTTTAAACGCCCGGGTGCCGTGCCTATAAAACGGCCCGTCTCGGGGTCATACACGTCGTTGCCTTCTTCGGTAATTTTTAAGATGTCGCCGACTTGCAAACCGCTTAGCCGCCCAGCGTTAACAAAGACCCGCTCTCCGGAAACCATGGCCACACGGCCTTCCCAGCCCAGTTTTTCGACCGAGCGGACCACATTCGGAATGGCGCTTAAGAAGGCCTTTCGAATCGCGGTTTTGATCAGATCAGGATCTTCCGCCAAATTGTTGGTCACCTCACCCCGCTCCGCCACCCGGGTGGTGGTCGCTTCGGTATCCGCCGAGCGGACTTCATTCAAGATCTCTTTGCCGTTTTTACCGGCGTATATCCGCAGCCGCACTTGCGTGGAAACTTGCGCTTTCAACTGACGGATCAATCCTACGGAATCGCCGATGCGCTTGGCTTTGATTGAAAGCACTTTACCCTCGATCACCGCCGCCACACCTAACGTTGAAGCGAGTTTTGAAATCTGCGCGAGATCGTATTCATTCTCTTCGGTCAGAAATTTCTTAGGGTCCTGCGGAAAGTCATCCAGCGAGATCACCACGAATTGCTTAGTTTTAATCAGCTCGCGCACCACCGTCTGGCGGGCGACGTCGGTCATCGTTTGAGATTTATCTAGGCGCTCATCGAGAAACGGTAAGACCAAGACACGATGCCGGGGCGTTTCGTCATCGGTGCGGGCGGCATAAGGCACATCGCGCGTCTCGATGCCGGAACCCTTATCGCTCGGACGCTGCCCGGAAAGAGCGGCACATCCCGAAACCGCACATCCCGAAAACATAGCCGCCAACAACACATTCAATATACGCATGTCTCTATTTTAGATGATCGGCGAATCTTCTCAAAGAGCTTTGACGGAAAGGACCAGACTGTCGTCCTGGGCTGAGCCGACATCTACGCGGAACTGCTGAAACTTCGCCTTTTGCATGGCCTTGCCCAATTCGTTTCCAGTCAGCCCGGTCTCGGCCTCATAGACCGCACGCGACGGCTCAAACATACGCTCACGCAAAAGCTTGATGTCGCGCAAGGCGGAAAGTTCTCGTTTGAACTCCACTTGCTGCTTATAACCGAGCGAGCCTTCCACCGAAATCCTGACGACATTCAGATTCAATGAACCGGTGCTCATCGCTTCGATCAGCTTGGCTGACAACTCCCCGATCACTTTGTCGTTGTTTTGTTCCATAGCCGACATGACAGCCTTCGGTGCATCGCTCATCGCCGATTCCAAACGCTGCACTTCCGAAAGACCGCGCCCCGCCTTGGTCTGCCATAGCTGCAAGTCATAATTCAATTTTACGCCGCTACCTTCGTTCTTCCCAATCTCAATACGCCCGCTGATCACCGCGTCCGCCTTTAAGTATTGTGCAAGAAGGATCTGATCTTCGCGCCGCAAACCTTCGCTGCGATAAGCCGAGGGCACATTCATCCGAAAACTGGCGTTTGTCGGATCCAAAACATAGATATTTTTGCCTTTAAAATGCGCATTTAATTGCTGAAAAAATTTTTTAAATAAATCTTGAGCAACAGTAGATGATTTAGATTCGTTTAAATCCGCCCACCACGCATAGCGGCTACCCCTGGGCTCGGTGATTAAAACCAAAGGCAAAAGCCGGACCGTTCCCGACCCCATAAGCCCTAACTCACGCAGCAAAGTTTCCAGATTGTCGGCCGAAAGCCGCATTTGAACCTGAATATTAGGCTCCACCGCATCGGGCAAAGGTGTAGACCCCTTAATAAACAGGATGTAACGGGTAGAATTTTTCAAAAGTCGCGGACGCGCCGTGGCCCAAACTTTTGCGGTGCGCTCCGGACCAATAAGCTCTTCCGTTAAACGGTGGGTGGCTTCTTCAGTGGCCCGATCAAAGGCTTCTTGTTTATTTGACGTGGCCACGTCAAGACTAATATCCATTAGCTCACGGGCTAAAACAGAACTGGCCGATGTGAACAAGGTAAAACAAAGCAGGAATTTTAAGCACATAGGCAGAATGTTACGCGAATTCATCAGTATCATCAATTTTTTCGTTCCCTACCGCCGGGGAAAATGTCATACAAGAGAATCCAGATAACAAACAAAAGAGATGTGGACTGGGTCGTGCCCTACAACATGCAAGACCGGGCATCTCGCGAGAGGGTTACACAAATGCTTGAATACGATCGCAAAAAACTTGGCACCTATTTAAAAGACGTTCGTGAAAATGCCGAACTCACCCAGGCAGATGTCTCCCATAAACTCGGCTACACAAGCCCGCAGTTCATTTCGAACATCGAACGCGGCATCTCCGTTGTCCCTTTAAAGACTTTGGCGCGGATGGTTGGACTCTATAAAATCAATCCTGAAGCCGTTGTGAAAATCATCTTGGAAAGTCAGCGCAAATTGTTACGTGAAAAATTGATGCGGGGCAGATAACAACCTGTCTCCAAATTCGAATTAGCTCCAAATTATGCTGTTGCGGGTGGTGAACGATGAGTGAGCTGGATGTTTTTCCTCCTGAATTGGAGGAATTAGCAAATGAAGTCGGTGAGTTCATTTGCTATTGGGGTTTTAAGAAAATACATGGGCGCATTTGGACCCATATTTATCTTTCTGGCCGGCCGCTAGATGCTGGCCAGCTTATGCAAAGACTGAGGGTCTCTAAGGCCCTTATCAGTCTTTCATTAAATGACCTTCTTAAGTTCGATGTGATCCTCGATGCGGGCAAATCCGCTCGAGGAACCCAAACCTACATTCCCAACCCAGAAGTGGTGGACGTTATTCTTAACGTCCTCCGACGACGAGAGCGCAAGATGCTCACTAAGGCGGAAACCAGCCACAAAATGCTTTCTTCGCTTTCGGAAGAAAGCATTTTGCGTGCAAGCTTGGATCGCGACCGCATTTCGTCCCTTGGCAAAATGATTCATCAGGCACAAAATGCATTGAGCAGCCTGCTGGAACTTGCCACCGTCGATTTAACCAACTGGGATGAGATTAACGCGACAAAAAAAATGCGTTAACGGTTCCTCTGGGCGATAACGCTTAGTGCCTTAGATAGTTCAGGAAATTTGAATTGGAATCCGGCGCGAATCAGACGCTCCGGAATACCCCGCTGCGAAGACAGTAGAGCTTGCGCCAATTCGCCATACAGCAATTTTAAGGCGAACTTCGGCGCCGGCGGCGCGGGCCATACCCCAAGAGCCTTAGCCATTTCATGGGTCAGCTCCCGATTGGTTACGGGCTCAGGCGAGGTCACGTTATAGACGCCTGCCATTTGCTCCGAATTGACCGCACTCAGGAAGACCTCGATTGCGTCGTCAATATGAACCCAACTGAACCATTGCTTGCCTGAACCTAAGCGGCTTGCCCCAATACGCTTGAATATTGGCGCGACCTCGGTAAAAAAGCCGCCCTCGGCGCTCATCACCACTCCAAGCCGCAGCTTCACGTGTCTATTTGCGGGAATAAGATCGGCAGCTGCTTCCCAATCGCGGCAGAGCTGGCTTAAGAAGCCCTCGCCCGGCGACGAATTTTCGCTGAGCAATTCGCCGCCGCGATCGCCGTAAATACCGATACCCGAAGCGCTGATCACGAATTTCAAATCGGACTTCAATCCCTCGCCCAACTGTCGTGCCGTCTCGATCCGCGAATCACGTAAAGCTTTTTTACGTGCAGCGGTCCAGCGCTTCGCCGCGATATTTTCGCCGGCCAAATGAATCAGGCCTTCCGCATCTTTTAGTTTTTCAGAATCGACGGGAAAATCTTTGCGCCCGATCGTTAAGATCCGGTGGCCCATGGATTCAAGCCGCGATTTTAGTTTTTTCCCAAGCAGACCCGTGGAGCCAGTCATAACTATGTTCATGGCTTGGAAGCCTTAATTAGAGACTGACGAAGAAGCAAGGCGAAACCGGAAGATGGAGACGGGCGACGAAATCATCGCCCATCACTCGCCGGTCTCTTGTGCTGTTAATTAGTAGCCGGGACCGGGAGGCTGCAATCGCTTTTGAATTTCGCTCTCAAGGTCGATCCCCAAGACCTTAAGCACGTTGACCAAGTCGCTGGCCCGGATTTCACTGCGGCCGCGGAAGAAACGATTGACCGAGATGCGAGAGATCTCGCAATCCTGAGCAATACGCGTTTGCTTCACCTTCATGCGGCTTGCGAGCTTTGCTACGCGCGGACCAATTTGATCGTTTTCTGTTAACGCTTCCATCCCCTCACCCCTTTTTTAAGATCTTCCCCGCCGCCAGTGTTGTCGTGACACCATCACGGCTGCTGTAAAGAGATAGAGCAAGTCGCGTACCATAAAAAAGTGGTGTTAATTAGGCTCTACAGTTCGCCCAAGTCGGATCTAATGGAATCCTAGCGGTATGCCTAATCGCATAAGACCATCAAGCGCTTCACTGGAAGCGCGCACACCCTTGAAATCCTTGAGTTCTAGCTCGACAAGTTGTTTCAACTCAGGAAGATGAAGACGTAGGGTCAAAGCGGCATCACCTGGGTTTTTCTCGATCCATTGACGCAACAGCGCCATTTTGTCCAAATTCGCGGGATGCACTTCAAGCGTGACCCTTTTGACCTGCTTGAACAGGTCCTCGGCGGAGCGCAGTTGCTCAGCGAAGATTTTGATCCCGCCCTCTTCCTTTTCGGCGACCGCACTCACCAAAATCGGTGCATCCGATTTCAGTACGCGCTCATACTGCGCGAAAGTGTCGGGGAACACGATCATCTCCAAAGAGCCCGAAGTGTCTTCAAGCCGCGCAAAGGCCATACGCGTACCTTTTTTAGTGATGATCTCGCGGATCGTGCTGACCAAACCAAGCACATGCACCTTGGCTTTGTTTTCGACCGTGCCAAGATTACCGATCGGTTGGGCGCCCCAAACTTTACCGACCACTTCAAGCCCGCGCAGCGGATGATCGGTCAGATAAAAGCCCAACACTTCTTTTTCATAAGCCAGAGTGAGCGCGCGCGTCCATTGCTCCATGCGCTCCATCTTGACGCGATTGTCTTCAGCCAAACTTTCGCCGCCAAGATCGAACAGTGACGTTTGGCCGACTTCCTTTTCGCGGCGGATGCCGTCCGCGCGTTCGATAAATTTCGGAAAACCGCTGATCAACTCATTGCGGTTGTAACCGAAGTTATCAAAAGCGCCGGCCTTGATCAAAGCTTCGATGGCTTTCTTGTTTACTTTCTTGAGATCGACTTCTTCAAAGAACTGCTCCAGCGTATCAAAGCGCCCGCCGATACGGTCGCGCGCTTCCACGATCGATTGCACCGCGCCCTCGCCGACCCCTTTGATCGCGCCGAGCGAGAAGACGACCTTTTCGCCCTTGGCCGCGAATTTGTATTCGGAGTGGCTGACGTGCGGAGGGATGATTTCGATTTTGTGGTTTTGCGCGTCCTTAACGTACTTAACGATCTTGTCGGTGTCGCTCATCTCCGTCGAAAGAAGAGCGGCATAGAACTCGACCGGATAATAGTTCTTCAGCCAAGCGGTTTGCGCCGCGACCACGCAGTAAGCTGCCGCGTGGGATTTATTGAAACCGTACTTGGCGAACTCGGCCATAAGATCGAAGAGTTCTTCAGCCTTTTGCGGATCATGATGATTTTGCTTGGCACCGTCGAGAAAGCGCTTTTTCTGATGCGCCATCTCTTCGGCGATCTTTTTACCCATCGCGCGGCGAAGCATGTCGGCCTCACCTAGCGAATAGTTGGCGATGTTTGCTGCCACCAGCTGCACTTGCTCCTGGTACACGATCACGCCGTAGGTTTCTTTAAGGATCGGCTCAAGCTGCGGAAAAGCGTACTCGACTTTTTTCTCACCCGACTTACGCTCCAAATAATCGGGAATCATATCCATAGGACCTGGACGATAGAGCGCGTTGATCGCCACGATGTCTTCAAAGCAATTCGGCTTGGACTTGCGAATGAGATCCGTGATCCCCTCACCCTCGAATTGGAAAATCCCGGCCGTATTTCCCTCGCACATGATGGAGTAAATTCCGGGATCGGAAAGCGAGATGTCCTGGACCGTATATTTCTTGCCGCGATTGCGCTCGACCAGATTCAAAGCTTCTTGGATATGAGTCAGAGTTTTAAGCCCCAGAAAGTCGAACTTGATCAGGCCGATTTTTTCGGCGTGTTTCATGTCGAACTGGACGACGTTCTCCCCGTCCGCTCCGCGATAAAGGGGAGCGTGGTCCATGATGTTTCCATCGGCGATCACCACGCCGGCCGCGTGAATTCCAGCGTGCCGGACTAGACCTTCGATCTTTTGCGCAAGGTCCATCAGCGTGTTGATCTTCGGATCCATCTCCATCAGATCGCGCAGCCTGGGCTCGGTCTCGATCGCTTCTTTGAGATTGATGCCGAGCTTTTCAGGAATCAGTTTTGAAACGACATCCACGTCCGCAAACGTCATACCCATCACACGCCCGACATCGCGCACGGCCGCGCGCGCCTGCAAGCGCCCATAGGTGATGATTTGAGAGACGGAATTGCGTCCGTATTTCTCAGTCACGTAATCGATCACGCGGCCACGGTGCTCTTGGCAAAAATCGATGTCGAAGTCGGGCATGCTGATCCGCTCAGGATTCAAGAAGCGCTCAAAGATCAGGTTGTAAGGCATGGGATCTAAATCGGTAATGCGTAAAGAGTAAGCGACCAGCGAGCCCGCTCCCGAGCCCCGGCCCGGACCTACGGGAATGCCCTGATTTTTAGCCCACCCGATAAAATCTTGTACGATCAGAAAATAACCGTTGAAGCCCATCTGACCGATCGTCTTAAGCTCGTACTCAAGGCGTTTCAGGTAGTTGGCCTGATTTTCTTCGGAAACGGTTTCACCGCGGCGATCAGCTTCGTCGAATCTTCTTTGTAAACCGATTTTAGAGAGTCTAGCGATCTCATCGTCGATCGAAGTGCCCTCGCTTAAGGGATAAGACGGCAACAGGTAAATGGGCGCGCCCTTATCGTCCTTCAAGTGAAACTTTAAGTTGCAGCGCTCGGCGATCTCCAAGGTCTGCGCAAGAGCCTCGGGCACATCACTAAAGAGGCTTTGCATTTCTTCCGGCTTCTTAAAGTAAAACTGATCACTGCCTAGACGAAAGCGGTGCTCGTCCTGCAAAGTTTTATTGGTGCCGATACAGATCAATACTTCCTGAGCGAGTTGATCTTCCTTATACATGTAGTGAACATCATTGGTTGCGACCAGCTTGACGCCGGTTTTTTCCGACGCCTCCTGAAGGAAGGGATTGATTTGATCCCAGGCTTTTACGCCCGTTCGGTTCATCTCAAGATAAAAGCGGTCGCCGTAAATACTTTTGAAGTTCTCGATTTTCTCTAAAGCCGCTTCCGGGCCCTTATTCAAAAAGGTCCAGGGGATCTCACCCATCATTCCGCCGCTTAAGGCGATGATGTTTTGGTTATACTTCGCAAGAGTTTCGTAATCGACGCGCGGGCGGTAGTAAAAACCCTCTTGGTAACCGGTCGTCGAAAGACGGCACAAGGTCTGGTAGCCGGTGTAATCTTGCGCCAACAAAACAAGCCGGCGCGAGGGTTGCGAGGCGGCCTCTTTGTCCTCGCCTTTCACCAAGCGGGACTTCGGTGCGATAAACACTTCCAGGCCGACAATCGGCTTTACATTATACTCTTTGCACGCAAAGAAAAATTCGATCGCGCCGAACATATTGCCGTAATCGGTCAACGCCACCGCAGGCATGCCGTACTCCGCAGCCTTCTTGGCGATCGCCTTAGCGCGTGAAGTGGCCTCGAGCAAAGAGTATTGGGAATGCACGTGCAGATGATTAAATGACATTTTTAAACTTTACTCCCACTCAATGGTGCCGGGAGGCTTGGACGTGACATCGTAGACCACGCGGTTGACTCCCCTGACTTCATTGGTGATGCGATTGGAAACATGAGCCATAAATTGAGCATCAAACGGATACCAATCGGCGGTCATTCCATCGCTGGACGTGACGGCGCGTAAAGCCACGACCTTATCGTAGGTGCGGTTATCGCCTTGGACCCCCACCGTTTTAACCGGCAGAAGAACGCAGAAGGCTTGCCAGATTTTTTCGTAGAGGCCGTGCTTTTCAAGCTCGCCAATATAGATGGCGTCGACTTCCCTAAGAATCGCCAGATCCGGCTCACTCACCGCCCCCATGATGCGAATGGCGAGGCCGGGCCCCGGAAAGGGATGGCGCCATAAAAATTTAGCGGGAATGCCAAGATCGGCGCCGATTTTTCGAACCTCGTCTTTAAATAACTCACGCAGCGGTTCGATCAATTTAAGGCCCAGATCCTTCGGCAGGCCGCCGACGTTATGGTGGGACTTGATGGTGACCGAAGTGCCGCGCAGGCTGACCGATTCAATGACGTCAGGATATAAAGTACCCTGAGCCAGCCACGTGCACTCACCGACTTGCGCGAACGCACGCTTGAAAGCATGAATAAATTCGGCGCCGATAATCTTGCGCTTGGCTTCAGGATCTTCAACATCTTTAAGCTTCGCCATAAATTCTTTGCTGGCATCGAAACCCAAGACATCGAGATTCAATTCTTTGTAAAGCGCCTGCACATTTTGAAATTCATTTTTGCGCAACAGACCCGTATCGACAAAAACGCACTTCACGCGCTCGCGCCCCAAAGCCTTGGTTAAAAGAGTCGCCACCACCGTCGAGTCGACTCCTCCGCTTAAGGCGCAAAGGACGCGCTCGGTTGGGCCCACCCGGGTTTTGATATCATGAAGCAAGTGATCGGCGATCGTGCTGGCATTCCAATTCACTTTGGCTTTACAGAAATCAAACAAGAAGCTCTTGATAAAATCGGTGCCGCCTTCGGTGTGCGCGACTTCCGGGTGAAACTGCACGGCCCAAAAGTTTGCGCCGACCATCGCGGCCGGATGATCGCTATTGGATTTGCCGACGATCCTGGCACCTTTAGGCGCCGCGCTGATCACATCGCCGTGACTCATCCACACCTTTTGGTCTTGCGGCCAGGGACCTAGCTTCTCGCTCCACGACACTTGGTTAAAACCGTATTCACGTTTGCTGGCGCGCCCGACTTTTCCGCCAAGCTTGTGCGCCAGCAACTGCATGCCGTAGCAAATCCCCAGGACCGGTGCGATATCCAAAAGTTCTTGGATTTCGCGCAAAGGAGCTTCAGGGTCATCAACGGAGTTCGGCCCGCCGCTTAAGATGATTGCCACCGGCTTTCTTTTCTTGATCTCTTCAATTGAAGTATCAAAAAGCATGAGCTCGGAATAGACACCGAGTTCACGACATCTGCGCGCAATTAACTGTGTGTATTGTGAGCCAAAATCAAGAATGACGACGCCGTTTTGTACCATGTCGAACGACTGTACGAAAGGACTCTGAAATTGTCCAATTTAGGCGTTCAAATTGTTATGTAACACCGGGTGTTATTGAGCTCGCCTAAGCAATTCGATGGATTTATTGAAAGTCGCGGTGGTGGCCTCGTTAACTAAAACTTGGCCGTCTTCTTTGCGCACAAAGTTGATGGTGCAAGTCAGCCGGTTTTTCTTGACCGACTTCACGCAATCCAAGTCGCCGACGATTTGCATGCTCGTCGATGAGACCTTCAGCTCGTTTTCGTTGGCGTTCGGAAAAAGAGTGCTCAAGAGGTTTGTCGAACGTCCGAGACTTTTTTGACTGGCCATAATCACATCGAAAGTATTCTGAAAGCCCGCACCCAAGATCTTGAAACCCGTCGCGGTTTTGACATAGGTCAAATTGTCATTTAGCTCGCCGGCATCAACGATACCCACCGCCGAAGCTGAATGGCCTGCATTCAAAGTGATGGAGGTGCCGCCGGCCACAAACTCAACCGGCTTTTTCTCGATCGTTACAGCCTTAAAAGCTTGACCTTCAATTCTCACTTTACCTTTAGCCGCCTTATATCCAGTGCAGTCGTAACTGCTGATTTCTTTGCCAGCCTGATCCGCGCGGACATCGAAGCTAAATGACATCTCGACTTTGACAACGATCGGCTTGGGTTGAGTGATCGCGGCATGAGCACTCACGGAAAGTAAAGCGCCGGCCAAGATTCCATTCAGCTTCAACATAAGAAATTCCTTTAGTAGTAACGATGTCCGCCGGCGAGTACGCAGCCGTTACTGAAGTGCGCGTGATCCCAGTGGCCGGAAGTTTTGGTCGCAGGTGAGTAATCGTCGTTATGAAACAGAGTCTTCATTTTGCGCTTCATGCAGCCGACGAACTGAGTGAAACGGCCGGGCTTCCAAGCCTCCGCAAACGCATCGTGCTTGACTCCTCCGCAAACGATCGCCCCGACATCAATCGCTTTTCCGCCGTTGTGGCAGGAGTGAGCACCTGGACGGTTAACCGACACGACATGGGGGAAACAGCCGCTCGCGCATTGGCGAAACTTCGCCACGAATGAGGCATAGATCGGATAACCTGAAGCGCGAATGCCCGTCATCTTCAGCACGCTGGATTCTTTTTTTACTTTTTTCTCTTTTTTCTTATCTTGTTGTTTCTCGCTATATTCTTTGCGCATCTCGCTACGCACTTCGGCCTTCTGAACTTCCTTAAATACGTTTTCGTCTTCCTCCGCGTATTTTTCAGAATTCTCCATCTTCATCAAATCAAAAAGGCCCGCTTCGATCGACATCTTGCCGCCGCCGAAGGCCTGCGCCACTTCCTCTTTGGTGAAGTAGCAAGCCAAATTGTCCCCACAATATGCCTCCACTCGAGCCAGGTCCTCTTCGCTCATCGAACTATAAAAGCTCGCGGGCAAATCTTGTTTGTACTCTTTTGCCTGCACTCCGCCCGCCGAAGCAAACAGAGTCAGGCCGATTAAAATTGAATTTATGTTTTTCACGATCGTCCCTTTATATCCAACGGTTGCCGTCGGCCGCCGTGCAGCCGTTGCTCAAATGCACATGATCGTAATGCCCGCGGGTGATGCCCATCCTCATCCCTTTATGCCAGAGCACTTTCATTTTGCCTTTCATGCAGCCCACGAACTTGGTGAATTTCCCGGCATGACTGATCTCGCTGATCGCACGATAGGCGGTGCCGCCGCAAACGATCGCTCCGACATCAACGGCTTGGCCGGTGGCATGACAGGTGTAGTTTCCACGGCCCGCGGTCGGCGACGAATTGTTGCGTGCGCCGTAGGTTCCGATATTGGCGGGAACGCAGCCCGGTGCGCATTTGCGGAAATTGCTAATGAACGAGCCCCAGATCGGAGCACCGGTGTGGGCCGAAGTGCCGGTGTTTACGCCGCCCGATTTGCTTGCATGCTTGCCGGTTTTTTTCACCTGGCGCCTGCTTGCTGAAAAATCAGTGATCAATAAAGGGCTTTGCGTCTCTTCAGAAAAAGCCGCTTCATCTTCATCGCCGAAGGGATCCGCGGTGATTTCCAATATTCCGCTTTGTGCGAGCTCTTTGGCATTATCGCCCAAGGCCTGAACCACTTCCTCTTTGCTGAAATAACAAAGGATATCGTTACCGCACTGGGCTTGAAGACGGTTCACTTCCGTCTGTTCCTGGGCATGAGCATGAGCATGGCAAAGGCCGACCATAAATATAGAGGCTACGATTAACGACTTCATATAGGCGCTCCACGAATCGCAATTTTTGGTTACGAGGGATAGAGCACGTGACGGGCCATCGTGAGATGTAAATTATGCGATCTGGAGAGAACTAGGGTACTTAAGAGCGGCCCCCTAAAGCCGCATTTGGGCAATTCTCCTTCGGCACTGACGGTGAATCGAGATCATATTTCCCGCACTTTACAAGCCACTGCCGTTCAGACACCCTTTAAATGTGAAACCCCTTTTCCACCTCAAATCATCCGATTACCGAAGCCAGCCGTGGAAAAACGGCCAAGGCGAGACCAAGGAGATCGCGATTTCACCTTTAAATGCGAATTTCCCTAACGACAAATTCCTCTGGCGCTTAAGCTCGGCGACCATCCATTCTGTGAATCCGTTTTCGCTGTTCCCCGGCTATGACCGCCTGCTGGTTGTTTGGCAAGGCGAGGGCCTGGCACTGAACGGCGAGCGGCTACCTGTGAACAGGCCCAAAATGTTTGCCGGTGAAGAGCCCATCGAATGCGCCCCTCTCGGCCCTAAAATTGTCGATCTAGGTTTAATTTTTGACCGCGCAAAAATCGCGGCACAATTGAAGGTTCACACCGGGTCGCGGCTATTCCGCCTGCACCATGAAAATTTATTTTTCTGCGCGAGAGGCCACTTCACGGCAAATGACGATCAAGTCGCGGCCGGCGAGACCTTATGGACGAGCGGAGCCGGGGACCTTCAATTGCAACCGACCCCTGACGCTCTCTATTTTCATTTTGAAATCAGAACTATTCCAGACGGTAGTTCGGCGCCTCTTTAGTGATGCTGACGTCGTGCACATGCGATTCGCGCAAGCCCTGCGGCGAAACCCGCACGAACTTCGCGCGTTTCTGCAGTTCTTCGATATTGGTCGCGCCGACGTAGCCCATGCCGCTACGAAGCCCACCCACCAACTGATGAAGAATGGCGCGTGCCGAGCCACGGTAAGGAACGCGTCCTTCGATACCCTCGGGCACCAGCTTGTCGTGATCGCTGACTTCGGCTTGTCCGTACCGGTCTTTGGAACCCTTTTGCATGGCGCCCAACGAACCCATTCCACGATAAACTTTATAAGTACGGCCTTGATACAAAATCGTTTCGCCCGGACTCTCGTCCGCGCCGGCCAAGAGATTTCCGATCATCACGGCATTCGCTCCAAGCGCCAATGCCTTAGCGATATCGCCCGAGAATTTAATCCCGCCGTCGGCGATAATCGTCTTTCCTTTTTTGCGTGCGGCCTTAGCGCATTCAATAACCGCCGACAGTTGCGGCATGCCGACGCCTGAAACAATGCGCGTCGTGCAAATGCTGCCCGGGCCGACTCCGACTTTGACCACATCACAGCCCGCATCGAACAACTGCGAGGCACCGTCGGCCGTCACCACATTGCCGGCGATGACCACCACGTCTTTAAACTGCTTCGAAACCCAAGACACCATTTCCATGACGTTTTTCGAATGCCCGTGAGCGGTGTCCACGCAAAGAACATCGACTCCGGCCGCAGCCAACGCCGCGGCCCGCTGCTTGGAGGTTGAGTCCACGCCGACCGCCGCACCGACCAACAGACGTCCGTGCTTATCTTTTGTGGCTTGCGGGAAGGTTTGCGCCTTCTCGATATCTTTGATCGTGATAAGGCCTTTGAGCATCCCTTGCGCATCGACCACCGGAAGTTTTTCGATACGATGTTTTTGCAAAATAATTTTAGCCTGCTGTAATGTCGTTCCGACGGGTGCCGTGACCAGCTTTTCTTGTTGAGTCATCGCATTGCCGATCGGCTGACTGACGTTCGTTTCAAAACGTAAATCGCGATTGGTGAGAATGCCGACAAGCTTACCTTTGGTGGTGATCGGAACTCCACTGATTGAATACTTGCGCATCAAATCGAGCGCATCGGAAACCTTATGTTCCGGAGAAAGCGTGATCGGCTCTAAAATCATTCCACTTTCATATTTTTTAACCCGCTCCACTTCGAAGGCCTGCGCTTCGATATCCAAATTCTTGTGAATGATCCCGAGGCCGCCCATTTGCGCCATAATCTGCGCCACTTTATGTTCGGTGACCGTGTCCATCGCGGCCGACAAGATCGGCATTTTCAATTTGATGTCGCGGGCGAAAAAACTCTCGGCCGAAACTTCCGTCGGCACCACTTCCGAGTATTGCGGGATCAAGAGAATATCATCGAAGGTGTAGGCCAATGGTATTTGCGTGTCTTCCATGTTCATCTCCTTAAGTGTACCAAGCTTTGTATTCAATATAGTTTTTAGCCGATTGCGGAAGGAACGCGAGTTCCTTTTCATTTAAAGGCCTCACCGCTTTTGCGGGTCTTCCTAAAATCAAATGCCCTTCAGGGAACTTAGAGTCTTCCGTCACCAGCGAGCCCGCAGCGACGATCGAACGTGAGGGAATTTCGGCTTGATCCATAATGATCGAGCCCATGCCGATCAGGCAAAGATCCCCGATCTTACAGCCGTGCAACACCACGGAATGCCCAACGGTTACGCGGTTTCCGATAACGGCCCCGCACTTATTGTAGGTGCCGTGAATGACTGTGTTGTCTTGGATGTTGGTTTCGTCGCCGATTGTGATCGGCATAACGTCGCCGCGCAAAGTGGTGTTGAACCAGATCGAGCAGCCTTTGCCGATCTTCACGTCGCCGATCAGATCGCTGCTTGGCGCGACAAAACTTCCCTCGCCGATTTCAGGAGCTTTACCGCGCACTGGAAGTATCATAGGCCGTCTCTCTCCACTTAGTTCATATACTGCTGCCGATTACGCTTAAGATCGGCCAGCCTCGCCCCCGGGGGCTTTTGTGTGATCTCGGCGTTCACCTGCCGGCATTCTTCAAGGTATTGCCTCGTGCAATAAAATTTCACTTTGGCTTGCAGGCAAAATGAAATCGCGTGATCCGCGCGCGCTTTCAAAGTTTTCAATTTCTTTGAACCGCTGAAAAACAATTCCACGTATTGATGATTGCCGCGCACTTCGCGAAAATGGCAAACGTCCAATTTTAAGCCAAGCTTGGTCATCACCGTTAGCGGCACATCGTGCGGTGAAAGCATAAAAGCTTGCGGCTGATGCTGGGTCAGCGCGATGCCGGCATCCAGCGGTGAAAGCCAAACAGGCAAAACGGCCTCGCCGCCCTTTTCACGAAAGAGCATTACGGGACGCGCCCCGTCCATTCCGGTCGTCAAACCGAAAGCTTCAAGTTCGATCTCGTTGGTTTTGGGCTTTAGCTGGGCACCGATCACTTTTTTCATTGCAGCATTGTCCCTTTCAGTTTCATGGGGAGGGATTCATGGATCTTCACATCGATGGTTCGACCGATTAAATCTTTAGAGCCCTCGAAGTGCACGAACTTATTTTGCGTGGAGCGGCCCTGCAATATACCGGATTCGTCATAATGCTTCTCAACCAATACTTTTAAAACTTTTCCCTGATACTTTTCCACAAGCTTAAAGGAGATCTCTTTATGGCGGTCCATAAGGCGGCTTAAGCGGGCACTTTTCACTTCAAGCGGCACTTGGTCGCTGAACTTCGCGGCCTTGGTGAAGGGGCGCGGGCTATAATTGAAAGCGAAGATGTTTTCGTACGGTACTTCTTCGATCAGCGACATGGTGTCTTCGAACTGCGCGTCGGTTTCTCCGGGGAATCCCGTAATGATGTCGGTACTTAAAACGACATTGGGCATTTTTGAAAAAATCATTTTCACCCGGTCCAGATACTCTTCACGCGTGTAGCCGCGGTTCATGCGCGCGAGCACTTCACTGTTGCCGCTTTGAACCGGAAGATGGATGTAATCCATGATCTTATTTTGATGAAGGGCCATAACGTCCATAAGCTCTTCATTAAAGTCCTTAGGATGGCTGGTGGTGTAGCGGATGCGTTCGATGTTGGTTTCTAGAGCCAGCTTTTTAAGCAGTTGCGCGAAGTTGGTGCCGCACTCACTCGAGTAAGAATTCACATTTTGGCCGAGCAAAGTGATTTCTTTCACTCCCCGTTCGGTCAATTTATTCACATCGGAAATTAAATGCGCGAGAGGACGGGAACGCTCGCGGCCGCGAGTGAACGGCACCACGCAAAAGGTGCAGAAGTTGTCGCAGCCCTTAGTGATGTTGACGAAGGTGCTGACACCCGGATTACGAATCATGGTTTCGATGTGATAAGGCTGTTGATGTTCGAAACGGGCCTGCACGACCTTTTGGTTTTGGCGAACGCGGACGATGACTTCCGGCAATTGATCGATCGCATCGGTGCCAAGCACAAAATCGATCAACGGAATGTCTTTGCGCAAATTGTCTTTTTCTTGCTGGGCCACGCAACCCGCGACACCGATTTTTAATTTCGGATTGGCGTCCTTAAGCTTACGGTAGCGGCCCACTTCGGAGTGAACTTTGTGCACCGGTTTTTCGCGGATCGAACAGGAATTGATGATAATCAAGTCGGCTTGCTCGGGCGTGGTGACGGCGCGAAAGTCCATCATCTCCAAAAGGCTCATCATGCGTTCGGAGTCGTTCTCGTTCATCTGGCAACCGTAGGTGGAAATGTACACACCATCGCCCTGACCGATTTGGGAGAGGGAAAAAGTGGAAGTCAGACCTGCGGTTTGCATGAACTCCTATACTGGCTACGAGATTTCATCTATATAGTGCTATCTAAACTGATAGGTCAAATTTTTACTTGAGGGAACGCGTGTGGAACCTAGGCTTAAAACTTCGAAAAAATGGACTTCGCTTCCGAAAGATTTCTTAAGTCAAATCCGTGCGGCGCTGAAAGAGAATTTCGCCCTGCAAATAGGCAAAGGCCAAGTCGAAGTGGATGGGCGCATATACCCTGAAGAAATTGTGATCCGCGTGGGTTACCGCACTCCGGGTACGCTCAAGCAACGCAGTTGGGATGTGTCGGTCGGCTATAAAAAAGACAAGGACCAAGTTCTTAAAATCCTCAACTTCGCGGTCGATGCGGGAGCCTCCCTGTTTGACCAACTTTTTAGCGCGGAAAGCGATGAGGATTTCCCCCGCCTATGGCAGGAGATCGATTTTGAAGGGCGCAAGATCCATATCCAATACACCACCGTAAATAGCGAACTCGAAAGTGAGGCGGATCGTTTATTGGGCCTCGCCAAGAATGATCTCGCGCAAGGTGAATGGGATGAAGAGATCGACGCCGAGATGGTGAAGGCCGGATTGGGCCTTGATACGGACGACGAGGACGAAGAGCCTTCGTCGATTCCCCCACGGAAGAAGCATTGACGCACCGTTTAGCCTGAGCGAATAAGCGCTGCGTCATATGACTCAATTAAAATCAAACCACCGAGTGCCGGACTGCACTCGGGTTATATCTAGAAATCTTCTTCTTCGCGGGCGGGAGCCACATCGCCGCGGACTTCGTCGATGTAGGTTTGCGCTTCATCTTCGAATTCATTATCCACGGCCGACTCATCGATTTCGAGCTCTTGAATAGCGCCTTGGAAATCCTTTTCGGAACGCAGATCTTTACGCAAAATTTCGAGGAATTTATCGGGATAGCGCGCGGTGAGCTCCTCGACGTAACGCTCGAGTTTTCCTTCGGTCAGAATTTTTTTACGGATTTGGATCTTCTTCCAAAATAACAAATAGTGATATCGGCAGTAGCCATCAACACTGGACAGCTGATCGCAATCTTTCACGCGGCAATAACGACGGCCTTCGGCGTCGGTAAGGACAATTTCTTCTTCCTCATCTTCACCGGGAGCTTCGATTTCGGGAACTTCTTCAACCTCGGCAACACGGCCTTTGCCTTTGGCAATCTTTTCCGGCTTAACCGGTAGCGCCTTCTTTTTGGCTTCAACGGCCGGCTTGGTCGTGGGCTTTTTGGGCTCGCTCTTTTTGACCGGTGCCGCGACCTTTTTTGCCGCTTTCGGCGCAGGCTTGGCGGCCACCTTCTTAGGCGCGGCTTTTTTTACGGGCGCGGCCTTTTTTGCAGGCTTGGCGGCCTTTTTGACCGCAGGCTTAGCCGGCTTCTTAAGCGCCGACTTCTTCTTATCTTTTGGAGACTTAGCGTTCTTTTTTGCCATGATGGACGAAGTTGAAGGATTTTACCGTTAGGGTCAAGGGAATTGCCAGGAAATCGCACCCGATCGAGTGCGCACAAATGCCTCACCTTTGGGCTTTCCAACTCGCGAGGCTTCGACCACCGCCCCGCCATCGCGAGACTCGACTTGATAAGCTTTCGGAGCCTTGATTTTGCCTGAAATGGAGGACAAAAATAATTTAACGCCACCGCGGCCCAACCACTTTATATCGACCGCTCCTTTATCCGTGGAAATTTCAACTTCACTGGGTGCACGTGCACTCAACTTCCAGTCGGCTCCTGAACTTTTAGCTTTAACTTTGGCATTCACTTCTTTGAGGCCCGCGGATCCGCTTTGCCACTCAATATTGTATTCGCCCTTTAAATTCTCCCCCTTCAAGTCACCGTCAAGCCATGCGATTTTGGCGCGACCCTTGACCCGCTGAAGCTCAACGTTGCCTTTTTCGCCACGCAAATCGAGCGCGCCCTGATGATCTTTAATTGCGACGTTCGCATCGACTGTTTCCAGCTTCAAAGTCCCCGACGTGTGTTCACTGCTCACGCGGCCCTTGAGAAAGGAAAGCTCGATCGCCTTGCGCCAGCCGGAAATATCGACCCGGCCTTCACGCCAGCCGGCCAGCACCGGCACCGACGGCCCCTCAATTTCGATATCAAATTCGGGCCAGAGTTCCTGGCGCACAAGTTTTCGCCACTGCGGACCGTAAGCCACGTTGAAAACTTCGAGCACCAAGGCGTCGTGAACGCGGTCCATCGAAAGATTCCAGTCTTCGAATTGCTTCGCTTTTGAGTGCATAACGCGAATGCGATAAAATTTCGTCGCCTTCTCGCGCAAAATCAAATGGCCCTTAACGCCCGAGATTTTGATTTGATGGATACCGGCGGCTGAAATTTTTTGCGGCGGATAGGCGAATTTGTCCGCCCACGCGGAAAACGAGAACACAAAAATTAAGACGGCAGAAATCCCCATATAATCAGTGTAGCATGACACATTGCTGCCTTGACAACCGCGGAGGCGATTTCCAAAATCGCCCTTTAATCTTCGGAGGCGATTTCCAAAATCGCCCTTCAATCTCCAGAGAGGATTCTTATGTCATCCCCCCGCGCCCTGATCTTAAGTGCCCGACGTACGGCTATTGGCAGCTTTCAAGGAATTTTCGCAAACGTGCCCGCTCCGCGCTTGGGTGCGACCGCGATCCAAGCTGCACTAAAGGACGCTCACCTTTCCCCAGAAGATATTCAAGAATGCAATATGGGACAGGTGCTGACCGCAGGCGTTGGCCAAGCGCCGGCACGCCAAGCCGCCATTTTCGCAGGACTCCCCGTTTCGGTTCCATGTATGACCGTTAATAAGGTTTGCGGCTCAGGATTGAAAGCCGTGATGCTGGCCGCAGATAGCGTGCGCCTTGGACACGCCGACTTCGTGGTCGCCGGCGGGCAAGAGAACATGACCTTGGCGCCGCACCTGATGGAAAACTCGCGTACCGGCTACCGCATGGGGAATGTGGTCATGACGGATTCCATGGTGAAAGACGGTTTGTGGGATCCCTATTCCAATTTCCATATGGGAAATGCCGCCGAATTATGCGTGAAGGAACATCAATTCACCCGCGCCCAGCAAGACGAGTACGCGATTGAGAGCTACAAGCGCGCGCAGACCGCAATTAAAGACGGACTATTCAAGAATGAAATCATCGCCGTCGAGGTCGCAGCCAAAGGCGGTGCGCAGAAATTCGACACCGACGAAGAACCCGGCAAAGCGCGGTTCGAAAAAATTCCCGAGCTGAGACCGGCCTTCGACAAGGATGGGACGATCACAGCGGCCAACGCTTCGAAAATCAACGATGGTGCCGCGGCCTTGGTCATCGCCAGTGAAAAAGGCGCGCAAGCCAAAGGCGCCAAGCCCCTCGCACGTATCGTTTCATACATGAGCTTTGCGCATGAGCCAAAATGGTTTACAACCGCGCCGATCACCGCGATCAAACGCGCAACCGAGATGGCCGGGCTTAAGGTCGGAGACATCGATCTTTTTGAAATCAACGAAGCCTTCAGCGTGGTCTCGATGGTGACCATGAAGGAATTGAATATTCCGTTTGAAAAAGTGAACGTGAACGGCGGCGCGGTGGCTTTGGGCCACCCGATCGGCGCAAGCGGCGCACGCCTGTTGACCACGCTGGTACACTCTTTGATCCAACGTCAAAAGCGCTACGGCCTTGTCACCTTATGCGTCGGCGGAGGCGAAGGCGTCGCCATGATCGTGGAGCGCGTATGAATAAAGTTTATCCCAATGCCCAAGCCGCGATTGAAGGCGTGAAGGATGGGATGCTGCTTTGCTTCGGCGGCTTCGGACTCTGCGGCTTGCCTGAAAATTCAATTTTGGCTCTTTCCAAGAGCGGAATTAAGGGTTTGACCTGCGTTTCCAACAATGCCGGCGTTGACGGCTTCGGCCTTGGCCTCCTTTTAGAAAACCGCCAAATTAAAAAAATGATCTCAAGTTATGTCGGCGAAAACGCTTTGTTTGAAAAACTCTACCTCGCGGGCGAGTTGGAAATCGAATTCACCCCGCAAGGAACATTGGCTGAAAAGATGCGCGCCGGCGGTGCCGGCATCCCGGCCTTCTTCACGCCCACCGGCGTGGGCACCAAAGTCGCCGAAGGCAAGGAAGTGCGCGAGATCAATGGCCGCAAATATGTTCTTGAACATTCCATCGTCGGCGACTTTGCTTTTGTGAAAGCATGGAAGGCCGATAAATTCGGAAATCTTATGTTTCGCAAGACCTCGCGAAATTTTAATCCCAATGTCGCAACCGCAGGTAAAATTACGGTGGTGGAAGTCGAAGAGATCGTTGAGATCGGCGAACTTGATCCTGATGAAATTCATTTGAGTGGCGCCTTTGTCCAGCGCATTTATCAAGCGAAATTCGAAAAGCGCATCGAAAATTTAACTTTGTCCCCATCTTAAGCAAGGAATTTCACCGTGGCTCTTTTAGACCGCAATCAGTTAGCTAAACGAATCGCACAAGAAGTGCGCGATGGTTACGTTGTGAACTTAGGGATCGGTATTCCGACCTTGGTGGCAAATCACATTCCTCCGGGCATGTTCGTCATGCTGCAAAGTGAAAATGGATTACTGGGCATGGGCGCTTTTCCCACCAAAGAAAATGTCGATGCCGACCTCATCAACGCCGGCAAACAAACCGTCACCACCGTCAAAGGCGCAAGCTTCTTTAGCTCGGCCGATAGCTTCGCGATGATTCGCGGAGGCCACGTCGATCTTTCCGTCTTGGGCGCGATGGAAGTCGATCAACACGGCGATATCGCCAACTGGATGGTGCCGGGGAAACTTATTAAAGGCATGGGCGGCGCGATGGATCTAGTCGCAGGCGCAAAACGCCTTATCGTGGCCATGCAACACCGGGATAAGTCCGGCACCTCAAAGATCTTAAAGAAATGCACTTTACCACTGACGGGCGAGGCCTGCATTCAACGCGTGGTCACCGATATGGCCGTTTTGGATTTAGGAAAAAATGAATTTATCTTGAGAGAGCTCGCGCCCGGCATTTCGGTCGATGACGTTCGCAGCGCCACCGATGCAAATTTGAAAGTGGATCCCGATGTAAGGGAAATGGTGCTGTAAAAAAGAGCTCATCTCCATCGAGTTGAGATAGCGGATCACCTAGACCTTCGTTGGCCCCGCCCATGCGTTTGTTGAGCGGAGCGGCATTTTCCGGTCATAATGTAGAGACACTTGATCAGCACCGTGAAGGACATCTATGGCCGCAGGCGGCGTTAGAAAACTGAACAAAGGCGAAATCCTTTTTCGCGAAGGTGATCCTAGCGACGCCATGTATGTGATCAAGGCGGGTCGAATTGCCATCACTAAAGCCAAAGGCAGCGGTGAAATTATCCTTGCTGAAAAAGCAGGCGGCGAAATGCTGGGCGAGATGGCGTTCTTCGACAACAAACCGCGCAGCGCCGGCGCTAAAGCGATGGCCGACGCCGAAGTCATTGCATTGCCTTTCACTTCCCTGCACGCCCAATTTAAAACTTTCCCCGAGTGGCTGAAGGCGATGGTGAAAACCATTAACGGGCAACTGCGCGACGCCAACACCCGGATTAAAAACTTAGAGTCGGTCAGCAGCGAAGCCGAAGAGATGTTTCCGCCCCATATGGTTACCCGCCTATGCGCGATCATCAGCTTAGTCGGATTTAAGTGCGGCGAGAAAGTCGAAGGCGGCATGACCATCCCCTATGGGGTTCTGCGGGAGTACTGCATTCAGATTTTTCAAGCGCCGACCAACAAGCTGGATAAGCTCATGGAAATTCTGCAGGCTCTGCAGATCATGAAGGTCGAAGACTTGGGCGAAGGGCGCAAACGCATTACAATCCTGAATCACAAGGTTCTCACCGACTTTACCGATTGGTACAATAAATATTTATTTACCGATCAGGCGAAGCGCGTAACAATCGAAGAAAAAGAATTGCCCACTCTGCGTGCTTTGGTTTTTTACGGCAAAAAGCAAACGCCGGACGACAAAGGCATCGTGAAAGTCAGTCTGACCGACATGCAGAACAATTCAATGAGAGATCTCAACACCTTATTCAACGTGAATGAGGCGGACCCGCTTGCCGAAAAAGGCTTGGTTCAAGAAAAGGCTTCAGAACAAGGCAATGTACTCACGATGAAATTCAAACTCGCCGATGTCGAAAGCATTCTGCCGTATTGGGAAATCGTCTACACGCTTAAAAAAGTTCCCGGAAGACGTTAGATTCAGAGAGCCCTAGCGGGTGCCCTCACCCGAAACTTCTTGCTGAAGAGCCGGCGTTGTCGGCTTAGCGTGCGCCTCGCCTAAAGCGGCATTTTTAATCGTGCAACGATGACTTATGGTGCGAGCTCCGGATTCTGCGGCGTCTTGCTCACAGGCAAGAGCTTCAATCGGCGCCGTGTATTTGCAAACGCCGGTCACGCATTTTTGATCAATTCCATATTGGCCTTTAAGAGCTTCGATGATGGCCTTAGCTTTTCCGCCCCACACCTTTTGAGCCTTGCCGTCGCCGTTCAAGAACGTGCATTGGTAGCGGCTGCCCGGCATCGTGTTGGGCCATTGGCATTGCAGGTTGGAAATTGAAGTCAGGCAGTTTTGAGAGTTTCCGCAGTCGATGCCTTCGGTGGCGGCGACCACCGCTTTATATAAAGCGCCGTCGTTCACTCCCACCGCTATCGCCGAAAATGAAAAACCGAGAAGGCCCGTAAGAATCAACATCAAATATTTCATACTTACTCCGGTCACCTAAAGACCTTTGGTTAAGTTCATGATATCGCGGCGGCAGCGCAATGGCAATTCTCCGTCAGGCACTTCAATGCGATCGCGGGTCACTGTATAGACGCGGATATTATTGGTCTTGGCGTTCTGGCGCACCGGCGTTCCCATCGTGATGACGACTTTATCGCCCTTGGTGACTAAACCAATTTTCAGGAGCAATTCCTCGACTTGAGTCAGGGCTTCCTCGCTGCTCTGATAAGGGTGTATTTTGAAAGTCTGAATTCCCCATACCAATTCAAGGCGGTTCAAAGGATCTATTTGATGGGTGATCGCCACGATCGGGCACTTCGGGCGCGAACCGGCAATGAGCGTCGCCGTTTTGCCCGAAGTTGTCAGGCACACCAACGCCTTGGCGTTGACCTTCAGCGCCGTCAAGGCGGCGCTTGCGGCGATGGCGTCCGGTACGCCGATAAATTCCTCTTCTAAAGAGATATCCCAATAAAGATCGGTTCCTTTTTCGACTTCGCAAACAATTTCATGCATCGTGCGTATGCATTTGAACGGGTATTTGCCGCTCGCACTTTCCGCCGACAACATCAAAGCATCGGAGCCGTCGATGACCGCGTTGGCGACGTCGGTGATTTCCGCCCGCGTGGGCCGCGGGTTTTCAACCATGCTGTCGAGCATTTGCGTCGCGGTAATTACCGGCTTGTTCAAAAGATTGGCCGTGCGAATAATACGCTTTTGGATCGCCGGCAACTGGCTTTGGCCCGTCTCGATCGCCAAATCACCTCTTGCCACCATCACGGCGTCGCTCAATTGAATGATTTCTTCTAGATTGTCCAAGGCCTCAAGCATTTCGATCTTCGCGATGATGCGAGTGGCGGGCCGGACTTCATTCACCAGTTCACGAAGCTTAACGATATCGCTGCCATGGCGAACAAAGCTTAAAGCGACGTAATCGACGTTGTTTGCCAATCCGAATTGCAGATCCTTAAGATCTTTTTCGGTCATGGCGTCGATGGGCAGACTCGCTCCAGGCACGTTCATGCCCTTGCGGTCTTTAAGAATCCCGCCGTAAATCACTTCGCATTCAAGCTCAGTGCCTTCGATTTTCAAAACCTTTACGTCGATCAAGCCATCGTCAAAAAGAATCCGCTGACCGACGCCGACCGTGGTCGCAAGCGCCTTCATATCCGTGGGAATCAGTCCTTTTTTCCCGAGCACATCGCGTACGGTGATGGTCACGATCTCCCCGTCCTCCAACATGATCGAGCCGCCGTCGAATTTTCCGCATCTGATTTTTGGGCCCTGCAGATCTTGCAAAATACAAACGGGCGCATTCCACTTGCGTGCGAGATCGCGAACGTTCTCGATAACCTGTAAATGCATTTCGTGCGTGCCGTGGGAAAAATTCAGGCGCGCGACATTCATTCCTGAGAGTATGGCTTTTTCAAGCCCTTCCCGCGAGTTGGTTGCGGGGCCGATGGTAGCGACGATTTTAACCCTACGCTTGGATAGCATGTGACTCTCCAGTCTCATCTATCATTTAAGTCAGGTCTTCTTCACTTCGGCAAGCACCTGGTCGAGTTTTTCTTCGTGGCGTTTATTCACGGTGCGAAGCTCTTCGCTTTGCGACTGGCTCACTTGTCTCATGCGGTCGCGATTTTTAAACTCGACCTGATCGATGGCCAATTTATGGGCACGCTGCAGCTCGTCTACCGTGCGCTTCAAATTCTCTTCTCCGTTGCGCTTCTCTTTTACGACTTGATCTTTTAAGCCGGTGATCTGCTTTTCATACTTGCCGACGATGAAGCCAAGCTTTTCCGTGTGCGCAACCTCTTGCTTACGCATCTGCTCTTGCATACGGGTGATGGCGTCGGCTTTCTCGGCATCAAGTTGATCGCGAAGCGCCTTCACCTCTTCTTGCCGGCTTTGTTGGGCGGCGATGTGAGTCTCGCTTTGCATTTGCATTAAACGCGTCTTTTCTTCTTGGGCCTTATCGAAAACATTTCTTACACGTTGATTCGCCATGACCTGAGCTTGCTCCTGCCGGCCTTCATATTCGCCTTTGGCGTTTATGTATGCCGAGCGCTGGATCTTGTTATTTTCTTCCAGCTTGCCGCGGTAAAATCGATTGGTGTCGGTCAACTGTTTGCCCATCTCTTCGCGCACACTGGCGATGTCTTTCGAGTTGCGCTCATTGCTTGAACGAAGAACCTCGTCACGCTGCTCTTTATAGTTGTCGATATTCTTGCCGTAGGCTTCCTTAACATGCTTAATCTCTTCATCGCGCTGTTGCTTGCTTTGAAGCTGCTCGCGAACCTTCATGTTTTTCAAATCTTCTTTTTCATTCTCCAGGCGGCGCACCTGATTGTCGATGCGATCGACCGCGTTGGTCTTCAAATTATCCGCAACCATGCTTTGCGCCGCGCGCTCGTTCTTTATGGACTTGTCGAAACGATCGCGCATCGTTTCCAACCCATCCTTAAAGCCGTCGCGCAAGATCTCCTGGCTGTCTTGGCTGGCTTCCCGCTCATGCCGAACACTGCGAAGAAGATTGTCCGAGGAGCGGTGCTGATCCTGCATATGGCGCAGCTCTTGGCTTTTCAAGCGGCCTTCGGCATTTTGGCGGTAGTCGGTGTACTGATTCTGCAATCCGTTCACCTTCTCGTTGCGCTCTTCTTTTACGGAACTAAGTTGTTTCTCGTAGGCTTTCTCAAGTTTCTGGCGATTCTCGGCAATCGCCTTTTGTTGAGCTTCGCGGCCGGACGCCAACGCGTCTTCTCGCATTTTATCGGCCTGGCGGATTTTCGTACTGTAATCTTCGCTAAGTTTTTCAAAACGCGAATCATTGCGCTGTTTCGACTGATTCACGTCGCTAGTGCTTGCTTTGCGCAATGTATCTTCACGCCGCAAATTTTCATCGGCGGTTTGTGCCAGGGCTTTGCGGTGCATCCCGCGCAGCTCCTCCACTTCCTGTTGGTATTTGTGATCGCGCTCGGAGACGGCATCGTGGGAGAGCTTTTGCATCTCCTCCATCTGCTTCGAATGCGCCTGCTTTAGGTTTTCAATCTCGGCGTAATGCGCCTCGTTCATCCGGCGCATCTCGGTTTTGTGCTTTTTAATGAGATCGCTCTCACCGGACTGCGCCTGCTCGCGGTTGCGGCGAACGACTTCGTCCTGTCGGTTCGATGAATCCGAGCTTCCAACTGAAGACATGAATCTCCTCCTGAGAAACGGTATTAAAAGAATAACATAGATCGTTTAGCGGTGGAGTCTTAGCGCCGGAAGACTGGCCTAGGCTGGCCCTCGGTCAGGGCGCGATACCGGTTTTTTCACGGAACAAACGGCGAAGCTCTTGATCTTCGCGCTGGGTGGCCATTTTGCGGGCCTTTTCTTTGTTCACTTCGGCTTGGTGACTGGCTATAGATCGGGTCGCCGTTTCGAATTGGACTTCACTCGCCCGCTCGATCGCGACCTGCCAGTCAGCGCGAAAGACCGTAAGTTCGGATTTAAAATGCGCATAATCGCCCGAATAAAATTTCGCCCATTCTTTTACGGTCGGCGCCCATGGCAATCCTTGGGGGAACTCCATGTGGGCCATGCCGTTTTCTTCGACTTCTGAAACCGTCACCCGCAAACCCGAATGAAGGGCGTACTCCTGCGAGTCGCCAAGGCGTTTAACGACCCATTGCCCACCTAGTGATTTAATTGAAATTTCCTCGGCTTTGCGGCTGAACAAACCTTTACACTCATTCGCGCAACTTATTTCCGCATAAGGAGTTTTAAACTTCAATTCGCCTTTCACTTCGGCGTAAAAATCCCCCATCACCAGTTGGATGGAGTTTGTCGAGCGTTGTTCAAGTAAGGAATTGGCCGCAAGGATCAATTTAAAATCGCCCGCCTGAAGTTCACGCTTGTTATTTTTTGTCTGCACCACACAGGGGATGCTTTTACCCCAGCAACCGGCGTCTTTTTCCTTGGGAATATCGGCGGCGCGCACATGCACATCAAGAAAAAATATCACACACAACATAGGCCTGCGCCAGGCTCTCATAGATCGAGGCCTTTTAGAGAAGCCTTAGCTTGAGAGGCGACGTCACGCTGAGGATAGGAGCGCAAGACCGTCTTGTAAATATCGACGGCTTCTTCGTTGCGGTTTTGAATCTCGTAAATACGGCCCAATCTCACCAGTGCGAAGCCGGTCAACTCGTGTTGCGGAAACAATTCGACCATCTGCTGAATAGTGGTCGTGCACTCTTCGAGCTCGTTTTCTTGAAAATGCGATTCGGCGAGCAAAAAATAACTTTCCGGTACGAAAGGTGAAAAGCCAAACCGCTCGATCACTTGATGAAAAACCTTGCCGGCCTTCGCGTATTCCTTCTTTTGGAAATACTCTTTGCCGCGCTCAAAAAGCGTTTTCGCGATCGTCTTTCTGACCGCTTCGGATTCGGTTTTAGTGATCGTACTGGCCAGGCTGCGATAAGGATAACCTTGAAGCCCCTGGCCTTTTTCTTTCAGCACATCAGGCATGAGGGTCGCGATATTTTGGCGGAATTCATAGAACTGCTCACGCTCGAGCGCCATCGCGACTTCGCGTTTTTCCAGATTCTTTTGGTTCAAAGACAGTTTGTCGGTCAATTCGCCGACGCCGTTGTAAGTTTCGCGGACCGAAGCATAGAATTGCATCCAGCCGATCGTTAAAACCAAAATGAATGAAAGAAACGTGGATAGCTTCATACCGCTAATTAGCTTTACGGCATTTTGAGCGGCAAAATTGAGCGGAAACGGGAGCTTACATAGCCTCTGGAAGCTCTATACTCAAGATTCCCAATCCCTCTTCGATAATCGCGTGGACCATCTGGACCAAAGTCATGCGCGAGCTTTCAATTTCAGGGGGTTCGCCGATAATTCGACATTTATTGTAGAACTGCCCGAAACGGTGACAGACATCGATCAAATAACCGGCCAGCGTATGCGGCTTAAAGGTCTCAAACGAAGTCTTTAAAATATCCTGAAAATTCAAAAGCACCCGGAACAATTCCTGCTCTTCCGGTGAATCGAGTTCTGTTAAAAACTCTTTTGCCACCGGCTTTCCATACTTCTGTATCAGGCTGAAACAGCGCACGCCGCAATATTGAACATAAGGCCCGCTGTCGCCCTCAAAATCCAGGGCACGGTCCCAGTCAAAATCGACGTTCTTCACACGATCACTGGCCAAGTCGTTAAACAAAATGGCGCCGATACCGACTTGCTTGGCGACTTTTTCTTTGCCCGGCAAATTGGGATTTTTCTTGGCGATGATTTCAGCCACCATCTCAATCCCTTTTTGCAAAACCTCTTCGAGGAAAATCGTATTGCCCTTACGCGTGGAAAGCTTCGCGTCTTTGAAACGGTACATTCCAAAAGCCACATGATGACACTGCCCGACCCACGGATAACCCATTTTTTCCAAAACTTTAAAAACCTGGCGAAAATGCAGAGTCTGATCGACCCCGACGACATAAAGATTCAAATCCGCCTTGAGCTCTTCCATCCGGTAAATCGCGCTGGCCAAATCGCGAGTCGCATAAAGTGACGCGCCGTCGGATTTACGGATCAAGCAAGGCGCCATCCCGTCATCATCCAAGCGCACAACCATTGCGCCGTCCGATTCTTCAAGCAAGCCCTTGTCTTCAAGCATTTTTTCAACCGGCTTCATGCGCTCATTGTAAAAGGACTCGCCGCGCACTAAATCGTGCTTCACGCCAAGCATATTCCAAATGCGCTGGTAATCCTTAAGCGAAATGTCGACAAACATTTTCCACAGCTTGGCGATCTCTTGATCACCGTCTTCCAAACGCTTAAAAACCTTTGAACCTTCGACTTCCAACTCAGGATTCTTTTCAGCCTCATCATGAAAACGCACATACAGCTTGAAAAGAGACTCGAAAGGTTTCGCGTCGAACGGATACTCTTTTCCCCAGTGCATATACGCCCAAGCCAGCTTACCGAATTGCACTCCCCAATCGCCGAGGTGATTCAATCCAACGACGTCATAGCCTTGGGTCTTGGCCAAATTCACGATGGCTTGCCCGATCACGGTCGCGCGCAGATGCCCGATATGCATCGGCTTAGCGACATTTGGCGAAGAAAAATCGATAACCATTTTCTTGCCCATACCGGTTTTTGAAAAGCCGATTTGGCCCGGATGACCAAGAATTTCCTCGGCCAACATTTTCTGCACAAAAGAATTTTCGAAAGTAAAATTCACGAAGCCGCTGAGCGGCTCGATCTTCTTCAACCCCTCAGGCATGTTCAATGAGAGCTGTGCCGCAATTTCTTGCGCGAGAATCGGCGGCGCCTTGCGATGTTCTTTGGCCCAAGCGAATACGGGCATCGCCAAATGGCCGTGGCCCGCCTGCTTGGGACTTTCCAACATTTTCGCTAAAGCCGCAGCGGGCTTATTCAGTATGGGAGCATAATGTTGAGCGAGAATATCTCTTAATCGTTGAAGCATCCCGGGACTCTAACATATTCATTTCCAAACAGAGAAGGTCGAAATGCGTTCCCGCGCTTGTTTCGCGCGCATCAGCAGAGCCATGGAGGCATTGGTTTTCGCCGTTTGCATAATGTCGCGCAGCTCAAACCACTCCTCGAACAAAATGTAATTGGCCCCGCTTGAACGCTTCACCGCCATTAGGGCGCCAAGCCCTTTGCCGCTGAAGCGTTTTCCACTGGCCGCCTCGGTCACTTGCTTTTCTAGAATCTGTGCCAAATTGAATAAGGCCAGGCGTTCTTTCCAAATGGCTGCCGAGTGAGCTTTTCGCAAGCGCCCGACCGTTTGCTTATAGTGCGTTTCGTTCACGCCGATATTTATACGCGCTTCCTTATTTAGCTTTCCGGTCTGCGCACGCAGAATGAAGCGGCCCTGCGGCAGCTTCACATCCGACAAATCAATCGGTTGACGAGGATCGCCGCTGGGCTGGAATTTTAAATAGCGGTAAAACGACGCGCCTTCAGTCACCTGCCCCGGCAATCCGATGATTTGCACATAAATTGGATAACTGGGGCCGGAATCGCTGCGGATCTCGATCTTGACTTGCGTGGCGCCCAAAGTTTGCGCTCTCAAAAAGAGCTCGGTGGGCGGCGTATCCGGCAGGCCTTCGGGCCGCTCATCCTGTTTCGCTTGCATGGGTTGAGGATTCACTTCAGGCGGTTGCGGCGCTTGCGCGACCGGCTCCGGTTCTATCTCTGGGGCGGGTGTACGTTTCATGTAACGGGTCACACCCAAGGCGACACCGCAAAGAACAATAACCAAGACGGCCACGACGCCCCAGTCGAGCAAGCGCAGAGAGCGTTTTTTAAACGGCTTGATATTGGTGTTGGTGACCTCTTCCGAAGGAAGGTTTTTGTCTTTCAAAGGAGGGATTTCGTGAGTCTTCATCTTCGGCATTGCCGGCGCGGCAGATTTCGGCTCGGCGGTCAGATCTTTGCCGGTGACCTCGGGAGGGGGAGGCGGCTCTTCGATGGGGCGTGCACGCTTGAACTCCACCACATTCTTCAAAATTTGATGCGGGGGCAAATCCAGCGGAAGAGGCGGAAGTTTTTCCGTCTTTTTTTCTTCCAAACGTTCTTGCAAGCGGCGATTAAAGTCTTCGACGGTGCCGATACGTCGCCATTCGTTAAAGCCTTCTTTCCAGATGTAGTCGCTGTAAGAGATTTCCCCGGCGGCAACGGATTTTTGAATCTCCGCGGTCGTGAACGGACCCGAAGTGCTGAAGTCGAGCGCTTTTTCCGAGCGACGGCGCAAACACACCCACGGCCTGTCGTTCATCGTGGGCATTGTGGAATTCTTAAATTCACCGCGCAGATCGGGAAACTCCATGGCCATCTTCCAGCCGTCCTCGCCCTCGCTGTGAATCAAATCAAAAAGTTGGATGCGCCCTTCGCGAATCCGGGCTTTCATGTCTTCGATTGTCAGCGGACCGACGGTTTTGCCGCGCTCCTGATAAAAGAACCACTTTTTCATATCGCCTGATCATGTTCGATTGCGCGAATTAAATCCCAATAAAATTCCGGGAAGTCTTTACCTTCGACATTCACTTTCAAGTAAGACATGAGTTGCGCAAAACTGATAGTCCTGGAGCGGACTTTTTGGAACAGCCGTTCACCGAGCATGCTGCCCACGATTCGCGAAGCTTCCAAATAGGCCGGCAAATCGCGCGGTGAATAGCGCGGACGGCGCAAACGACCCGTCTGTACCCAAACCACTTCACTTAGGCGGTGATCCAATGCCAACAGCAATGCCTTTCGCCCCTCATCGGCCGGACGCCGGGCGGCAAGCTGCAAACGAATGGACTCCAAAGTTTCGGCTTTACGCTTCGGGTTGATCCATTTGCTAAAGAAAAATCCAAGCGCTTCGATCCATATGAGCGGTAAAAAATCATGAGGCATATCCCAAAGCGTGCGGCGGCGATGGCTTAACGATCCATGCACGAATTGCCCCGCCAAACTCGAGGCGTGATTGATCGTTGCACGCGAAAGATACATCCACTCCTTCTCGGGAATATAAAAGCTCAACGAGCGCTCGAGATGATAAACCAGCCCGCGCGACAGCTTTTTCGGCAAAGTTAATTTCAATTTAGCCAGCGAATTTTGTGAGTTCGGGCAGTACACTTGCACGCGTGCCTTGGGCACTTGGATTTTCAGATCCCCCTCAATCAATTCGACCAATGAGGCGACATGATCGGAGTAGTCGATAGCCAAGTCTTCCTGAAGATCGCGGTCATAGGCCTGCTCAAGATACATGAGGTAGCTTTGCCATTTCATCCACGGCGGCGAAACCATCAAGCAATAACGGCCGCCGCTGGATTTAAGATAATCGGCCTTCGCTTCGCGCCGCACCGAAGCCAATTTAAAGTATAATTTTTCAACGTCCTGAAAAAGAACGGCAACCTGCCCTTCGCGCGAGAAATATTTTTGCAATTGCTTGGGCAGATGCGCCGCCGCCATATGCCATTCGCCCATGACCACATAGATCAAGGCCGAGGGTTCATCCGCGCTGATTTTGACTATTTGCCGAGCGGACCACCGGTCGCGCGAAGCCAGCGAACTCTTCGAGTGATTAAGACCTCGCACTTCAAAGCCCCGGTCACGGGCCAACTCAAACAGCGGCCGGTAATTTTCCCAAGGAAACCCCCAGTTCTTTTCCCATTCGCTTAACTCCAAAAACCGGCTCTCTGAGATGCGGCCAGCCAAAAAATCGGCAGCCACCCGCTCCTTACTTTGCGCCAGGCATTCCAGCGCCAAAATGATTTTGGGACGCGAAATCAAATCGCGCAACACCCGCACATGGGCTCGCTGCGATTGCGCGTAAGCGTGAAAATCACCGCCTAAGATGACCTGCGCCTTATTTAATTTGCCGCGCAATTCCTTTTCGGAACAGGTCTTCCAAGGACGCCGAAATTCTTGCTCTAAACTTTTGGCATAGCGCTTTAAAGCGGGGGGCAACGGGCCCAAGCGCACTTGGACTTGGGTTTTGACCTCGTCAAGCAGGTTTTTGCGCGTTCGCAGCCACTCATCCTGATTGATCATTGTGCGTGGGCCATCCTTGCCATTACGTTGACAAAGGGTTGACCCTAAATCAAGCTAGTATTCGTGATGAAAAAACGAATTCAACTTGCCGTAGTCTCATGCCTTCTGTCGGTCGCGGGCCATCTTTATTTGGTCTTGCACTACTACCCGCTTAAATTTGGTTTTGCCACGGGCAACTCGCTTTGCAACTTGAATGCGAAGTTCGATTGCGACGCGGTTTCCGCCTCGGCCTTTTCGGCCTTCCTGGGAATACCGCTGGCGGTGTGGGGAGTGGTCTTCAACGCCATTTTGCTCTGCCTGATTTTAATCAGCTGGTTGGAATGGACGGATCATCCCGAACGCATGAAACGTTGGGCGGCCGGGCTTTCGCTAACCAGTGTTCTCGCGTCGGTCACCATGGCCCTGATCTCGACCACCCTCATGCACAATTATTGCGTGGTGTGCATTGCTCTTTATATTTTGAGCATCGTGACTTTTTTCGGGCTACAAGGGGCCTTGCGCGAACCGCTGCTTAAAGGTTTAAAAAGCGATTTGCCGGTCCTATGGAGTCAATCGCGCAGTCTTGTTTTTGCGCTTATCGCGATCCCGGTTTTGTCCTTTGTGATGCACAAGGCTTTTATGTCCAATTTGGGCGACACCGATCAATTGAACAGCGTGGTGCGGGAAGCCGTCAGCGAATGGGCCGCTTCACCGAAACAGGAGTTCGTGGCCAAGCCGTCTTTGACGATGGGACCCGCCAGTGATGCCGCCTCGATGACATTGACCGAGTTCGCGGACTTTCGCTGCGGCCACTGCAAACGCGCCAGCTACACACTGCATGCTTTCGTACGCGCCCATCCCGATGTGCGCTTCGAATTTTATTCCTTTCCGTTGGACGGCGCCTGCAATGAGAAAATCGACAGCAAGTCGGGTATCTCGTGCCGTCTTGCGGCCACCGTTTATTGTGCCGAGAAAGAAGGCGGCGGCAAGGGCTGGGAAATGCACGATCTGTTGTTTGAGAAACAAGACGACGTTAACCAGATCGCGACTCTTCCTGAACTCGATGTTTTTCTCTCAAAGAGCATCACGCCGACCGGCCTGAACTGGGAGTCCCTGCAAAGATGCGCGGAGCAAAATGAAACTCTGGACGCCATCCGCGCGCAAGCCAAACAAGGTGCTTTGGTGAATGTCCTTGGCACGCCGACGTTATTTGCGAATGGAAAGATGTTGAACCGCGGCCAGCTCGTGCCCGTACTTCAAGCTGTTCATCAAAAGCTTAAAAACGGATCAAATTGACGATCCAGCCGCTGGATTCATCCATCAACACGTTGATCACCTGAAAGCTTGAGCTGAACAGCCCGCTTTGCAGATCCAAAAAGAATGCGGTCACGAACACTCCAAAAACCACTAGGCAAGCGGCTTTCATGACCCAAACGGTGGAGCGCATGTCCGTCAGTTTGTTCTCGCGCTCAACTTTTTCGATTTGTTTCAGATTGTGTTTTAGCTCTTCAAAGTGCTCGAGAACTTTTTCGTGGATTTCCTGTTGTTTCGCCAAAGACAGCGACGCCAAGCCCGGAAAATTGCGTTTGGTGTTGATCGCCTGGATCAGATCACAGCAATGTTGGACAAAGCGGCCCACCCGCGCCTGAAAGCCCGGGTATGCCGTTTTGTAATCCACATATGAGGTGAGTTCGGTCTTCGCGTTGTCGTAGTTTTCCCCGACGACCATCGCCAAAACGTCGGCGCGAATGGAATTCATCCGCCCGCCGGCGTCTTTGCGCTGGGACTCTTGCAGCTTACGGCGCAAGTTTTCATGCATCTCGGCGAGATGATGATGCTCGGTTAGTGATACGGCTGAAGCAGCGTCGAGACTCATAGCAAATAACGTTTCGGCTAAACTGACCTAGGTCTAGAGGCTTTATGCTTTGCGCTACAGACCTTTGATGGATTTTTGCGCATTTTTGACAAACGTCGTCCTTTATTGAGACACTAAATGCAGGCCAAGGTCGGCCTTCATGAGGAGTCCATGATGGAAAAAGGATCTTTCCACACCTCCGCCAATCCCATCGTGCAACAAAACGATGAGAGTGTGCGGAAAATAGCCCTACCCAATCAATTGCCCAAAGGAATAGATTTTTCGGAGCTGCCCGTGGAGCGCCTAAGATCTTCCACCCTTGAAAGTTTGATCAATCAGAATGAAGATCTGATGGCGCGCTTAAGCATGTCGTTGCGGCGGGCGAATGAATTCGAAGATCGAATTCATTCTTTGGAGAGCGAAAACTCCACTCTGCGCGCGCGTTTTGAAACCATCAAAGACCAATATCTGCTGGTGAGTGAGAAAGATAGAATTTCGACTTCGCGCACACTTCAGCTGCATGAAGAAGGCACCACCTTTAAAAATAAATCGGAAAAATTGGAAAAAGCTTATTCCGATCTTTTCGTGCAGGCGCAATCCTTCCAAAAGCAGTTGATGAGGGTGGAACGTAACCAAGCACGCTTACGCAAAGCCGGCCGCTCGCTGCAAAAACGCGCCCGCTTGGCGAATGAGCTGCGCGCAGAACTCGACAACACCACGGCTTCTTTTCAAAGTGCATCGCACAGTTTCGAAGCCAAAATCTCCCAGGCCCGCCTTGAAATTGACGGAATGCGCGGCAAACTACAAGAGCGCGACCGCCTGTTTCAAGAAAAAGTGCAGACCGAAAATCAACTCGTCCAAGAACAACGCCAGTTCGTCGCCTACCGCGAAGAGACGCAAAATCTGATCGACCGCTTGGAGAGCGAAACCAAATCGCTGCGCGTACAGGTCAAGGACACATTGGTGCGCAACGAAACTCAGGCGCAAGAGATCATCGCCTTGAACCAGGCAGTGCCCAGTCTCCGGATGGAAAAACAAAACTTGATCGAGCAGGTCGAATCGCTGCAAGCGCTTTGGAATCACAAACAAAAAGAAATAGAAGCGCTGGAAGAGAAAAACCGCTCGCTGCAAAAGCTGAATCAATCGATCAGCCTGACGCTGAATCAGCAGCGCAAGTCGATCCATCAGCTTGAGCAAGAGTTGGAAAAAGAACGTTTTCAGGCCGCGGAAAAGGCTAAAACGTTAAACGACGATATTCAAATGTTACGGGCCACGAAAGACTGAATCGCGCCCTCTTGATTTTCAAAAATCTCGTGGCCCGACAAACCGCTGGCTTCAAAAAGCCTGCGGAATTCAGAGCTGACTCCACAAAATTTTATGCCCGGCTGGGAAGCACGCGCCAAGTCATCCAAAGTGCTCACAAAGTCTTTCAATCCCAATGAGCCTACAAAATTAAGATTGCGCAAATCAAAAACCACTTTTTCGCGGATCAGTTTTTCCAAGCAGGTCCGGCGAAAAGGAGCCGAACTCTCAAAATCCAGGCGGCCCTGAAGTTCAACGACCACAACCTGATCCCGGACGGCAAATTTAGCTTCCATCACTACCCCTTCACATCTTCCGCTTTGCACAACTATTCTTAGTCTATGCTAACGGTGCTAAAGTGGGCACTCGCCAAGAGTCGAGACTTATGAGTTAATCTTAACTGGATCGGCAAAACTCAACTTTAGAAGAGCCATGAACATGATGAAATCTTGGAAAACTTGGGCATCCTGGCTGATCAGCCCAATGGCCGTCGGTTTTTTAATTACTCTTATCGTCGCCGACTTATCCCTCGACTATTACAAAACCGCGCAACTCTCCGCGGACCGTTCCGCACAAGGCCTTATCTCCGTTCTGGATACGGCACACCAAAAATCCATCGACTTCCGCCTGAAGGTTCGCGGGCCCCGCGCCATCTCGCCGAATCTAGCACTTCTGACCGTGGACGAGCGTGCGGTCGACACCATCGGACGCTGGCCGTGGTCGCGGGATATTTTGGCGAAGCTCATCAGCAAAGCTTTTGAAAATGGCGCGAGGGTCTTGGCCTTCGATATGGTCTTTCCCGAACCGCAAGCGAATCCCGTTGAAATCGTGCAAAAGCAGGCCAAACTCGAAGGCCATTTAAGTCCCGAGCTTGAAAAGAACTTGCAGTCGTACAAAGAAGAGCTGGATGCGGACCGCGCCCTGGGATCCGTTTATGAGAAATATTCCGACCGCATCGTGGCCGGCGCTTTCGCCGCGACCGGCTCACCCAATTGGGCGCCGGAAACCGAATTCTGCCGGGATTTAATTTTCAAGCGCACCGATGCGGCCAAACAGTGGGATAAAGAAGAAGTTCTTCTCTCCGCCAACGATCCAAACTTGCCGGCGATTCCATCCGGCTTAACGTCGCTCTTTTCCGAAGTGCTCAGCGAACGAGAGCGTGTCGTGCGCGAAAAATTCGGCGCGATAAAAAACCGCAGCGATGAGGTCCGCTTAGAAGCAACTATTCTGGAAGACTTGCACCAAGCCTGCAACACGATCCTCGACGATTTTAAAGATGAACTGAATCAAAGTTGGAAAGAACAAATTTTAGCGCAAGAAAATCCCAAGGAATTCCCCTTTGCAAGCTATGACGAATGGCTGGCCGACTTCCGACTGAAATCAAAACCTAACGCGGTCAGCGCGCATGAAATGTGGCGCCTGAATATCCCGGCGATTTCCCGAGGCACGAAGCACACCGCACATTTCAATACCGAACTCGACAGCGACGGCACGATCCGCAACAAGGCCATGTTCATCCGTACCGGCAACACCTATTTTCCAGCGCTTTCCCTTAAAGCATTTTTAGTCGCCTACAATTACAACGCCTCTCCCAGCCTCCATGTGAATCCGGCCACTGAAATAAAAGAAGTTCAAGATATGGAGATCACCAGTAACGAAACGGGAGAAACGGTTTTCCATGTCCCTCTCGACCGCCAGGGGCGAATGCTTTTGAACTACGCCGGTCCAAGCCAAATGTACCCATACTTCAGTTTCGCCGATCTTGTGACCGACTCCCCTGATGCCGAAATCGAACAGCGCGTTTACTCTCCCGAACGTCAGGCTTGGGAGAAAACCAAGATCAAAGTCAAAAAGGCCGAATTTTTGAAAGACAAGATCCTTATCGTGGGAGCCAGCGCCGTCGGTATTTTCGATTTACGGGTGACCCCATTTGAAGAAAACTATCCGGGAGCCGAAACTCATCTCAATGCGATTGACAGTCTGATTCAACAGAACTTTTTTCGGACTTTGCCGAACGAAGCCGTTTATATGCCTTTGATTTTGCTCCTCGGCGGAATCGTCCTCAGTATTCTATTGGCCTATGTGGGTGCTCTTTGGGGCATGGCGATCACCCTGGCTTTGATCGTCGGCACGGCCTACATCGATCAGCATTTTTTATTTGGTAAAGGAATTGTGGTCACGATCATCTGGCCGATCATTTTGACCACGCTGCTCTACGTCTCCCTCACCTTCTACCGCTACTTCACCGAAGAGCGCGGCAAAAAAGAATTGCGCCAGACCTTTCAGAAGTACGTTTCACCGGCGATCGTCGAAGAAATTTTAGCCGATCCAAAAAATATCCAACTCGGCGGAAAAAAAGTGAACCTCACCGTCATGTTCTCCGACGTGCGCGGCTTCACCACAATTTCCGAAAAGCTTGATCCGCAGGCACTTTCCGATTTGCTCAATAGCTACCTTACCCCCATGACGGAAATCGTTTTTAAAAATCAAGGGACGCTGGATAAATATATGGGCGACGCGATCATGTCGTTTTTTGGCGCCCCCATTAGCCTGAAAAATCATGCCAAGCTTGCTTGCCGCTGCGCCCTACAAAGTGTCGAGAAACTCTTTGAGCTGCAGAAGGAGTATGAACGAAAAGGCCTGCCGACAATCGACCTAGGCATCGGCATCAACACGGGCGATGTGAGTGCTGGAAACATGGGCTCCGAAACGGTTCGCAGTTATACGGTGATGGGCGATGCAGTCAACCTGGCTTCGCGTCTTGAGGGAATCAATAAGCAATACGGAACGCGAATTATTCTTAGCGAAATGACTTACAACGAAGTCAAAGATACTTTTATTTGCCGCGAAGTCGATTGGGTCAGAGTGAAGGGTAAAGCGCAGCCCGTAAAAATTTACGAGTTGATCGCCGAGAACAAGGTCCCGAGCGTCCAAGTCGCCGAAGTGTTGAAGTGGTTTCAAGAAGGCTATACGCTTTATCATAAGAAAGCGTGGAGCGAGAGTTTGGCTTGTTTTTCAAAAGCCCTCGACATCAATCCAAAGGATGAAGTTTCGAGAGTTTACGTGGAACGCTGCCAAGATTACATAACGACGCCCCCCGATCAGGATTGGGACGGCGTCTTTGTCATGAAGACGAAGTGATGCGATTTTTTTGTTTCTGGATTCTTCTTATTTCGGCTCCGCTTACGGCTTGGGCGCAATCGCTCACCGACGGCATATTGATCAACGCCGACAATATGGATCGCGATCTCAGCAAACACACCGTGAAACTCCAAGGCAATGTGCAGGTCGTTTTCAAGGGCCAGCATTTAAGCTGCGACAAAGCGGTTATTGACCTCAACAAAGAGCAATTGACGGCCGAAGGCCATGTCATCCTTTACAACGAAAAAGTCCACGTTGAAGGCGACAAAGTGGTCTTCAATTATAAACAGAGCACCGGTTTTATTTACGGCGGCTTCGTGCAGTCCGGGCAAGTCGTTTTTGAGGGCGACGTCATCCAAAAATTGACCGAGTCACGTTACATCGCCAGCAACGCAAACTACACCTCGTGCGACACTTGCCCACCCGGCTGGAGTTTTTCCGGACGGACGATCGACGCTGAAATCGGCGGCTATGCCCGCATCAGACGGCCCGTTTTCCGAATCGGCGGATTTCCGGTCATGATTTTGCCAAGCTTGATCGTGCCTTTAAAAAGTGCGCGGCAAAGCGGCTTTCTTGTGCCGACTCTAGGAAATTCCGGGCGCGGGGGCGCCGAGCTTTCACAGAGTTATTTTTGGGCGATTGATCGCAGCAGCGATCTCACGCTCACCCCCATGTTTTACCAAAACCGCGGTCTTAAGGCGCTGGCGGACTATCGCTATGTCTTAGGCCAACAAAGCAAGGGCGAGCTGCGCGGCGCTTGGATCGAAGACAAACGCTCGGCAAAAGATTTAAAAGTCAGCGGCAAGTTTGACCGCTGGTTTCTGTGGTACACGCACCGGCACGAAATGCCCGACAACTACACCTCGCGTGCGGAATTCAAATTGATCAGTGATCTGCGTTACCCGCGTGATTTCCCAAAAGAAATCTTGGGCCACGGAGACCCGGCTCTCGAAAATAAAATGTCGCTGAGCAAATCCTACGACAATCATCTGCTCACCGCCGAAGCCGACGTTTACACCAATTTACTTAAAGCCAATGCCTTGGCCGATAATTCCGACGCGGTTCACCGCTTTCCCGAAATCCGTTATGCCATGAAAGAGCAATCGATTCTGGACAGCGGCTTTTTCGTGAATTTCGACGTGCAGTACGTGAATTTCGCGCGCGACAAATACAATTACGATGACCTGCGCCAGGTGGGACTTAAACGCTTCGCCCTTGATCCGGACAAGAACTCGAGCAAAATTGTCCGCGACGGCCGCTACGATCCCGACGTCGATATTTTCCGCACCGGCCAGCGCCTGGATATGCGTCCCACGCTGACTTATCCCTTCCAGATCGCGAAAAAATTCGACGTTTTGCCGGCAATTTCGTTTCGTGAAACGCAGTACCGCTTCTTTCCGACCGAATCGGCCGAAGACTCGGGCTTTGCTCCGACCGCGGCCCGTAGGTATCTGGAAGGCGCCCTGCAATTCAAAACTGAATTTTCGCGCGTTTACGGAAGCCAAGATCCACTGGCTAACCGCCTTAAACATTCCATCGAGCCCGAACTCGGCTATTCGCAAATCTTTTGGAAACGCTCGCCGAACCATCCGTTTTTCGGCAAGTTCAAAGGTTTGCAGTTCTCTCGTCAATTCGAACAAATCACCGATGAAGATTTGAATGTGCCTCCAACCGGCATCCGCGACGTCAATACGGGGCTCCAGTTCGACTATCAAGACCGCACCTACGACAAACAGGTGGTGGACTTTGGACTCACGAATCGTTTCACGCGCAAAACATTTGTTAATGGCCAGCCGGAATACCGCACCGTCGCGATTTTCCGTTTGGCTCAATCTTACGACATCAACGAAGCTAAATCCGAAACCCCGCATCCTTGGTCGTCGGTCAACGGTCTCGCCGACGTGCGCTTTGATCGGTTTGAGACCTACACCACCGCGCAATACAACGGTTACGCCAAGGTCACCAACTTATCTTCACGGGTCAAAGTCATGGCCACACCCAAAGAATTCGTGCAGCTGACCTACACGCGAAACTTCACCTTAAATAACGATTACGGTCTTGCCGCCAACGGTGAAACGCGCAACTTCGGCTGGGGCATCGGCACCACCGGAAAATATTTTGAGCTGCAAAGCCAATTCGATTATGAAGCGCGCACCTGGAAACTTCAGTCCTTCTCCTATGCGCTCGCCATCCGCCCCCCAGGCAACTGCTGGCTGATCAAATTCGTGCAAAGCCAAGTCGTGAATGGAGATTTAAACACCACGGCCGCAGTCGCCTTCGACTTCGGCGGTGAAACCGCGGGCCAAGCCTCACCAGCAGCGCTTTAAACTGTATCGAAAACCACATCTCGCGCGAGAGGTGGCCGAATTAGAAAAAAAACTTCCAGCCGACTTGCGCCCCATCGGGATTGGCTTGCGCATTCAAAGTCGGCTCGATCGTCAAAGGCACCATAGCCACAGGATCCTCATCGGATTCGCTCTCAAGTCCCGGCACAATGTAAACTACGTAAATACCCAGCAAAATTCCCGTGTAAAGTCCCAGCGAAGCCCCACGCGCGACCCGGTTCAAGTTATTTCCAGGCTTACTCGTGAAGGCTAAGCTTGCGGCACCAACCAAAGTCCCGGCCATAACTCCGTAGGTGCAACTCATGATAAATTCACGGCCTTGAGAATTTTGCGACCCTTGAGCGAAGGCTCCGGGAGCGCTGACAAAAATTAAAATAGAGGCCAAAACTCCGCAGGCGATTCTCATAGGTTAAGTGTCCCATATCCCGCTAAACTGTCAATCCATCGACCGGAAGAAGGGTTAATTCCCTTAAAGACATCAGCGCAAGCTCCATTTGCACAGGCTCATAGCCCGACAAATAAGCGCCTACGCGCCTCAACCTTAAATATTGCCCTCTGGAAATGTGCGCCATGTGGCTTTGGGATTTCACTTCGACGATGGTCAAAACCCCTTGCGGATTTCGCGCCAAAATATCAATTTGCACATGCGCGATCTCCACGTCATGCGCCAGGATTTTCCAGCCACGCTTTTCGAGTTCCAGACAAACGCGCAGCTCAGTCCTCGAGCTCGGGCGTAAAGTCGACTCCGTTAAAATGCCGGCGATGGTGCCGGCAAGGCCCGTGGATTTTAAGAGCCTCGCGATGGAGTTCGGTGGCATAGCCTTTGTGGATTTCGAAGCCATATTTGGGAAATTTCTCGCTCAATTTTTTCATCAAGCGATCGCGCGTCACTTTGGCGACGATCGATGCGGCCGAAACCGGTTCGGCCCGCGTATCCCCTTTGATCAACGCGGTTTGAATCATCCCGCGCAAATAAGGAATCTTGAATTTGCCATCGACCAGCACATGCCCGCTTTTTACTCGAAGCGCGTTCACCGCACGCCTCATCGCCAAATGCGAAGCATGAAAAATGTTGAGCCGATCGATCTCCAACACCGATGCAAAGCCCACGGCCCACAAATGCTCGCTCTGAATGATCGCGAAGAGCTCTTCGCGCCGGGATTCGGTCAAAACTTTGGAATCAAAAAATAATTTCGGAGTGGAATGAGAGAGGATTACGGCGCCTGCGACAACCGGACCGGCAAGGCACCCGCGGCCGACTTCATCGACGCCAACGACGGGAGCCGGCGAAATAGAAACCCAATCGACAAAAGGCAAAGGTTTCACCTTTGCCTTTTTAGATTTTGCTGAAACTTTGGTGCCCATCGTGATCACCTCTTTCGAGATACACGATCAGACTACTTAGTTTTTGCTTTGTCTTCTTTTTTTGCTTTAGGAGCTTTTTTTGTCGCCTCTTTTTGGGCAACAGGTGCGGCCGCTACCGCGCCATCCGCAGCCGGAGCAGCATCAGCCACTTCGTCAGCCGCGCCCGGAGCACCGCCCTCACCAAAGTAGATGGCCGTATCCAAACGAGCCGAACGGCCTTTCAGGCCACGGAGGAAAAACAAACGTGAACGGCGAACTTTACCGCGCGAGATAATTTCCACGCGATCAATCGACGGAGTCAGAAGCGGGAAAGTTCTCTCAACTCCCACGCCGCTGGCGATTTTGCGAACGGTGAACGAACGGCCCGAGCCGCTGCCTTGAATCTTGATCACGACGCCCGCGAAAAGCTGAACGCGCTCTTTCTCACCCTCTTTAACTTTAACGTAGACACCAACGGTGTCGCCGGTTTGAAACTCAGGCAAGGGTTTGCTGTTGGTCGATTTATTGCGATCAATTGTTACACGGCGAATTAAGTCGGTCATCATGGGCTAGGGCTCCGCTTCAAGTTTTACGAAAAGGATTGAATTAGCATGCACCTAGAAGACGGTCAAGAACGATGCTAACCGCCGAGCGCACCGAGAGATGGCGGTAATCGTCTTTTGAGGCTCCTTTTAAGGGCTCAAGAAGCACATCGGCCTGCTTCAAAATATCCGGATGAAGGCCAAAACCCGTCCCGAAAACCAATAAAATGGGCCTCGCCTCGCCCTCCCAAATCGTCTCGCGCAATTCCTTGAACGTGACCCTAGGTATGCCCAATTCGCGGGCGCTGGTGGTCACGATCAGGGGTTTGACGTCGAACATTTTGATGGCGTCTTCAAGGGTCTCAGCCAGCTCCACTTGGCCCAGTGCGGTTTTGCGGCTGGGGTTGTATTCGGAGCCGATGCCGAGCCGCCAGTGCTCAAGTACCCGCGAGACGAAGCTGAGCTGCTCTTTGAGCCGGTTCACGATGAAATAGCGTTCCGCTCCGTAAGTGCGGGCCGCACGGGCAATGTCATGAATGTCGAAGTTGGTGACGTTGGTGCACACCACATTTTTGGCTCGGTCGAAGACGGGCCAATGAATGAGGGCCACGTGCACCGAAGCATTTGGGTATTTCATAAAAATTCCTGTTTCACGCGTTCAATATCTTCTCGGGAAATCCCGAGAGCTAAAATCTCAAGATCCTCCAGCTCTTCCATTAAACCAATCATCTTTTTCAAATCCGGTGGTGGAGCCGAAATCAAGTCCGCCCGTAAAATGAGCGTGCGCACGACACTGACCGCCCGCTCAAACTCCGCGATCTTTTTGTGATCCCCGCTCAATAGAGGCGCAGGCACACCGAGGCCGTCCACCTCGCGCGGCCGCGTGAACTGCGGACACTCAAGAAGCCCCTCCGAAAAACTATCTTTCAACGCCGAAACTTTGTTACCCAAAGCCCCCGGCAGCAAACGCGCCACCGATTCAATCACCGCGCATGCGGCGACCTCGCCGCCGTTCAAAATAAAATCGCCGACCGAAATCTCATCGTCGGCATGCTTTACGGTAAAGCGATGGTCGATTCCGGCATAACGGCCGCAAATCAAAACAATGTGTTGATCGGCGTTCAATGCCCACTCGGCCGCTTGTTTTTGATTCCAGGATCTTCCTTGCGGCGAAAGCACAACCACTTTGCTGGCGCCCATTTTTCGCAAATCCGCGACGGCTCGCGCGAGCGGTTCAACTTTCATCACCATTCCGTCGCCACCGCCGAACACGCGGTCGTCCACCGTGTGATGTGCGTCTTCGGTGTACTCGCGCGGATTTACGGTCGCGACCGAAACCAACCCTTTAGATGAAGCTTGGCCAAGAAGACCTTCCGCGACGAAGTTCAAAATAAGTTGGGGGAACAAAGTGACGACCGTGAATTTCATCAATCCTCGAGATTAAACAATCCCGGTGGAAGATCCATGGTGACTTGTTGTTTGTCAAAATCAATGTGCTGTAGGAACGCGGCCACCAGAGGGACGAGCGCCTCTTTTCCATCTGGCGTCTTCACCCGCAAAAGATCCTGCATTCCGTTTGTCGCAAAACCGGTGATTTCACCCAAAATCAAACCTGCCGGATCGAGCAATTTGAAGCCGAGGATTTGCTTTAGATAAATCGCTTCGCCTTCTTCGCTTTCGAGAAGATCTTCATCGATGTAGACCAACGATTTAGCAATCTCTTCGGCGCGGTTACGGTCAACGACGCCCTCTAAACGGACAATCAATCCATCTTTATGAGCGGAAATTTTTTGGATCTTAAACGCGACAACATCCTTTGCTCCCTTGGCGAGCAAAGACAACGTTTCGACGTCATCCGCCCAATCGGCCACGCCCGCGTTTAAACGGACGAAAATTTCGCCACGAATACCATGCGCCGAATGAACCCAGCCGACGCAATAGAGTCCGGTAAATTGAGGAGGAGAAAAAGAGGAATTACTCGACGATCTCGAGAACACTACGCTTATGCAACTTGGTGCTGGCGGCATTGAGAATGGTGCGCATGGAGCGCGCCGTGCGGCCTTGTTTACCGATCACTTTACCCAAATCTTCTTTCGCCACTTTCAGTTCGACTACGGTCGTTTGTTCGCCAATGACTTCGTTGACCTCAACTTCATCAGGCTTGTCCACCAGGGACTTAGCCATAAACTCGACAAGATCTTTTAAAGAAGTGTGGTCCATATATTACCTCTAATGCTGGTACGTGCTAATCGATGCGGTGTTTAGTATAGCGTAAACTCACCAAGGTGCAAAAATTTATTAAACTTTTGCTTGGGCTTTACGAAGGAGGCTTTTCATACGGTCAGACGGCTGGGCGCCTTTTTTGATCCATGATTGGACTTTGTCCATGTCACAGGTGAACTCTTTTTCCTCGCCTTGCGGAGTTGGATTGTAGTGGCCGATCACTTCAATGAATTTCCCACCAAGCCAACGGCGTGAGTCGGCAACTGTGATTCTGTACTTAGGGCTATGCTTTTTTCCGAAACGTGCGAGTCGAATAACGACCATTTGTCCAAGTCCTTTTTGAGAGTCCAAAATTGAGTTAACTGTGCAAAAGAGATTAGGAATTACATCGGTTTTTTCTAAAGCACAACAAAATTAGCAGCGCTTAAAACAGCCCACGGGGGCCTCTGGGCATACCCATTTTCATCATTTGCGACATCATTTTCTGCGCCTGAGCGAACTGCTGCACAAGTTTATTGACGTCCTTGACCTCGGTTCCCGATCCATTTGCGATTCGTAACCTCCTTGAACCATTTAAGATCTTCGGATTGTTGCGCTCTTTCATGGTCATCGAACGGATAATAGCTTCAATTTTCTTAACTTCCTCATCCGGAGGGCTCATTTGCTTAAGCTGTTTTGTCAGCCCGCCCATCCCCGGAATCATCTTCATAATGCTTTCCAGGCCCCCCATCTTCTTCATCATCTGCAATTGGCCCAAAAAATCGTCGAGGGTGAAAGTGGATTTAGCGATTTTGCGTGCACTCTCGCGCGCCGTTTTCTCATCAATGACTTCGCTCGCCTTTTCGACCAACGAAAGCACATCGCCCATTCCTAAAATACGGCCGGCTAGACGGTCGGGGTGAAAAACCTCGAGGTTGCCGACTTTCTCGCCGATTCCCAGAAATTTGATCGGGACGCCCGTCGCCGAACGAATGCTGAGGGCCGCTCCCCCGCGCGCATCGCCGTCCACTTTAGTGAGGATAAGCCCGCTTAAGCCCAATTGGCGGTGAAAGCCTTCGGCGACCTGGACACTTTGTTGCCCAAGCATCGCGTCGGCGACCAATAAAATTTCGGTCGGCGGCCATACGGTTTTTAAATTCCCAAGCTCGGTCATCAGCGCTTCGTCAATTTGCAAACGGCCCGCGGTGTCGACAATGACCACGTCGATCATTTCTTCCTTAGCCCAAGCTTTGGCGTCTTGGACGATCTTTTCAGGCTTTTCGCCGGCCTTTGTGCTGAAGACGGGAATATTATTTTGTTGAGCTAAAATGGTCAGTTGCTCGATTGCGGCGGGACGATAGACGTCGGCCGGGACCAAGCCCGGTTTCTTTTTTAATTTCTGGCGGATGAAGAGCGCAAGCTTCGCGGCGGTGGTCGTTTTTCCGACACCTTGAAGGCCGACCAATAATATGACCGCAGGCTCTCCGCGAATATTAAGAGGCTCTTCGACCTTACCTAATGTATTGACCAATTCATCGTGCACGATTTGCGTGAACTGCTGTCCCGCCGAAATGCTTTTCATCACCTCGGTGCCGACGGCTTTTGCTTTCACTTGATCCAAGAAGGACTTCACGACTTTAAAATTCACGTCGGCTTCAAGCAGACTTAAACGGATGTCCTTGATCGCCTCATCGATATTTGATTCGGTGATCTTGCCTTGGCCGCGCACCTTGCGCAGCGTATTCGTCAATTTGTCGGATAAATTCTCAAACATGCATCACCTTCAAGTTACCAGCGCTGAAAACTTCCCTTACGCACCGTACGCATGGCCAGCCAGAACATAAGCGCGAAAGCCAGCACCGAAATCAAGAGGGAAATATTGAGTTCGACATCGGAGTGGCCCAAAACACCGTAGCGCACTCCGTTTATCATGTAGAGCAGCGGATTCACCATTGAAATGCGGCGCCAAAAGTCAGGCAAATGATCGACCGAAAAAAACACCCCGCCCAAATAAATCAAAGGCAACAAAACAAAGCCGCCAATGGCGCTCATTTGATCAAACGTCTTCGCCCAAAAAGCCACCGCGATCCCCAAACCGGCAAAACACAGCGCCCCAAGGCCCAAGAACAACAGCAGAATGAAGGGATGCGCGACCGGAAGCGTGCTTCCGTAAACGGCTAAATAAGAGGCCTCACCAACCGCCAATGTAATCACACCGACCAACATTCCCCGCACCAGGGCCGCAAGCATGATCGCCCACACGATTTGCGTGTACGAGAGCGGCGATGCCTTAAAATCTTCCAAGTCGCCGGCAAACTTCGCCGCAATAATGGTGCTGGAGCTGTTTTGAAATGCATTGTTCAAGCAACCCATCATCACAAGGCCTGGAATCAAAAAGGCAAGATAGGTCGTGTTGGCGTCAAGGACGATTTGTTTGCCAAGACTGACCCCGAAAATCATCAAGTAAAGGCTCGAACTCACGATCGGCGTAACGATCGTCTGCCCGATGACCTTCATAAAGCGCGCGATCTCGCGTTTAAATAAAGTGACGAATGGCAGCCATTTCAAATCTCTCATAGCGGTTTATCCTGAGTCAGCTTCACGAAAACGTCTTCCAAATTGCCGTCCGAAACTTGCACGTCGCGGAGTTGATCCAGCGGCACCTTCACTTCGTGCAAGAGCTGTCCCAAAGTTTTATCCATCGCCACCAAAAATGTCCAATCCGTGCCTTCGCCCGAGATCAGATCGGGGTGGCTCATGGCCTTAACCGGATCCACTAGCTTAAGCGTGATGTTCTTTTTGCTGAATTTTTCAATCAGCGCGCGGGTCGGCCCCATTTCGCGAATCAGGCCTTTATGGATGATCGCGACACGGTCACAAAGCCGCTCGGCTTCCTCTAAATAATGAGTCGTCAGGAGAATGCTCATGCCTTCACTGCGTAGCTGGGTCACAAAATCCCAAAGCCTGGTGCGCAATTCCACATCGACGCCCGCGGTCGGCTCATCAAGCAACAGCAGGCCCGGCGAATGAAGCAGCGCTTTGGCGATCATCAGGCGGCGCTTCATCCCGCCGCTCAGTTGCTTCACTTTTTTGTGGCGGTGTTCGAACATGCCGAGGCCGTCGAGCAAGTATTGAATACGGTCCTTAGGATTTTTTACGCCGAAGTAGCCGGCTTGAAAATTCAAAATTTCTTCCACATTGAAGTATCCGTGATTGATGACTTCTTGGGGGACCCAGCCGGTGTTGGTCTTGGCCTCGCGCGGTTGAACATGAGGGTCGTAACCGAAAACGCGCACCGATCCCGAACTCGCCTTTTCAAGCGTCACAAGAATGGAAATCAGCGAAGTTTTGCCGGCGCCGTTGGGGCCAAGTAAACCGAAAACTTCACCTTTCTTAACCTCGAAAGAAACGCCCTTCAGAGCCTGCGTTTTTCCGTAAGTTTTAACTACATTTTCGATCTTAAGTGCGGGTGTTGTGTCTTGAGCCGTCATGAGCAAAAACTACACCGATCTTTGGTCCAGGCCAAGGCTTGCTGCACTCTTCTTTAGCGAAAAAATCCCGATAAGAACCTTGATGGAGCTAAGTTCTAAGGATTTTCTACCTATTCCGATCGATGAATTCGTCAACGGCGTTTTGATTCCCGTGGATATTTACGTTCGTTTGGGCGATGAAAAATTCGTATGCGTGGCCAAAGCCAGCACCTCGACAAATGTTGACCAATTCAGAAACTACCAATCCCGCGAAGTGTCCTACCTGTGGGTCAGCAAAAAAGAATATTACAAACTGACGCACCAATCGATCTCGCTCGCCGGCATCGCGCTCTCCAAGCGCGACGTAACCGACAAGCAGCGCACGATGCTGGTGACCCATGCCGCACGCTCGGTGTTTCGTCAGCTCGATCACCTCGGTCTCGATCTTGAAGCTTACAATAACTCCAAGCAAGTGACCGAAGCGGTCGTAGGCCTGGTTGAGAATCATAAGATCCTCAGCGACTTGTTCACGAGTCTCGCCAAAGTTTCCGACCAACTGCTCGCCCATTCGGTCGCGGTCAGCTGCCTCAGTGTCCTGATCGGAGGAGCCCTTGGTTACGAGAAAAAAGCCACGCTGGAAAAACTGGCGATAGGCGGACTGCTGCACGACATCGGTAAAAAAGCTTTGCCACCGGAGCTGCTCGCGAAGCCTTTGGCAACAATGTCCCCTGACGAGATTCAACTCTATGAGACGCACGCCTACCGCGGCATGCAGATGCTGTTAAGCCTCGGCATCGTGCCTGACGATGTGGTTTCGATCGTTTATGAGCACCACGAGAACTCGATCGGCCAAGGCTACCCGCAACGCCTGCGCGACGTGAAGATGCATCCGTTGGCCAAAGTGGTGGCACTCGCCGACGCTTACGCCGATCTGATTTTAGCCAACGTCAATTGCCCCATGCCTAAGAATCCACGCGAAGCTCTGATGTACATCGAGCACACGCTCGGAATCCCCTACAACAAAGAAGCCTTCCGCGCTCTCAAGAAGACCATCGAGGGGCAGAAGAAGGCTTCTTAAGGTCTGGCCTTCTTTTTTGTGTCCAAGCCGCGTCAACATTCCTTGCATTCATTAACGTAAATTGCCGGCTTTATGAGCATTTTAGGGGCTTGACGCACAGATCACGGCCACGTAAGGTGCCCTCAGGTCATTCATCTGTCGCGGGGTGGAGCAGCCTGGTAGCTCGTCGGGCTCATAACCCGAAGGTC
>CAZVOP010000010.1:5262-63076 GCA_964628445.1 uncultured Pseudobdellovibrionaceae bacterium | reverse complement strand
AGATCATCCCGCACTTCACTTTGATGGAGGAAGCGCGGGTCGATCAGTTGGTCGCGGTTCGCGCTTCGGCCAAAGAGCACGCCGAGAAATACGGCGTGAAAGTGACTTATCTGCCCTTCATCATGAAGGCGCTGATCGCCACTTGTCGCGAATTTCCCATGTTCAACGCGTCGATGGACGACGCATCTAGTGAAATTGTTTATAAAAAATACTTCAATATCGGCTTTGCCGCCGACACGCCGAATGGCTTGATGGTCCCGGTCGTGAAGAACGCCGACTTCAAAACCATTCTGCAAATCTCGCAGGAGATTACGCAGCTCGCGGCTAAAGCTAAAGACAGCAAATTGGCGTTGGACGACATGCGCGGCGCCTCGATCACAGTCACCAATATCGGGAGTGTGGGCGGCGTTTACGCGACTCCCATTATCAATCATCCGGAAGTGGCGATCCTCGGCGTTTACAAGATTTCCGACAAGCCGATTTGGAACGGCAAAGAGTTCGTGCGCGGTTCCGTGATGAATTTCACGATCACTTGCGATCATCGTTTGATCGATGGTGCGGTTGCCGCGAATTTCATGAAAGCGTTTGTCGCTCGCATTGAGAATCCCAGCCAGCTGATGCTGGATATGATTTAGGAGTTTATCGTGGCCGAAAAATTTGATGTTTGTGTAGTGGGTAGCGGACCGGGCGGTTATGTGGCGGCGATTCGCGCGGCACAGCTTGGTAAAAAGACCGCGATCGTCGAGCGCGAAGCTTTGGGCGGCGTGTGCTTGAATATCGGCTGCATTCCCTCTAAGGCGATGATCACCGCGGGTCACTTTTTACATCGCATGCAGCATGACGCTCCTGAAATGGGCTTTCAAATCCCCAAGGATGTCAAAGTCGACATGGCGAAGTTGCAAGAGTGGAAGCAATCGGTTTGCAACAAGATGTCCGGCGGAGTCGCGCAGCTTCTTAAAGGCAACACCGTGACCGTCTTTATGGGCGAGGGCACTTTCACCAGTCCGAAATCTCTGACGGTTAAAGGCAAAGACGGAACGAAAACGATTGAAGCGACCAATTTTATCATTGCGACGGGCTCGCGCCCGATTGAGATCCCCGGATTTCCTGTCGATGAAAAAGACATCCTGACTTCGACCGGAGCTCTTGCTTTGAGTGAGAAAGTCGAACGTTTGGTTGTTATCGGCGGCGGCTATATCGGTTTGGAAATCGGTTCCTATATGCAAAACTTCGGCACGCAAGTGACGGTTGTCGAGGCCGCACCGGCTTTGCTCAACGGCGTGGCCGATCCGGATTGCGTTCAGGTTGTTGCACGCAAATTAAAGAAAAACGGTGTTTCGGTCCTGCTGGGCGCGAAGGCTAAAGGTTATAAGAAAACCAAAGACGGTTTGGATGTGACCATCGACGTCGGCGGCAAAGAGCAAATCATCAAGTGTGACAAGATTCTTATGACGGTCGGACGCAAACCGAATTCGGATCAATCCGGCTTGAAGAGCATCGGTTTGCAGATGGATGAGCGTGGTTTCATTAAGGTGAACGCGCAAAGAAAAACGAACCTGCCCGGCATTTATGCGATTGGCGATGTCGCCGGCCAGCCGATGCTCGCGCACAAGGCTTCTCATGAGGGAGTGCTGGTCGCGGAAGTGATCGCGGGCCAAAACCGCGCTTACGATGCGAAGACAGTACCGGCAGTGATTTTTGTCGATCCCGAAATCGCTTCGGCCGGCTTGATGGAATCCGAATGCAAGACCAAGGGCTTTACCGATCTCAAGATCGGTAAATTTCCATTCGCGGCCAACGGGCGCGCGGTCTCGATGATGGAAACCGACGGCTTTATTAAAATTATCGCCGATGCGAAAACCCATGTGGTGCTCGGCGTGCATATTGTCGGCCCCGAGGCTTCGAATTTGATTTCAGAAGCCGCGTTGGCGATCGAAATGGGCGCGCGTCTGGAAGATCTCGCCTTGACGATCCATCCGCATCCGACACTTGGTGAAACGATGATGGAGGCTGCGGAAGCGGCGCTGGGCCACGCGATTCACATTATTCAAAAACCACTGACCGCGAGAGCAGGGAATGGAACCTCAGCCCACAATTGAGAATTGGGGATCGGTCGGCTATGCAGACGCGGTGGCTCGGCAATTGGCGTTGGTTGAAGAAGTCGCTGCCGGTGGGGCGGAGCGCTTGGTGTTTTGCACTCATCCCGCCGTGGTCACGCTTGGTCGCGGTACGGTCCGCGAAGAGGATTTAATCGGCTGGTCCGGCGAGACCATCGAAACTTCGCGCGGCGGCCGTGCGACTTATCACGGGCCATCACAAATCGTCATTTATCCTATTTTGGATTTGCGCCGAGGAGCTTCGCGCAAGCCCGATGTTCATGCGTATTTGCGCAGCGTTGAAGAGGCGACGGTGATCGCTTTGCGCAAATTAGGTTGTGATCGCGCCGATATTCGCGAGGCCGCGCCGGGTGATCTTTCGTTGACCGGAGTTTGGGTGGGCGAGAAGAAGATCGCCTCGGTCGGGATCGCTGTACGCAAGTGGGTCACTTATCACGGCGTGGCCGTGAACGTGCTGGATGATCCGTCGGCTCACTTAGGTATCCGTCCGTGTGGGTTCGCGCCGAATGTCATGACGTCCGTCGAGCGTGAGTTGGGCCGCGGCATGGAGATGGAAGAGGTGCGTGAGGTTTTTGAGCGCGTGTTTTGCGCGCAGTTCGAAAGCTGACGCGCCGACTCTATGCTGGGATCGAAACGCTGCATTAAGCAGCGAGAATTACACCGATAATAAAAAAGTGAGTTGGCGTCATTGGCGGATCAAACAAAAATAATTGAGTTACCGCTCGACGCACCACTTCTTGTCTAGACAAGAAGCTTCGCGTCTATTTTTTATCGATAGTGATCGCGAACTTCTTCACGCCGCCGGATTTAACGGCATCGATGATCGCAACCACTTTGCCATGTTGAACTTCTTTGTCGGCGGAGATGATCGCTTGCACGTCGGGCTTCTTGCCCACGAGTTCTTTAGCGTAAGCGCCGATTGCGGGCTCATCGCTGGGCTTGCCGTTCAATGACAAACTGCCGTCGGCGGTGATGCTGATCGACAATTCAGAAGGAGTGGTTTCATCGCCCGTGCCGGCCTTCGGCAGCGAAACATTGATCGACGGCTTCATGATCAGCGGAGTCGTGACCATAAAGATAATCAACACCACCAAAATAATATCCACGAACGGAACAATGTTGATATCCGCTATGGGTTCGTCGTTGTCGCCGGAGATCTTGCTAGCCACGGTTAAACCTTCTTCTGCGAGCCGCCCGATTTTGCGTAAGCCAAACACAGTTCCTTCACGGAATCCAAGTTCATCAATACGCCCTTAACTTGCTTCTGGAAATAGTTGTAGGCAATGACCGCCGGGATCGCCACGATCAAGCCGATCGCGGTGGCGACCAACGCTTGTGAAATCCCGATCATCACGGCCGTCGCGTCACCTTGTGACTGTGCCAAACTTCTAAATGCATCCATGATCCCGAACACGGTACCGAGCAAGCCGATAAACGGGGCGTTTGAGCCGACCGTCGCCAAGAAGCCCAAATAGCGCTCGAGATTCGGCCGCTCGATCAAAGCGTAGGAATTAAAGATTTCTTCCAAGCCGGCGTTGCCCTTTTCTTTCACGTGGCGCAATCCGTACGACAAACCGCGCGCTTCCAAAGACTCTTTGTCTTTGGCGAGGTCTTCAAGCTCGGCTAAGTTGTTCGACTGCAGAATCTCACGCAAGCGCTCGCTGACTTTTGCACTCTTCGCGCGCACACGGCTCAGGGTGAAGAATCGTTCGAGGATGAACGCGATGGACAATATGCTCAGGATAACGAGCAACCACAGCGTGACTTCGTGCGCGACCTGCGCGATAGCAAAAAAATGTTCACTCATGAAGGGCCTCCGAACTCAATTATCTCTGGAGCCAAAACACAGGGTCAAGGTAGGATCATGTTGATGAGGCGAGTCGTTGTCCGTTACTTATTCTTAATCTGTGGCTTAACCGCTATCGCGGGCTGCGAACTCACGCGCGACAGCCAGCCTTCGGTCCTTGTTATCGCGGTCGAGGGCTTAAGCTTCGAAACGCTCAGTTGCGACGTCGACGAACTTGGCGGCCTCAAAGCCTTCTGCGAAGAGTCCGTGCGCTTTTCACATGCTTTTTCGCCTTCACCGATGAGTCAGGCCACCATGGCCTCGTTGCTCACCGGACTTTATCCCTTCGATCACGGTGTGCACCATAATGGCGATGATTTTCTCTCGGCCCGCTTCCGCACTTTGGCCGAGGGCGCGCTTTCGCGCAATTACCACACGCTGTTCGTCTCCGGCGGCCCGCCGATCTGGCGCAAGTCGGGTTTGGCCCAAGGCTTCGAGGTTTTTGACGACACCATGGACCTGGCTCCCGGCGTTTATTATCGCCCGGCGGAGGAAGTGTTTCGCTTAGCCACTCGTTGGAGCGATGAATTGCAAGACGGGCGGCCCACCTTCACGATGCTGTTTCTGGCCGATTTGCAATTCCCGGAAATCGCCACGCGAACCAGCGAAGGCGAGTTGCGCGAACTTAGCGCCGATGCTCAGCGCGAAGAGGTCGTCGAGTTCCTTGGCCGTATGGTCGCTTGGTTAAAAAATAAGCGCCGCTGGAATTCCACTCACGTCGTTTTGCTCGGTCTTAATTCGCTCTCCGATCATAACTTGAAGGGCGAAGCGACGACGCTCTCTTTAAGATCGGCTGCGACGCAGGTCAGTTTGTTCATCAAACCTGCGCGCAAAGAACGCGACAACGTCATTCAGTGGGCCGTTGACCGCAACGTGAGTTTGGTCGACGTCGGCTTCACGATGTTTTCGTGGCTGGGGCTTGAGCCTCCGCAAGGATCGCTTCCGGAATTGCAGCCGCAAAGTTTAATCGCGGCGCTGAGCGAGTCGGAACCCTCTTGGGATGAGAGCCGCATGATCTTAAGCGAGACGGCCTGGCCCGATTGGCTGGAAGGTGCAGGCGTGCGCTGGGCGCTGAGGCAAAATCAGTTTTTGTATATTCATGACCGCAAACCCCTGGTGTTCAACACTTTGACCGACCGTTTGGAAAGTTTGCCGCTGAAGGTGAACGATCCGTTGTGGACCTCCCTCAACGCCGACGTGCTGGGCCTTTTGCGCAAAGCCAAGACCCCGGCGTTCGGCGGGATGAGCTCGCATTGGCCTGAGCAAATCGTGCGTGCCCGCGAAATCTTTAAAGAAGGCATGGTGAGCGAAGCTCCGGGAGCCGATGCCCCGTGGAGCAAATGGTATTTGCGCGAGGCCCTCGCGCAACACCGCTGGAAAGACGTGAAGAGAACTTCGCAAGAGCTTGGCGATCCCATTGGGACCTACTTGGCCGCGCGCCAGCTTGGGGAGTCGTTGCCTATGCCGCGCAATCCTTGCCTGCGCCTTATGCTGTCATCGAGGGGTGATAAAAAAACTTTGCAGAGCGAATGTGAAGACGAAAGAGTCTTGGCGCTTTATGCCTGGCAGTCGGCGCATAACGACGAGGACCGCATTCAAGCGCAAGAGCGCTTCCTCAGGCTGCTGGGTCAGGCTTTTATGGACCAGGAGATCGGTCGGCTGAATTATCTCAATGATCTCAGATGGGATGTCGATCGGCAGTGGCCGGAAGCGCCGCAAATGACCGATTATCTATTGACGCTGAAAGAGTTCGAGCCTTACGGCAAAAAATTAGCCGGGTTTTTGAGCACCAAAAACGGACGCTTCTAAGCCCGTGCGCTTTTTCAATTTGAACGCCACCGAATAAAGCATATCTTCGTCCGCCGCTTTTAATCCTGGATTGAGAGGCGTCGGCCGCGTGATGGTGCAGATCTGCACGGCTTTAGGTTTGATCATTCCTAGAATCTCAATCCACTCATCCAGCAAATCCGCTTGCATGTTGTCGACATCGCCGGTGAAAAACATCGATTGCACGACGCAATCTTGAAGCTTGTCGATGCCGTTTAAAAATTTGGCCATATTGATGCGGATCAGGGGGGCGTTCACTTTCGCCAGCCAAATATCGTTTCCGGCGTCGATCTTGATCACGCGCTCGTCGATCATATTCAAGCCGCTCACGACTTTTTTTTGGTCCAGATGGGCACCGTTGGAAAGAACGACGACCTTAGCTGCCGGCAAATGTTCGCGGCGTAATTCCAAAATTGCTTTCATCGCTTCGTCAAAATCCGGATACAAGGTCGGCTCACCGTTACCGGAAACGACGATCGCCTCTATCGGCACCGACTGCGTGATGTAAGAGCGAAAGGCTTGGCGGATTTCGTCGAGGGTGGGAAAGACATAATCTTTGCGCACATGATTCATGGTTAAGGCGGTTGGGCCGAGCGAACAGTAAATGCAATTGTAGGAACACACCTTCTCGCGTCCCAACAAATTGATGCCCACGGTTGAGCCGTAACGTAGTGATTTGACTGGACCATAGACGATTTCCATGTGTGCTTAGATTATCCGTTTTTGGAATGCGGAATTCAATTTAAAAGCTAAGTATGCCCAGCCAGAAGGGAAGATCTGGATGGCTCTTGGACAACGACTCGGTGATGGAATCAAGACTCGTTTTGTCGGAAGGAAGTCCATAAAGCGGGTGGGAAACCACGGAATGGCTTAGAAAAATTAGGCGATCGCCCTTCTGGGTGCGGATACTCGAGAGATTCATGTTGGTCGAGGTGTGTAGCCCGATCAAATTCTGCGGAAGCGGCGGCAAGACTTCGGGCGGTTCACTAAGTTCCAATGACAAATCGACTTGCACGCTTAACGGAATCCACGGCAAATCCTTGCGTGCTAAAAAAATATGCGGATAACCGACTTGCGCGAAGGCAAGCTCGCCTTCAGCGTGGGCAAAAACCAATACCTCGACGCCTGTGGTGTACTCGGCCTTGTTTTCTTCCCGGTAAATGGTGTCATTCGCCATCATGATGCCGGCGCGTAGCGAATTGGCGAGGGGTGAGAGGCAAGTGAGCTTTTGAAAAGGAGACGTCGCCTCTAAATCCTGGCGGGCCGAAAGGATATAGTCGGTCAAAAGCTCAGTGGCCTTTTTGGCGCCCTCACGCGGGCCCCAGGGGGTTGCGATCACGCCAAAAGATCCATCTTCTTGCAGATTCACTTCAGGCGTGGGGCGGAAGACTTTTCCGCTGTAAGATCTTTGATCGAACATTATTCTAAGCCCATCCCGTATTTTTTTAGTTTGCTCTTCGCTTTGACGGTGTACTCGTCGAAATCCAAATCTTCTTTAATGATCCGTCGCCATTTTTCTTTGGCGCTGTCGACGTTGCCCAGACTTTCTTCAAGGACACTGTCCTGGTAGATGTTCCTCATGTCGCGCTTAAGCTCGGCATGCATTTGGTCGCGGTAGGCCTTGGCGTCGGTTTGGCCGGGATCTTCGGCGACCGCTTTGTCACAGGCGAGGTAGGCGTCGCGATATTTCTGCTTGCCGCCCAAGTCGCGGCACTTTGCGATCAGCGTGTCGATTTTGGTTTTCAATTCCTTTTTGATCGAAGCGATCTCGCGCCGGGCGATGGCTTTTTGGCCTTCGATACGCGGGTAAGAGCTGTCTAGGAAATTCTCGTAAGCCGCGACCGCTTTCGCAAGCTGGCCTTTCTTGTACAAAGCCTTGGCGCGGTTGTAGTGGGCGACGCCCTTGGCCGCCTTCCTGTTGAGTTCTTCTTTTTGCTGATTCATGAACTTACGTTCTTCTTCGTGCATTTGCGCGGTGTGAATCATTTCGCTGATCAAACTGTGTTCGGGATCAAGCTCCATCGCTTCGGCCAAACACTGGCGGGTTTCTTCGACCGTGGCATTGACGGTGAGGCGCGCCTTACATCCTTCGACGTAACCGGTGATTTGTTGCTCGATCATGGCGCGCTCGCGCTCTTTGCGTTCCAGATCGCGCTGACGATGAACAAGTTCTTTTCCTTGCTCGCAAAAGGATTGCAACTCTTTTGAGTTTTCGAATTGCGGGATAAGTTCATGAACCTTGGCGAGTTCGGTCAAGCAAAGCTCGTACTTACCTTGAACGTAAAGATTGCGCGCCAGATTGAATGAATCTTTCACCACGGCCTTTTGTTCAACGGTCAAGTTTTCGAACACCACGCTGCCTCCGCCGGCCGGATCGCGCGGCGGTGCTTTGGGCTTTGAAGGCAACATCGCCATGATTAAAATCAAAGGAATCAAAACAAGCAGTGCCACCCGCACTTTGTTCTTCTTCCAGTCGACGTGCTTCAAGTGATGCGGCCGCAGTTTTTTCCAGTCGGCGGGGATCTCTTCAAGCTTGCCGCGGATCTGCGTGGCTTCTTCCATTTCGGGCGAAGACCAATGCATCGGCGGCGCCGAGAACATCGGATCGAAGGTCGCGACCGGCAAGTTTTCCAGGCGGTGGCTGAAATGCGTGTCGCGGATCTCAAACAACATCACCACGTTCATCACGCGTAACTCGTCACCGCTGTCCAGGCGGGTCGGTTCATGCGGCGGAGTGCGCAAGCCGTTGAGTTTGGTTCCGTTCGAACTTCCCAGATCGGTCAAAAAGAAACCTTCATTGGTGCGTGCAAGTTCAAAATGTTTGCGGCTGACATGCGGACTGTCGATAAAAATTTCGCAGCTCGGATCGCGGCCGGCGGTCCAAAGATGGCCTTCAAGTTTCAAGACTTCGTCGTCGGCCGTATTGGGAAATGAAATCCGGATATAAGGAACCAGCGAGCTTACGCCCGCGGTGGTGGCTTCGTTATTCACGCGACCGGGCGACGTGTCTTCGCTTGGCGGTAAATTGCCGCCCGCCGGCGGATTGTAGAATGCCGGCAAGTTTTCGGACGAGCCTTTGCCTTCGTCGGGCGCGTTCTTTTCGACCGTTGGTTCGAAATAAAATTCATAAGGCGAGACGCTGAACATCGCGGGTTCGGGCATCTCGATGACTTCATGCGATTGGCCGGCTTGCAGGATCATCACGAACTTGGATAAAGCTTCGCAAACCCAAATGCCGTCGCGCTCGTAAAATTTTAAGTGATGGCGTGAAATTCCGCGCTCGTTGGCCAACACGATGTGCGCGTCGCTGGCCCGGCCCGCGATATATTCCGTTCCCGGTTCAAGCGTGATGCGGCTGATTTCCTCGCCGTGCAGTTTAACGGTTAAACGTGCCATCAATACCGCCCTTCGACGTAGGCGTTGCATGCGTCGTAGTTGGCTTTGGCTTCTTGATAGATTTTGCTATTGGCATCTTTGACCATGGCCATGACGTTACGGAAAGCCGATCGGCAGGCTTTGTACTGATTTTGGTCGCGGTATTTGCGGCCGAGCACAATTTGGTATTGCACCAACTCATTGAATTTACGCTGCGACAAGCGGATGTAGCGATTGCATAAAACGTGTTCCGGATTCAGAGCTAAACAAGCTTGGAAACTGACTTGCGATCTTTCGTATTGGCCTTTGCGGTAATCGCGAAAGCCGCGCACGTAATTTTCTTGCGCTTGACGGGCGTTCACCGAATTGTCCACGCGTCTAAGATTTTCGGCTTCACCGGCTTCGCGCATTTTGTTGGCCGTATCGATGTCGGCTTGCTCCTGTTGTTCAGTGCGCAAGCCGGCCTCGGGTTTTTTCTTGGTCGGCGAGGCCAACCACCAGATAAGGGCGCCCACGACGGCCAAAATGATCCATTTGCGGGGACCGCTTTTAGGTTTCGGCTTATTTCGTCGTTGCGGGGCGGGACGTGGCGGAGCCGAGTATGGCGACGGCGACTGGTAAGACGGCATCGGAGCGATCGACATTTGCGGTGCGGCCATTGCCGGGCCGGGCATATCCAACTCGAGGCCGCCGTCGGACGGTGCCGCCGCCGGCGTGGCGTGAAATTTTATTTCGGTGTCACCGATGGTGAGAATATCGCCATCGTTGATTTTAGCGTATTCGCTGTCGCGTCCGTTCACTTGCACAAGATTGCGCTCGTTCAGCGAACGCACTTCGCAGCCGTCATTGGTCAGCGCGATAGTGGCGTGACGGCGGCTGCACTTTGGATCGTTGACGATCAAAAATTCGCATTCGGGGCTGCGGCCGATCGTGAATTGCGCGGAGGTCATAACCCGGCCCGCGCCCTTCATGGGTCCGCTGAGAATTTCCCAGCGGCTTTCAAAACGTGATGAGAGGGCCAGTGCCGAACTCATTCACCCTCCGACATCGGCAGCAGCACGATCAGGTAGTAGGCGATCTTCGACGAGCCGAATACCGCTTGTGCCACCACTTGAAAACTTAAGCCGCTGAATTCAAGATCGTTGGAAGCCAGTTCATCCGGATTCGCGTCCACGCGCTCGATCAGATCCTTAACGCTGAGTTTGAGCGCTTGATCCGCGAGTTCACCGACCGTCATTGTCGTCAGCACCGTGGCCGCAGTTCCCGCGCGCGATTCAAACGAGGAATTCACCGCGGCGATCGAAAGATCGGCGGCCCGTACGCCCATCGCGGCAAAACCCATCAGTTGCACAAGATTTGAAATCTCGCGGTTGCGGTCATGCTCGATGGCGCGATTCGCGCCGGCTTGCTCGCTGCCGTGAAGAGCACGGGTCAGGGCGCTTGAAACGTTCGAAGCCAAAAGCTGGACTGCGGGGAATTTATAGGTCGTCTGCACCGAATCCAGTCCCTCTTTCAGGGCCGAATCCAGCTGGACGTTGATACTGCGGATCGGGAACTCGATGACCTTATATAAGAAGTAGAAAAGGATAAATCCCAAGATCAAGGCGATAAACAGCGTGGTGATGAACAAACTCAACACCCGGCCGTTGTCGACCGCGAGGCTGCTCATATCATATAGGACGACGGCCCAATGGGTGACCGCGTGGTTGCCGGTGTCGGCATTGTAAAATTCAATCGGATAAAGCGCGATGATGGTGTTCGCGTCTTGTTGGTAAACCGATTCCTTACCGGTTTTACGTCCCTCATGAATGTAAGGCATGTCGGGGAATGAGCCGGCTTGCGATGCCGGCGCGATGATGTTGCCGTCCATGTTGTTAATGATGAACGCTTTTTTAACGCCGGGCCGGCTGGTCGCGATGTCGACGGAGACCGACGTGTCCAGCCCTTGTTGCAGAGCCGGGCGATTGACACGGGCAAGGGTCGCGGCGATCGTCAGTGCGTGTTGCTGGCTCTCTTCTTCCAAACTGGATCTGAGAATTTGCGACAGCGGAATCATCGAGAGTGAAGTCACCAAGAAAATAAATCCCGCCATGAAGCCGGCCAGCACCCACTTGAAGTCGAACATTTCCGGCAGGCGCACGACTCCGGGCAAAACAACGCGTTCCATATAGGCTTGGCCGATCGCCGCGAAACGCGGGAATTTTCCGGCCATGATGTCGGCCATGGCCGACTGATCCTCAAGGACCGAGGCTTCGCCCTCGCCTTGCGGCTGCGCTTGATAGGCGACGTTTCCTCGGTACATGGGAGGCTGTTGGCCGTAGACCTGCATAGGCTGTTGAAAGCGCGCGGCCCAGCTGTCGGGAACTTTTTGGACTTCAAAGAAAATATCGTGCAGAGCGATTTTGTCGCCGGTCTTGGCTTTGCTTGAACGCACTTGGACGCCGTTAAGGAAAGTTCCGTTGCGTGACCCGGCATCGGTGACGATGACTTTGTCGTCGAAGATCTCAATGCGCGTGTGTTCTTTCGAAACGCTGCTGCTGGCAAGCTTGATGTCGCAACTCGGCGCCCGACCTATCAAGATCGAATGCTTCGTGAGCGGAACAACTTGTCCGGCCAGCGGGCCGTTAAGAAAGCGGATGATCCACATGTAACTGTTCACCAATGCGAATAGGGTTGGTTGTTAAAAATCCCGAGCTAAATTCAATCACGTGCGCGGCACGCCATACGGGAAGTACGAGGCGCCAGGGTTTCACTTCAGGGATAACTTTGCGCACCACCATCTTGCGGTCGACAAAAACCACGTCGATCGGAAACTGCATAAAAAACGTATGAATGCTGTTGCAGCGCTGGATGTAAAGCGCTTGATCCATCGCCAAGCTTTTGCGTCCAAGCAAACCTTTGCTGCGTGCGCAAAAGCTTTTGGCGACTTCCAGCTTTGAAACCAAAACCTGATTGGTGGCTTTATTTAAAAGCTTCATCATTTGCCACCGTAGAAGAATTGTAAAACGACCGGGGCGAACACCATCAAGAAAACGGCTGGCAGAATCAAGAACATCAAAGGGATCAGCATGGCTTGCGAAGCTTTCGCTCCCGCCTTTTCCGCGCGCACGAAACGCTCCAAGCGCATTTGAATCGATTGGTCCTTCAAAACTTGCGCGACACTCGCGCCGGTTTCTTCGGCATCGCGAACAACGGCGACGAAGCTGGTGATTTCGGGAATGTCCAAACGCTGCGCTAAGCGGGTGAGGGCTTCACGTCGCGAAGAACCGAGTTTGATGTCTTTCAAGACCAAGCGGAACTCTTCGGCCAAGGTGCTTTCTTCCGCCTTGTCGACGATCCTTTGCAAAGCGCCCATGAAATCAAGGCCGGCTTCGGTGCTTAAGGCCATCAAGTCGATGAAGAACGGCAAATCGATAACGACGGCGACGTAGCGTTTGCTGCGTTGAGTGGAGCAGTAAAAACTTGGGAAGTTCCAACCGAGGATCGCGATCGCGGGAAACATGTACATCGGCATGTGCATTTGCAACGCGAAGTTCATCACCGCCATCGCCGCCGGAAACATCAAGCCCCACAAGATTTGCAACCCCAGAAATTCGTCGACGTTCAGTTCTTGCGAAAGGCCCGACGTCATCAGCTTGCGCTCGATTTTTTCGCGGTGGGCGGGGCGCTTGATTCGTTGCGCATGTTGCAGCGTGAAGTTGTGCACTAAGGGCCGTGAGAAATTAATCAAACCGGATTTCGATTTTACCGGCTCATTGCCCGAAGCCCAGGCCAATGCTTCGGCATCGGTGTTGTTGGTGAAGATTGCGGTGGAAAATAAATAAACGCTGAATGCCGCAAGGCCTAACCCGGAAAAGAGAATGAAAAAATCAAATGTCAGCATTCCCAACCTCACGCTTTTGCTTTAAACCTAGGGACATGCTGGACATTGCCTTGTGCTCTAACTCACCGCGGAGACGTGAACTCTTAACGAGCGCGGGCTTTTTGTTTCGCCTGTTCCTAGTTAAAGTATCGGAAATCTTTGATGAAAACCTGACCGGCCCGGAGGTCGTGTCTCATCTTGCGACACTCAAAGGTCGCGCCGCGATGAACGCACATAAAGAGCTGAAATTGCCCGGCTTTTTGGTTCTCTCAGCCGACACCATTGTGGTCTGTGAGGGGCGGGTGCTGGGGAAGCCCGAAAATTCCTCTCAAGCGGCCGATTTTTTGCGACTATTGTCGGGGAAAACGCATAGCGTTATCACCGGAATCTTTCTCGCCGAGACGGGATCGACGAAGTTTTGGACAGGTTCGGACCAGACGTCCGTCGAGTTTCGAACTCTGTCCGAGAGCGAAATTCAAGATTACATCGCGACCGGTGAACCCATGGACAAGGCGGGCGCTTACGCGATTCAAGGTCTGGCCAAAAAATTTGTGTCGAAGTGTGAGGGCTCGTGGAGTAATGTCGTCGGTCTTCCGCTGGAATTGTTGGAACGCGGATTGAGTGAGAATGGCTGGAATGTCCGTCGAAATAAATCTTAAGAAAATTTATGCGCGCATCGAAGCGGCGTGTTTGAAAAGCGGCCGTGCACTTGAAGAAGTGAAACTCGTCGCCGTATCCAAATTTCAACCGTTGGAAAAAATCCGCGAAGCACATGCTTTGGGCTTGCGCGATTTCGCCGAAAATTACGCGCAAGAAGCTTTTGAGAAACAAGAAGAGCTGCGCGCTTTGAATTTAAATTGGCATTTCATCGGCCGGATTCAGTCGAACAAGGCGAAATCGCTCGCCGGCAAGTTCGCGCTGATCCATTCGGTCGAGCGTCCGGAGATCGCGGATATCTTTAATCGGCAAGAGTTGGAAAAGCCTCAGGAAATACTTTTGCAATTTAACGTGGCGAGTGAATCAAGTAAAGCGGGCGTCTCCGAATCCGCGCTGCGCACGGTTTTTGAGGATTGCACCGAGCATATGAATATTCGCGTGATGGGCCTAATGATTATGCCGCCCGCCACATCGAACGCGGAAACGGTTCGACCGTTTTTCCGGCGCGCGCGCGAAGTGAGGGATTCATTGCGCGCCTCGATTCACGGTGAGATGTTGGCGAAGCATCCCATGCGTGAACTGTCGATGGGCACAACCCAAGATTTTGAAGTTGCCATCGAAGAAGGCGCGACCATGATCCGTATCGGAACGCAAATATTTGGAGAGCGAAAATGAGAGAGAACGTGGGCTTTATCGGCGCGGGCAACATGGCGGAAGCGTTGATCGCCGGATGGCTGTCGAAGGATCTTCTAAAGCCTGAAGAAATTTTCGCCAGCAACCGCACGATCGGTAAACTGCAAAAACTGAGCGGCGATTTTAAGGTGAATGTTTGCGCCACCAATGAAGAATTGGTCGATAAGTGCGATATCGTGATCATCGCGGTGAAGCCGCAAGACTTGGAAGCCGCAATCGAGCCGATCGCCAGCAGCTTTACAGCGGATCAAGTGGTGATCAGCCTTGCCGCCGGGGTTTCGCTGAAGAAACTTAAAAAACTTTTGCCGCAAAGCCAAAACTTGGCGCGGCTCATGGCCAACACACCCGCGCGGATCCAGCGCGGGGCCTTCGGTTTTTGCACGGCAGGATCCAACTTGCGCGTCGATCGCTGGATGGAGCGCATGTTCCGTCCGCTCGGGCTCACCGTAAAATTGGATGAGGGCGAAGCCTTCGAAGCCTTTACCGTCGCGACAAGCGCGGGGGTGGGCTTCGTTTTTGAACTGATGCTCTACTGGGCGGAATGGCTGGAAGAGCGCGGTATCGACGCCCAAATGGCGCAGCTGATGACGGTGCAAACCTTCATGGGCACGGCCGAGCTGGCCTTAAAACAAAATCCGCAGACATTAACCGAACTGCAATCCCGCGTGACATCAAAAAAGGGCATAACCGCCGCGGGGCTTGGGTCCATGCGTGAGCTTGAGGTCGAGCGCCTGCTCAGATACTCGTTTGAGAAGGCCGCTATCCGCGACCGCGAACTCTCCGAAGATTAAGACTTGCCTTGTCAAAAGCGAAGCCCTTATCCTGATAGGGAGGGGGCTGATGGATCGGCTTCCTGGATATTGAGTGATTCGAAGGATCGAATCACTTTCACGGAGGTTACTTTCATGCGTATCGCGCCAATCGACATTGCTCACAAGACATTTCACCGCAAAATGATGGGTTTCGACCCTGATGAAGTGATGGATTTCTTGCGTTTGATCGCCGAAGAACTTGAGGGCGTGATCAAAGAGCGCAATTCCATGCGCGAAGCCTTGCGCGAAAAAGAATTGGCGATCGCCGAATACCGCGAGCGCGATGAGTTGCTCAAGTCGACCATCACCACGGCCACCCGCATGTCGGAAAAAATGCAAGTCGACGCCGATCGCGAAGCCAAACTGATCATCAACGACGCCAATCAAAAGGCCGATATGATCGTGCGCGAGTCACGCGATTCATTGAAGCGCATCTACAGCGAAATCACCGATCTCAAAAAATTGCGCATGCAGTTTGAGAACAATTTAAAAGCCATGGTGCAAAGCCATTTGGCAATGATCGACCAAGGACAAAAGATCATGCCGAATCCGATCATCGAATCGCGCGTGACCGCTGAAATTCGCGAAAACGATGAAGCCGCGCAGATGCAACAGCGTGTGAATAACGCCATTCAGAATAAATTGAATTTGTAGTTTTCAGCGCGAAGCTTCTTGTCTGGGCAAGAGGTGTCGCGTCACTCAACGATCGTGAACTGATCCTTCACTTGCGACTTCGGTAAAGCATCGAAGTGCCACCACTCGTGCGCCAGCTGGGCAAAGCCCGCCGCCTCCATCGCCTCACGCAACACCAAGCGATTCGCGATATGTGTGGACGTCAGTTCGCCCGAGGCCGTAAATCGCGCCTCCAGCTGCGGCTGCGCAATGTCGCGAAAGTCGTCATAGCCCGCGCCCATGTCGAGCTCAAAGCCCGACGAATCCAAGATCGACAGATCCACCGCAAAACCGAAGTTATGCAATGAGCCTGGTTCGGGTCGCGCGATGTATTTTTCGCCGGGAGTTCCCTCGACATGGCTCCACAGCACCCGCTGAATCGAGCGCGGTCGTAAAGCATCGAAGATCAAAAATTTATAGCCCGGATTTTTTCTCTGCAGTTGAGCATAAGCCGCAAACAACTTCTCGCCGGCCACTTTGTGCAAGAACGCGCGGTTGAACGGCCCATACATGTTCACGCCGACAAAGTTATTGGTCGAGGCGTAACGCAAATCGATTTTGAAGGAGCAGCCTTCGCGCAGCTCGACGAAATCCTTGGACGTGAGCAAAAAATTAAGCGAGTCGGTGATCGAAGCCATGTCGCCCCCTTCGCTAGCGGTTTTTCTCGAGAAAATTTTCGGTGTCGTTCATCATTTTATCGAGATTTTTCTTCTTTTTGATCGCGGTCTTCTTCTTGGGTACTCGGCGCAGTTCAAGCTGCATGTCGACTTTTTGCGGCGGCACGGCCGAACGCGGGGACTCTACCGGAGGAGCATACGGCTCTTCAGGCGGCGGCTCAGTGGGGCTGGGTTCATAGATCTCCGGCTCCGGCTTAGGCTCCGGCCGATTCGGTGAGCTCTCGCGAAAAACCGATTCGTCATACTTGTCGTTACGAATATTAAAATTTTCGTCGCGCGATTCGGTGGGACGCGCGGGCGCTTTCGGCGAATAGCTGATTCCGCCCCATCCACCCCATCCATCCGCGCTGTAACGGCCGTTTATCGAATAAGAAAATCCGGCAAACAACCCCCAATCGCCGTAGCGTGTGCCGCCCTCGAGCGCAAGCTCGCTATAGCTGGGATTGACCGAAAAATAGCGCATGCTGCCGCTGTCGGCGCGCAACAAATAAAGCTGGCGCGCCAATTGGTTGTCGGTGTCGGCATCATCGATGATTCGCTCATAGCCGCGAAATTCGCCTTGCAGCCAAAAATGCGAGATGCGCCCTTTGACGCCGATATTGTAGGGGATCAAATAGGCCCGGCCCTCATCGCGGTATTCGAGCCCGGCATAGGCAAACGGCTTGAAGTGCTTTTGCGGATAAAAAACCCAACTTCCCGCACGCAGCTTCATCGCCCCTTCGCCGAGCAGAGGTGTGTCGGACCCCTCGTCCACGCGCCACAACGGATAGACAAAATCGCCCTGCGGAACGACGTCGAGCTTGCCGAGCTCAAACCACTTTTGCGCACCGACCAAAAATTCATTCACGCCCATGTTGGAATTCGTGCTGCTTTCGGACTTCGCCATGCTCAACGCACTATAAAAACGCCAATCCGGTCGCCAATCGTAAGTGAACTGCACATCGCCGAGCAGGTTGCTGAATTCGCCGTTTAAGGGCAAAGCTTCCGAGCCGTTGGCGGTGTAATTGGCGTCGGTCGAAAAATAAGAAAGCGTTCCGCGCACCTCGAAAGTATCCGCGCGCGGTGGACGTGGCGCTTCCGCGTTTGCATTGGAAATAAGTAAGAAAAAAAAGATAAGCATAAGGGTAAGACAATGGTAGCTTAACTCCGCGCCACTATGAAGGACAAACGACTACTCATCATTTTTCTCACGGTATTTATCGACCTGGTCGGGTTCGGGATTATTATTCCGCTCAACCCATACCTCGCCGAAGCCTTTGGTGCGTCGCCTCTTCAAGTTGGACTTTTGATGAGTGTGTATTCGCTGGCGCAGTTTATTTTTTCGCCGGTGTGGGGACAGCTCAGTGACCGCTTTGGACGAAGGCCCATAATCCTGATCAGTTTGCTCGGCGCCGCGGTTGCGCACACCTCATTCGGTTTTGCCACGACGCTGACCGGTTTGATTGTCGCGCGCTCGATCGCGGGAATTTTCGGCGGAAACATTTCTGCGGCGATGGCTTACATCGCCGACATTACGCCGGAGAAAGATCGCAGTAAGGGCATGGGCCTGATCGGCGCGGCGTTCGGCTTGGGCTTCGTTTGCGGGCCGGCGCTTGGCGTGGTGTTCTCGATCGTCGGTAAACACCTGGGCGCAGCCCCGCCTTTCGGCGGAAGTTTTCCCGCGATCGTCGCAGGCGCGATTTGCTTTCTTAATTTTTTGTCGGCGCTTAAATTTCTGCCCGAATCGCGCGTGAACCATTCGGTGAGTGAAGAAAAACGTTTTCGTTTCCGCCGCATCGTTAAAGCCCTCAGCAAGCCGGTACTTGGCGGTTTAGTGAGCCTGGTTTTCTTAAGCACGTTCGCGATGGCGCAGATCGAGGCCATGCTGTTCTTGTACATGCAGGATTTCTTCCATTGGGATCTTACCCAAACCGGTATGGGCTTCGCTTACATCGGAGTCATCATGGTGATTACGCAAGGTTATTTAATCCGCAAAATGATGCCGAAATTCGGTGAGCCGAAAGTGCTTCTCATCGGAATTATTTTTTCCGGCGCGGCTTACGCTTTGATGGCTTCGTCGCACGACCTTTGGTTGTTGGCCCTTGCCGTGACTTTGCTTGGCCTGGGCACGGGCTTCGTCAATCCCTCACTTAGCGGCGGGATCAGCTTAGTCAGTTCAAGCGACGATCAGGGAAGTAATCTCGGCGTCTCGCAAAGTCTTTCTTCGCTTGCCCGCATCCTTGGTCCGCCCGTGGGTGGGGCGCTTTATCAAAGCCAGGGCGCCTCGTTTCCTTTTATGGTCGCGGCATTTGTCAGCGTGGCTTCGCTGTTATTGGCCTGGCTCCTTCGGCGTGGCATCCCGGAGCGCGGGAAGGCCTAATGGAGATCGGTCTTTTTCAACTCGAAAATTTGCTCGCGATCCGCAATCAATTTGTTTTTTTGGATTTGCGGCGTGAGCATTTGCCGCCGCCGCCTGCGTTGAAAAATGTTTTGCAGACTGCGGTTCCGGTAAAGCCCGAATCGTTAAAAGATTACTTAGTAAAAGAAAAAATCCAGCACGCACAGCCGGTGATTTTGGTTTGTGAAGACGGCCGGACTTCCCGTGAAAAGGCCCGCGATTTGGAAGCCGCGGGTTACAGCCATATTTATACGGTGGCGGGCGGGGTCGTGGGCTTATTGTCCGAGTTGTAAGTGGGCTTCTTGTCGAGCACGAAATACATCACCACGTAACCCACGATGGTTGCGCCCATCGAGATCAACGATAAACAGACCGCCAGAAAGCGCACGATGCCGACTTCCAAATCGGTGCGTAAAGCGATCTTCGAACACACTCCAAGCAGCCATGGCTCCAGCGCTTGCACGACTTTGTCTTCGCGTGGAAGACTGACTGCCAACATAAAATAAAGCAGAATGCCGGCGCCGAAAAAAATCACCGAGCAGATCCAAAGTAAGCGGAAAATTCCCACTGGAATGTCCAAGGTCCTGGCCAAGCCCTTGCACACGCCACAAATCGCCCCGTCACTTGCCCGCACCCATTTCATCGCCGACTCCTTCTGCTCAGATCGAAGAAGACTAGTCTTCACCAGGGCTCACCGCATCGCATAACGCTTAGCAATAAAAAAAAGAGGCCAGGGCTTGTTGACCATTTGTTAAGAGGGTCTGAACATTGTAGATAGCTAGATAAACAGGGAGCCTAGATGAAATTGCTTTGCATGAGTCAAGATGCTGGTTTGACAAAAGAAATTACGAACACCTCGGTTCAGCAGAATTGGCAAACCATTATTGTTGATGAGCGTTCACAAATTATTGAACGCGTACACGATTTTGATCCAGACTTGATACTCGTTGATGTCAGCACCCTTGAGGATTTGCGTTGGTGGCATGATCAAGGCCTCTCGGATCACAAGCCGGTGATCTTTTTGAACTCCGAAATCAATGAAGAGTTTTTAGTGTGCGCCTTCGAAGTTGGCGCCGATGGTTTATTGCCGAAAAAGTGGTTAAGCAGCCGTTCGCTCACTGCACGCGTAAACGCTTATCTTCGCCGCAAGGCTTTAGTCGATAGCCGTAAGTTCGTGCCGCGCTTAAGCCTGATTCTTGACAGTCAGCGCTACAAAGTTGAAGTGCGCGGCAGTCCGTTGTCCCTCACGCTGACCGAATTCAAAATCCTGCGTGCTTTGGCGACGGAGCAAAGTTTGATTGTCTCACGCAAAGAATTGCAGACGGAAGCCTTCAACGCCGACCAACTCAGCAAGCGTTCGCTCGACGTGCACATCTGCTCGTTACGAAAAAAACTCGCGCCGCAGGGCCTCGATATCGCTTCGGTACGCGGTGTGGGCTACCGGCTGAATCCTTGTGCTAGCTAGGTCATTCTGATACTTACAAAGCATGGAACTTTCTGATCGTTATAACCCTCGCGATGTCGAGGGGCGCATTTATAAATGGTGGATGGACAAGGGCTATTTCAAAGCGGAAGAGAAATCCACACGCGCCCCTTTTAGCGTGATGCTTCCCCCGCCGAATGTGACCGGCTCGCTTCATTTGGGTCACGCTTTAAATCACACGATTCAAGACACTTTGGTGCGTTGGAAGCGCATGCACGGCTTCAACGTTTTGTGGATGCCGGGCACCGACCACGCGGGTATCGCCACGCAAAGCGTGGTGGAGCGTGAGCTGAAAAAAGAAGGCGTCACCCGCCATGATTTGGGGCGCGAAAAGTTCGTAGCTAAAGTTTGGGACTGGAAAGAACAATACGGCGGCCGCATTGTCGAGCAGATGAGACGGCTTGGCGACTCATGCGATTGGGACCGGCTGACCTTCACCTTGGATGAAGGCGTAAGCCAAGCGGTGCGTAAGGTTTTTGTCGATCTATACAAAAAAGATATGATCTACAAAGGACTTCGCCTGATCAATTGGAGTCCTTTACTCGAAAGCGCGATTTCCGATTTGGAAGTCGAGTACAAAGAAATCAAAGGCTCGCTCTATCACATCAAGTACAATTTGGCGGACGGAAGCGGCTCGCTTGAAGTGGCCACCACGCGCCCCGAAACTTTGCTTGGCGACACCGCGGTCGCGGTTCATCCCGATGACGAGCGCTATCAAGCTTGGATTGGCAAAGAGGTCACGCTGCCTTTGTCCGGCCGCAAAATTCCGGTCATCGCCGACACCTATGTGGACAAGGCTTTCGGTTCGGGCGTGGTCAAGATCACGCCGGCGCACGACTTCAACGATTATGCCGTCGGTCAGCGCCACAATTTGCCTTCGCTCAATATTTTAAATAAAAACGGTACGCTGAACGAAAACGGCGGCAAGTACAAAGGCCTTAAGGTGCAAGAGGCGCGCAAACAAGTGTTGCTTGATCTTGAAGCGCAAGGCCTGTTGGTCAAAACCGAGCCGCACACCCATCAGGTGGGCCATTGCTCGCGCAGCGGCGGCGTCGCCGAGCCTATGCTGTCGGAACAATGGTTTGTGAAAACCGCGCCCCTGGCCACAGCCGCAAAGCGGGTGGTCGAGAGCGGCACGATCGTCTTTGAACCTGAAAATTGGACCAAGACTTACTTGCACTGGATGAGCATCATTCAGGATTGGTGTATTTCGCGCCAACTTTGGTGGGGGCACCGCATTCCGGCTTGGACTTGCGAGGCGTGCAAAAAGATTACGGTCGCCGAGACCGATCCCACAGCCTGCGCGCATTGCGGAAAGACCGCGCTGAAACAAGACGAAGATGTTTTGGACACCTGGTTTAGCTCGGCGCTGTGGCCGTTTTCGACATTGGGTTGGCCGAAAGAAACCGAGATGCAGCGCACGTTTTATCCCACCAATATTTTGGTGACGGGATTCGATATTATTTTCTTCTGGGTCGCGCGCATGATCATGATGGGCCTTGAGTTCAAGCAAGATGTGCCGTTTCGTACGGTTTATATTCACGGGGTGATCCGCGATGCCCAAGGCAAGAAGATGTCGAAGTCTTCAGGCAATGCCGAAGACCCGGTGCAATTGATCGATGAAAACGGCGCCGATGCTTTACGCTACACTTTGCTGACCCAATTGAGCGGCGGCCGCGACCTGAAGTTCTCGTCCCAGCGGCTTGAGGGCTACCGCAATTTCATGAACAAACTGTGGAATGCCACGCGCTTTTCATTGAATGGTTTGAAGGACTTCGTCGTTCCCGAAGAGGGGCTTGCGGCTTTGCCATCGAAGAACGAATTGAGCGACGCCGATCAATGGTTGATTTACAAATTGGGCGTGCTGGAAAAAGACGTCGACGATGCCTTAAAGGCTTATCGCTTCTCCGATGCCTCGAATGCGATCTACACATTCACTTGGCATATCTTCTGCGATTGGTACCTTGAGTTCATCAAGCCGGTTCTGGCCGAGGGCGCACCGGCGGCGGACAAGAAAGCGACCCAGTTGGTGCTGGCTCACGCTCTCAACCGCATCGTGCGCTTGATGCATCCGTTCGCGCCGTTCATAACCGAAGAGATTTATCAGAAGCTTCCCCTGCGCGGCGAAGCGCTGATCGTCGACACCTATCCGACGGTGAAGAATGACAAAGCCTTTTTGGCATTGGGCTCACAGGACGTGGCGCTTGAATTGGATTTAGTTCGTGAAGTGATCACCGCCTTGAGAAACATTCGCGGCGAAAACCGCATCAAGCCCGGCGTGAAGATCAAAGCGCGCTTGGCGCCGGCGGAAGATAAAGAGCAAAAGATTTTGGGGGCCAACAAATCCTCAATCATGACCCAAGCTAAGCTTGAACTTTGCGAGATCGGCCCAAGCGGCAATTTAGCCAAATGCGCGGTTCAGCCGGTCCAGATCGGCGGGATGAAAGTGGATGTGATCGTGCCTCTTGAAGGTTTGGTCGACATTCAAGAAGAGATCAATCGCATTGGTAAAACGATCGAGAAGCTGCAAAAGGAAGTCGCGTCTCTCACGCGAAGGCTTTCGGATGCGAGCTTTGTCGCCAACGCGCCGGAAGAGATCGTCACCCAAGGCAAGCTGCAGCTTGAGGAATCGCGCAATCAGATCAGCACGCTTGAGCTAGCCTTGGCGCGCTTGGTTTAATTTGCGCTCTGGCTTACGCCGTCGCCTTGAACAAAGAAGTGAAACGAATTTTCGCTCTCTTTAAGGACCGTCTTCACGTTCCAGCGTAAATTCAACTCCAAGCCGGCGATCGGATTTTCACGTGAGCCTAAGTTGACCGCGGGCTGGACTTCCACGTTGGCGTTGAAGGTGTAGCCCCACATCACATTCAATTCGGCCGGAAGAACACTGACATTGGCGAGGTATTGGCCCATTTGCGCCCGTCCGCCGCCGTAAGTGTATTGCAAGCGAAAGTTAAACTTGACGACTTCCATTCCAAAACCGTTTTTATATACAACCTGATAGGTTTGCGTGCGCGGCGCCTGCCAGTGCTCGAGGTCGTTCCAGCATTGGAGGCCTTTTGGAAGAGCGTTAACGGTCGGCGTGTCGATATGCAAAACGGGCTTGCCGGCATTTACGATCTCCCAGGCTTTTTGCCCGATGGTGATGATCTCTTCCCAGCTGATTTCGCCGGTGAAAATGTTGGAGTTAAGCTGCAAGCAATCGAAGTCCGTGGCGGTGACCGCACCGGTTTCTTCGCTCAGTAAGGTCATGTCCGCGGATTGAACTTCCCAGGGCCACGCTTGAGTGTCGGCGTGAGCCCATGAGCCCGCCGCCAGTGCCGTAACGAAAACGATATATCGTAACATAATTCCCCCTTTTCCCCAGGGGCAAGCTAACAAATGCGTGAAGCGAAAAGCAAGAAGCTAAAAGTTATAGCAGACCAAAAATCAAATCTTGTTGTGGGGAATTCTAGCCCGTAATCCGGAGCTTGTATCCAAAGCTTGTCTCAAGCGGTCGTGAAACTCCGTAGCGGCTAAACGCCGCGTTATCACTTCGTCAGACCGATCTCGCGCAAACGCTCCATCAAAAACTCATTGGCTAAAATCGGCGGGTACTTTTCACCCTCACCGCGGCACGAAGGAATACAGCTCAGCATCGCATCCGGATTGGGATGCATAAAGAACGGCATCGAGTAGCGCGCGATATTCGGACCTTTCGGATTCACCACGCGGTGAGTGGTGGCCGGAATCACTTCGTTGGTGATCCGCGCGATCATGTCGCCCGAATCCACGATGATGTTGTCGGGATCGGTTTCGATCGGCAGCCATTCATTTTCACGCGTGAGCAGTTCAAGCCCGCCCGATGAGGCGCTGACCAAAAGAGTGATCAAGTTAATATCTTCGTGGGCGGCTGCGCGCACCGCGCCCGGGGCAACGCCCTCAGGGACCGGCGGGTAATGCAGCAAGCGCACGATCGAGCTGCCCTTGTCGGTCATGCGCGAAAAATACTCGCGATCGACTTCCAAAGGAATGGTCAAAGCTTGCAACATAATTCTTCCGGTGTCGTCGAGCGCCTGGAAGATTTGCTTGTACACGGGCTCAAAATCGGGGAGTTCGCTCGGCCAAATGTTGTCGGGGAAAAATTGTTTTAAAGCGTGCGTGGCGGGAAGATCGCGACCGACGTGCCAGAACTCCTTCAAATCGCCGATCTTGGAATTCTTCGCATGCTCTTTGCCGAAGGGCGTGTAGCCGCGCTGGCCGCCGCCGGCTTTCGAGATATAGGCGTCTTTTTTTGCGGCAGGAAGATGGAAGAGCTCTTGGCTTAGGGCATAGGCTTTGCGCAAAAGATCGACCTGGATCGGGTGGTCCTTCAAAATGATAAAGCCATATTCCTTTAAGCCGCTGAACAACTCGTCGGCAAAGCTCAGCTTTTCTTGAGTCGAACCATGAGTGTAGGCACGTAATGACAGTTCTGGAACCTTGCGCATATTTCCCCCTCCGGACACATAGGCTACATGGGTTTTGTATATCTGCTTAATTATTTGTCAAGGGTGCGAAGGCGGGCATATCATATTCTGAACAGATTGCCTTTTTAGGGGGATGCACGGATGCAGAAGACCTTATCTTTTTTCATTATTTCGATCACGCTCGCGACCACGGCTTGCGGTCTCAGCGTCGCTCCGCGCGAAGGACGTATCGGTAAATTGACGGATCGCGATCAAACGATCCTGACCGACATCAATGACATCCAAATGGACAACATCGATGCGCGCGAAAATTCCGAGCACAGTTTCACGATGGAAAGCGCGGTCAGTGACAAAGTGGCGCAAATGTCGAAGGCCATCCGTCATCCCAATTGCACGCACGCCGGGATAATTCCAGACTACGACTTAAGCGGCACGATGAACACGCACACCATCAACGGAGCCACTTGCCCGATCTATTGGTTCCGCCAGCGCGGCTACACCGCATCAGCCGGCACTCTGCGCCTGATCGACAATTTCAGCACCCAAGACACGGACTTCCGCAAACTCTCGCCGACGATTGCCCGTCGCGCCGACGGCGTGATGCAGGTGAGGCCCGAGGGCTCGGGCTCGCGCGTGACCGGATCGGTAAAATTCAACCAATTTGAGATCACCGGCTATGGCAAAATTCAGGTCTCCATCGACACGGATGCGAAGTACCGGGGGGACGAAGGCGAAGGAATCGTGGCGATTTCGCTTAGCGCGATGAACACCAGCCATACAGGTTCGATTTCATGGACCATCCGCAACGGAGCGCTCACAAGTACCCGCTATACGGTCGATAACGTTAAGATCGAAGCTAAAGAGTTTGAGCGCCTGTTTTCATCCTTCGAGCTGAGTAAAATCATGGATAACTCACGCAATATGAAGTAAATCTTGCGAATGAAGAAGGCACCTCAAGAAGCGACCGGCATCATCAAGCGGCACCCGGATGGATTCGGTTTTTTTATCCCCGACGACAAAGAAGCTCCCGACGTCTATATCCCCCGCAACTGCATGACGGGGGTCATGGCCAATGACCGCGTGCGTGTGAGCGTTGAGCGTGAGCGCGGCGGCGATCGTTTTCGCGGCGAGGTTCTTGAGATCCTCACTCGCGCGGTGTCGCGTGCGATGGGCCAATATGTCGAAAAATCTCCCGGCAAGGGCGTGATCCTCGATAAAAGCTTCGCTTGGGGCGCGGACCTCAACGTCGACGCCAACGGCTCGAAAGTGAAGAGCGGCGAATTGGTGGTCGTGCAGATCATCGATTACCCCGAATCCGACAAGGGTTTTAATGGCAAGCTGGTGACGGTGATCGGAAACGCGGCCGATCCGTTAAACGATTCGGTGCGCATGCTCCACTTGCACAATATCCCGCATGTCTTTTCGCAAGAGACCTTGCGCGAAGCCGATGCCATCCCCGAACACGTGACAGAAAAAGATTGGGCCGGCCGCAAAGACTTGCGCAAGCTTCCGATCATCACGATCGACGGCAAGACCGCTAAGGATTTCGACGACGCGGTTTTTACCGAGACGACTCCGCGCGGCTTCCACTTGATCGTCGCCATCGCCGACGTCAGCCATTACGTCAAAGAAGGCTCGGCCATCGATACGGACGCATACTTGCGCGGCACTTCGACTTACTTTCCGAACTTCGTCAATCCCATGTTGCCTGAAAAACTGTCGAACGAGTTATGCTCGCTGAAGCCGGGCGTTCCGCGCTTAGCCTTGGCCGCCGACATGCAATTCGATTTTCAAGGGCAATTGCTCGAGAGCGATTTTTTTGAGACCGTGATTCAGTCGCACGCGCGTGTCACTTATGGTGAAGCGCAGGAAGTGGTCGACGGGCATACGCTGCCGCAATTCAAGCACGTCGAAGAAAATATTTTGAAGTGTGCCGATCTGGCCAAGATCTTGATGCAGAAAAGATTCCGCGAAGGCTCGCTGGATTTGGAATTGCCCGAGACCGAAATCGAAGTCGATGAAACCGGCAATCCGGTCGATATCATGCAAAGCGAGCGCTTGTTCGCGCACCGTTTGATCGAAGAGTTGATGCTGATGGCAAACGTCGCTGTGGCCAAATATTTTAAAGCCCAGGATATGCCGGCCATTTACCGCGTGCACGATCAGCCGCGCGAAGAGGCCATGCAGAACTTCGCGACCTTTCTTAAAAATTTTGGTTTCAAGCACAAGCTTTCGGGCGGGCACTTGCAGAAAAAAATCGGGCAGGCCCTTCATCATTTCGCCGATCACCCGAAGGCGCATATCTTGAACATGTTGGCTTTGCGCTCGCTAGCCCAAGCGGCGTATTCGCCGGACAATATCGGTCACTTCGGTTTGGGCTTTGAGGACTACACGCATTTCACCTCGCCGATTCGCCGCTATCCCGATTTGATCGTGCATAGGCTGCTCAAGGCCAAGCTCTACCCGGGCAAAGGCTACAAGCTGATGTCGGAAGACGACCTGGCCACCGCCGGCACCGTGCTTTCGGCATGCGAGCAGCGCTCGGTGAAGGCAGAGCGTCAGATCAAGACGATCAAAAAAGCGCGCTTGATGAGCGCCCATATCGGTGAAGAGTTTGACGGCATGATCAGTTCGGTCACCAAATTCGGGCTGTTCGTTTTGCTCCGCCAGTTCGACGTGGACGGTTTAATCCGCGTGGAACAGCTGGGCGGCGACCGCTTTGAGTTTGATGAAGAAAAATTGAGGCTGGTTGGCAGAAAGTCTGGTATGGCTTTTGAGATCGGTGACCCCTTAAAAATCCAAGTCGCGAAGGTTGACGTGGAGCTGGGGCAAATCGATTTCGTATTACCGGAGGATTACCGACATGCCTCTTCTCAGAAGGCGAAGGAGCCGTTTTCGAAACGTAGCCCGTCTAAGAACGATACTCGGCGTTCTGGCAAGTCACGGGTTTCACGGCCTCGCCGTCCGCGTTAAGCTCGGCCGTTTCGTCATAGACAAATTCTTTTCCAAAGATATCGAGCACCTCACGGTGCCCGAACGCGTACGCATGAGTTTTGAAGAGCTGGGGCCGACGTTCGTGAAGCTTGGTCAATTGCTCGCGACAAGACCCGATTTGATTCCATTGGAATTTTCCGAAGAGTTTAAAAAGCTGCATGACCAGGTTTCGGGCGTGCCGTTTAAGGATGTCGAAAATATTTTGGTGCGCCACTTCGGTGCTCCTTTGAACGAGATATTCGCCGCTTTTGACGAAGTGCCGATGGCGGCGGCCTCGATCGCGCAAGTGCACCGCGCACAATTGAAAGACGGCAGCTCGGTGGTTGTGAAGGTTCAGCGGCCAGGTCTTGAGCGGGTCATTCAAGACGATATGCAGATTCTGCGTCTGCTGGCGGATTTGTGCGAGAAGTATTTGCCGGAACTGCGGCCGTACAATCCGCGCGGCATCGTCGCCGAATTTGGCCGCTCGATGGAGTTTGAAACCAATTTTGTTGTCGAAGCCAATAACGTGCGCCGCTTTCAGGCGAATTTCCGCGACGATCCGGATATTAAAATTCCGGAAGTGTACGGCGAGTACACCGGCCGCCGGGTTTTGGTTTTGGAGGCTTTAGACGGGATTCCGATGAGCCACTCGAACGCTTTGAAGCAAGAGGGCATCGACCGTGAGGAAGTTTTGCGCCGCGGGCTTAAGGCCTATATGAAGATGGTTTACACCGACGGTTTGTTTCACGGCGATTTGCACGCTGGGAACGTATTGGTGATGCCGGGCGGGCAGTTGGGCCTGATCGATTTCGGCATCGTCGGGCGCTTGAATCGCAAAACGCAGAGCGCGATCGCGAATATGTTTTTGGCTTTAGCCGAGGAAGACTACGACCGCTTGGCTTATATGTATGTCGATTTGGCTCCGTTCACCGAGCGGATCGACGTCGACCAGTTCGCGCGCGACATCCGCGACTTGATCGCGCCTTACTTCGGCTTGACGATGAAGAATGTGAACCTGGGACGCATGCTGCTGGATTCGACGGTCGTGGCCTCGAAGCACGGATTGATTTTGCCGCCCGAGCTGGTGATCTTCTTTAAGTCTTTGATTTCGATCGAGGGCATGGGGCGGATGATCCTGAAGGATTTTGATTTTCTGTCTTATTCTTTGGAGTTCGCCAAGGAGCTGGTCACGGTCCGTATGGACCCGAAGCGCGTGTTCAGCGACGCCTCGGTGGTCGCGCGCGATTTGAATTCCTTGGTCGCGTTCTTGCCCCGGCAGATCAAACAAGTTTTAAGACGCTTGAATGACCCCGACTTCCATCTTCAGGTTCGCATCACGGAGTTTGAGGCGCTCGGCCGCTCGATGGAGCGCAGTGCGTGGGTCGTTTTTTGGGGCCTCTTGATCGCCGCCTGCGCCTTGGGCGCGATTCTGCGCAGTTAATAAGATTTGTCGCTCCGCACCTCGAGCCGTTAGGCGCTGGCCTAAGGTCAACATCTGTTGCGTTTGATTTCACGGCTAAACATATTTAGATTTAATTATAATTGGCATTTGGTTTAGTTAGATATTAATCTCAGTGTACTGCCGCAAATTTCAGACTGAGGTTATTGATGTTCCCTGTCGATGCGAAAATTCTTATGGTCGATGACTCCGGATTTTCGCGTTCGGTTCTTAAGAGCGCGCTCAAAGATCTGAAGTATTGGAAGCTGATCGAAGCCGCGGACGCGGCCTCCGCCAAAAGATGTTTGCTCGAGGACGAGCAAGAGAACGATCCCGTTCATTTGGTGATCTGCGATCAGCATATGCCCGAAGTCACCGGCCTTGAATTTCTAAAATGGCTGCGTGAGCACGAGCGTTTCAAAGAAATCCCGGTGATCATCCTCACCACCAGCCAAGAGCGCGGCTGTATCCTTGAGGCCGGTAAGCTGGGCGTGAGCCATTACATGATCAAACCGTTCAACGCGGCCACCTTAGAGTCGCGCCTGACCGCGACTTGGGAAAAACATGGGCATAAGTACTACGAGATGCACAAGCGCGTTTAACGCGCCGACTCTATGCTGGGATCGAAACTGCGCATTAAGTGTTTGTGTTTACATGGTATTTTGGTTTTGAAATGGATTAATCGAATTTTGATTTCAGTAGAATAGCGGGCTTAGGGCGCCAAGGTAATGAAAAGACTAATAGACCGAATTCTAATTTCACTTTCTTTGATCGGCGCCTATGGATTAATGGCCTCAATCTACCTGTTGATCGCATTGCTGCTCGGCTACGGAGCAACCAAATTAATATTAATGACTATCGATGATCCCTCACCCTGGATAGTGACCGCGGACATCATAGCCCTGTCGCTATTTATATTTCTAGTTACCAGGAAGAAGTTTCGCTCAGGACTCCGCGAGATCTGGAAACAGATCTCGCGCAACATCTAACCCCAAATCAAATCGTCGTCGTGCTGCCATTAGAAGCCAGCCCACGCTGTTCGCCGCCATTGCCGTTGGTGTTGATGTCTTTTTTCAACTGAGTCCGACAGTAGTTCGCGACCTTGTCCTGCATGCGCTTGCGTTTGACCTTGTCGATATTGCGGTACGGTTGGAAGTAGCGCGCGATTCCTCTGGAGCCTTTGTTGCCCGAGCCGCCGCCTAAGGTTTCATCCTTGGCGACCCACACCAAAGCGATGGCGGTGCCGCAGGTCACGTTGTTCATATTGCTCTGCACGTCGCCGCCCATTTTTCCGCTCTTGGCCATCTCGGCGCAGCCTTTGTCGCATTTCGCATATCCGCGCACGGAACCTTTAGAGAGCTGCATCAGGCCTTTGGCGCCCATCGAGCTGGTGTCGTTGTCTTTCCAGGTGGATTCCTCGATCGTCAAGGCGGCGATGATTTGCTGAAAGAACATCACGAATTCTTTTTCGTTTCCGGCCGAGAACGTCACGCCCGGGCAAAAGTCCTTCATTGAATCCATGGCCTTTTTGCTGGCCAAGATTTTTTGTACGGCATTGTCGACGCCGTTGCAGGAAATGGGCTTCTCGATTTTCTCGCGGACCGCATCGCAATACCCTTGCGTCAACCACACTTGGCCCAGGCCGCCGGATTGGGTGCAAAGACCATATAGACTGTTGGGGTCCTTCATCGCGCCGGAACCACCGGCACCTCCGCCGACCGCGGCGTTTGCCACCGACGAAATCAAAGTCGTGAGAACAAATAGGAATGTGGATGCAATGATGGTTTTCATACCCATAAGCAATTACAAGATCCGGGCTCGGCCGCGGCCCCTTAAATGAGAGAGCGCGCCTTCAGCGCGCTCAGAATCAGTCGGGTTGTTTAACAGTTCTTCGCCCCGAAATGAGACTACTTGGGAAGCTGCATGGGCGTCGGCGCATTCGCGGGTGAGCGCTCTTTTGCGGTGGGCAGCGCGAAGTTACGAATGACATCGCGGGCATCCAACTTACCGCTCGCTTGGCCGACCGGATTGTTGGTCGCGCCAAAGGGGATATTGCCGAACACCTTGGTGATTGAATCCTTTTTCAGCTCGAAATCACCGACGGCTTCTTCGCGCGTCGCCACGAGGTAGGTGATGGTGTCGAGAATTGTGCTTCGCGAGCCTAAGATCTCGCCGTTGCGGAAGGTGAAGACCTCATACGGCTCATTCATAAAGTTGCCGATGACCTGATAAATCATCTGCGCAGCCACGGGGGTCGAGCGCAGGATTTTTAAATCCCCTTTGTCGAATTGCCCGGTCTCTTCCGAAAAACCACTGAAGGCGACATGCAGTCCGTCTTTGTAATCGTTAGGCGAACTCTTCGCCTGGATCTGTGTGATCAGGGAGCTAAAAACCGTGATTGCCGGAATGGGCTTGGGATCAAAGGTCTCAATCACCTTGCGCGAGCGTCCGTCATATTTGGTCAGCTCCAAATTTTTCGGGCCGAATTTTCCCTCGGTCACCGTCGAATCCGCGTTGAGCCACTCCCAATAAGTGTAGTTGAGCGGCTTATAATTCTCGGCACTTTCGGTCTTCACACCGAGCTGGCTGACCGAGCCGTTCTCTTTGCGGTAAATGTAATAGGAGAAATTGCGCTGGCCGGTTTTGTCATCGACCGAGTGGCGTTGCACGACATAGCCGCGATGCACACCCTTCACTTCGATTTTGTAGTAACCCTCAAACAGCACCTTGGCTTGGGTGGGGAGGGAGGAAAAAAGCACCGCGAGACAAAGAAGGTGTTTGGTCATAATTTATAAGTGTTGTCCGCCCCGCACGCTTTGTCAAAGTTCAGCGTCAGGGCCGCGTATCAAAATGGGATTAGGGTGCGCCGCTTTCAAATTGCGCCCGCACCGAACTTAAGCGGCCATAGGCGGCTTTAGGAGGCGGCAGGGGAGAGCCAACGAGATTTTTCGCTTCACTCCGATCCAGGGGCAAATAAAATAGCTTTTGTCGACCGCTGAAGTCGGTCAAAAGCTTCCAATTGCCGTCGCTCACGAAATCGTTGCCGAGCGAGTAGCCATAAACGTAATCGCTTTGACGCCGTTCGCTTAAGCTTTGCCCCTTCATTTGTGCGGCCGGTCCCTCGATGCCGAGGACTTTCAGCGCGGTCGGCATAATGTCGATCAGGCTGACCAGTTGGGAATTACTCTGCGGCTTCGGCAATTTAGGATGATAAATCATTAGCGCGACTCGCGCGGTGTGTTCGAAGAAACTCGAGTGACTGGTGCGCCCATGCTCAAAGAGTTCTTCGCCGTGATCGGAGAAAATAATCACCACGGAATTTTTAAGGGCGCCGGATTCGTCAAGCGCCCTCCAAAGGTCGCCGATCTGATGGTCGAGATTTGCCACCGATTGATCGTAGGCTTCGTGGAAAAGTGAAATCTCGTCCGCTTCAAGGCCGCTCGATTGACGCATTTGGTATTGGCCCATGGACTGAAGCAGGCGCTCTTCACTGATATATTTTTTAAAGCAGACGGGCAGAAGCTTGCGCTCGGAGCAAACCTTGCGCATTTCGGCCGGCCATTTTTTAAATGTGCCGGGCATGCGTTCAGGATTTTCTTTTAACAGTTTGAGATAATCATCTTCCAATTTTGCTCTGTCGAGCACGCTTGAGGCAGCTTTCCCGGGGGGATCCAAATAATAGGGAAGATGGGTCACGTAAGAATGAAGAAATAGAAAGTGTGGCTCACCCCCGGCCAAAAGCTCCTTCAATCTTTGCGCGTGGAATTTGGGCTGACCTGTGCCGGTCATTTTGAAAGCAGGCTCGAACAGGGAGGCTTCCTTCTCTTGGAATCCGCGTCCAAATCCCAATTCGAAATCGAGATGCTTCACGTGCAGCGGTCCGGCCCAGCGCGAATGGTAACCGTTGGCGCTTAAGGTTTCGGCCAGCGTTTTGACCTTAGGATCCAATTTCACTTCCGGGCCCTCGCTCTTTAAGTTGCGCGCAAGATGAACGTCGGTTCCCGTCACGTGGTGCTGGTGCGGATAAAGCGAGGTGAAGACCGTCATATGGCTGGGAGTCGTGTAAAAAGCGTTGGTGTAGGTTTTATGAAAGACCGCGGAGTGCGCGGCGATCTTATCGAGATTCGGGGTGAACGTGACCGCGGGATTATTGAAGCCCACACGGTCGGCGCGCAAGGTGTCGAGTGAAATCAAAATCAGGTTGCAGCCTTTGCACTCGGGCAAATCGGCGGGCGCGGGATTAAACGCAATGGCTGGAGTATAGAGGTAAGCGCCGAGCCAGCGACCCCGTGCCGTGAAAAGCATTACAGATCCAAGAAGGATCACAAGAGCGGCTGCGATTGCCGAGCCTATCCATTTACGAGTCATCAACCGACCATAAGCTTAGTCTTTAAATTCGTCCAGCGGATCCCGGTGATTGACATAGTGGTCCCATTTCTCAAGCAGCCACGGAAAGTTTACGAACACCATCGTGGGCATGAATACGTTCACGTAAACCGGCCCGATGGGGACGATGCCGATCGGCTTTACAAAAGTTCTTCTGAACCTCATGACGTTGCCGGAAATGGCGTCGACATTTTGCTCGGGCTCATTCAGGGCCACCACGCCGATGATTTCGAAATTGAAATTGAGATCGATGAATTGATTTTCTTTTAAGGCCAAGTGCTGAATGTTTTCGAGCCGGCAAAGCTTTTTAAGAAGGGCCGCGATGTAGAACTTGAGGTAGGGGCTTGCGCCTTCGATGCGCGTCTTGTGCCACTCGCAATTTTTGCTCTCGTTGAAGAACAGGCGGGCGCTGATAAAGCCTTCGATGCCCTTGCGGCCGAGTTGTGAAGGGTAAAAGAGCAGGCCTTCGATCTCGGTGAAGATGCGTTCGTAAGAAATGAAATTGACGGCTTCCTCAAGCTTTCCGCCGCGCGAACCCCAGGCTTCTTCGGGCCATTCACTTGAACCGCGAGCATCGGGATCGATCAGTCGGCCGGTGTTGGGCCCGGGTTCGGTCACCGATTTCCAGCTCGGGCGCAGTTGGGCCAGCGATGGGCCGCCGCGGCCGGCGTTTGGATTTTTGCCTGCTCTTGCGTGCGATTGTGGCGTCCCTTTCGGCATTTCTCTGTACTCGACTTCAATTTTCTCGACCTGAGTTTCGGCTTTTTTTATGTGCATAAAAAAATAGAGACAGGCCGCATGCAAAAGAAGAGAGAGCAGCAATGTCGCGCGGGCATTCATTTTTTTAGATTAAAGGTGAAGTTGTCAGCGGTCCAATGAAGCTTGTTTCATTACTTTTGCTTCATGTGGGGAGGGCGAGCCCGCTTGAAAATAAAAAGCCTCTGGTTTTTACCCAGAGGCTTTTGAATCCGCTTCCCCGCTCGCGCGGGGAAGTTATTAACCCAACAATTTCAGTGCGATCTGTTGTGCTTGGTTGGCCTGTCCGAGAACAGATACACCAGCTTGCATCAAGATCGAGTTACGAGTCATTTCAGCAGTCTCTTCAGCGATGTCGGTGTCACGAATACGTGAATTCGCAGCCGACAAGTTCTCGTGAGCAATGCTTAAGTTGGCGATCGTGGAATTCAATCGGTTTTGCATAGCGCCGAAGTTCGCGCGCATTGCGTTTACCGAAGTCATTGCCGTATCGACCACGCCCAAGCTCTGTTGCGCCAATTCTTTGCTCGACAATCCCTCCGCCGTTAAAGCGAGAGATTCCAAAGTCGCGTTGGCCGCCGACGAGTTAAAGCTGATGCGGTCTTTGAAGGGATCGTTGTGTACGCCGACTTGAATGTCGACGATGCCACCGGTTCCGTTCAAGAGATCGCGACCGTTGAACTGAGTCACTTCAGAAATACGCTGAATCTCAGATTTCAACTGTTGATATTCGACATCGAGAAACTTGCGTTCAGTGTCGCCAATCGTGTCGGAAGACGCTTGCACACCGAGTTCGCGCAAACGAATTAACATATTGGAGACCTCGTTCAAACCGCCCTCAGCGACTTGCACGAGCGAAACACCGTCTTCGGAGTTTCTTGAAGCCTGTTTCATCCCGCGGATTTGACCCCGCAAGTTTTCAGATATGGCCAATCCTGCTGCGTCGTCCGCCGCCTGGTTTATTCTAAAACCAGAGCTAAGACGTGCAAGAGACCTGTCCATCCCTAGATGTGTTGCCCGCAGATTTTTCTGCGCGTTCAACGATGCCACATTGGTGCTTATCCGTAAGCCCATGTATTATCCTTCCTTGTATTCTCATCCTCCTTGATGAACGCCGTACTTGGCTAAAGGGCTTCTGAATCCGTGAAGCCCAGTTATTGTTTTGAAGATGAAAAAGATCCATCCTTCTCATCTTCTCTTGCGTATCAATTCGGCACTTTTTGCCTACAAGATGAGACGGTCCAGTCACAATCTGAGAAAAACGCGACCGAGGTCGCGCGTAATAATGGGAAGTTGACGGGCTTAGGTCGGGGAACTACATAAGCCCATGAGACAAATTCTGATTCTCATTTGGTTTTTAATTACCAGCACGCAGACCTATGCGAGCACCTGTGAAGCAAGCCTGCAGGCGAGCCAGCAAAGCGTCGTTGTCAGGCAGATCCAACAACTCAATCCGAATATTTTAGGCGGAGCGAAGATCTCGGACGACTGGTCCAGCGTTTATATTTTGCTCAAAACAGAAGAACAAAAATACGCCGCAGGCGGGCTGTTCGATCCCGACCTAAAAAATTACATCCTGCAGAACCAAAGCAAACATTACGAATTTAAAAACTTCACCGACCGGGACTTCAAACAGTTTTATATAAACGCCTTAAGGTCACTCTATGTGCGCGCCGCGAATTTTTGGATGACGGCGGAAGTGACTCAACTTGCCGGCCGGCAATTGCATCCGGATATATTGAAGATCGCTTCGCGTATTTTGGAAGGGACATCGTCACCATGGACTCTAAAGGATCGCGAGCTCACTTCGGAAGCGGCAGCATTATATTTTAACGAGAGGAAATGGGAGCGATTGCCCTGGGCGCAGTTGCTTAGTTTTGTAGAAGCTTGGAAAAAAGTTTCGCCCTATTCTTTTTCGTACGATGAATTTTCGAAATTTTGGTCGGCGAATGCGGAAAAATTTGGTTTGGATTTTTCTTTATTCAGCCGCGTTCAATCGGCGCTGAGCGGGCATGAAAAATCCTTGTTTTGTTGTCTCAGTGATCCCGGCTGTATGAACTGTCCACACAACCGGCTTTGGTTAAAAACGAATCCATAGCTATATCTAAAACCATATCGCGCGCGGAATGTGGCTTTAGATACATTTCTTGCTGAGGTCAGTGTTTTGTCATCTCGCGCAGGTCACGCAACAACACATCTTCGTGACCTTGGGGATTCACTTTCTCATACACTTTCTTGATCACGCCATTCGGATCAACCAAGAACGTCGTACGGTCCCAATACATCGTGCCTTTGTATTCGCTCTGCCCAACGCCCAAATCTTTTAAGTACTTTGCCGACGGATCGGCAAGCAGGTCGATGGTGAAGGAATACTTCGAGCAGAAATCTTTGTGCGATTTCACATCATCGGCGTTGAGGCCCACGATCGAAACATTCAGCTTTTCGAACTCGGCTTTCTGCGCGGTGAACGACTTTCCTTGGATCGTGCATCCGGGGGTGTCGTCCTTGGGATAAATATAAAGAACAAGCCATTGGCCCGCGTAATCGCTCAATGTGCGTGTGCGGCCGTCTTGATTATCGAGTTTGAAGTTTGGCATTTTGTCGCCGGCTTTAAGCATCGGATACTCCTCTGCGGGCGTGGCCCGCACCTTCAGGAGTACGGCGCGCCTCCAGGTTCCGCAAGGCTTGCCGCAAAAAACAAAACCGCGCGGGAGGAACCGCGCGGCTTACTGACTGATAACCCATACACCCAAAAATCTCTATTTCTCGTAACATCCCAGGAATTTACGTCCCGTGGTGATAAAAGCATATGAACGCCATCCCGAGCCAGCCCAACGTGAGCCATCCCAAACTTCGATGTGACCATGAATTCGTCCGGCGCGGCTAACGCGGCCACCGGTCGTTCCATACACGCACACTTGGCCAACGCGTCGTTGCGGCGTGCTGCCTGTTTTATGAAAGCCATATGCCGGCAAGATCGTAACGGCATTTTTAGCCGATACACCCGGAAGATATGTCTTCACTTTGCCATGATCTTTCAACCATGTTTTGACTTGTGCGAAGCAACGGCCATTCCATCCACGGCTTGAACCACGGCGATGTCCACGACGTCCGCTTGAGCGAATGCGTTTAGACGAGCGGTAGTGGCGTCCACGACGTGCGGTCATTTCGGTCGCGATTTGATCTGTTTCAATATCTTGTTCAACAGCAGTCACTAAATTTTGTTCGCTGTTCACCAATATTTCTAAATCTTCCGCGGTAATATAAACGTCGGACAATCCGGCTTCATCCGAGGAGCGATCCAAACCGATGCGGACAAGTTTTCCGTTCTCGGTGTCGATTTCCTCTAAAACCGTAATTTCATCCGCGCCCTCGCCGTTGTTATTTGAACCTTTAAGGTCCACGGTTCCGACTTGTATGCGCATGCCGTTGATGGATTCGTCGTACACTCCGACGATCGGCAAATTAATGTCCCGGCGGGCTGTATACATCTCATGATAGATGTCGCCTTCGGTGTCGTCAGAAAGATTGATCGAATTGTCGACCAGGTTTCCGCTAACATTTGTGACGTTGGTGCCGTAACTAAGACCGCTATTGTCAATCGACAAGGCGAAAGACGGCGCGCTCGTTAGGGCAATCATGAGTGACAGACTCAGCGCTGGCCACCCTCGGGGTGACGCCTTAAACGTGTGCATAGGACTCCTCCTGCTATTTTTATTTTGGGCATCTCTCCCTAGAGCAAGCATCGGGCCGCGAGGCTTCCTGGATTGTTTACATTTGGGCTGCCGTGAAACGTCACCGGTGACGTTAAGAGCGCGGGAATAAAAAAGGGGAGGCTATGAACCTCCCCTTAGTCGCAGGAAACTTTGAAAGACGAATCTATAGAGAACTAAGTTCTCGGGGCGGGCAATAGCCATCCTTGGCCAAGCCCTGTGAGTTAAAGACCATGCACCAGAACTATCCCAGGGTTATTAGCCCTGGAAAGTTTTGTTCAAGAGGCCGAGTGCGGTTTGGGCGGAGTTATTCGCTTGCGCCAACACTGAAGTTCCCGCTTGCAACAAAATGTTGTTACGGGTCATCTCTGCAGTCTCTTCGGCAACATCCACATCACGAATTCGTGAGTTGGCTGCGGACATGTTTTCCACGCTGACAGCTAAGTTGCTGATCGTGGATTGCAATCTGTTTTGGATAGCTCCGAAGTCGGCGCGCATCGCGGACACCGAGACGATCGCTTGATCGATGGCGGACAAAGTGTTCTGTGCAGAAGCTTTGTCGGCGACCGACGTCAAGTTCACGCCAAGTGCCGCGGAGTTCGCGTCAGCTTTGGAAGCGTCAAATGACAATCTGTCGATATTCGGATCGTTACGAGTTCCAACTTGGAAATCGAGAATCGATCCGGTTCCGCTGAGCAACTGAGTTCCGTTGAACTCGGTTCCGTCGGCGATACGGTCAATCTCTGAAACGAGCTGATCGTATTCCACGTTCAAGAACTGGCGCTCTACCGGTCCGATAGTATCAGAAGCGGCTTGTACGCTAAGTTCGCGCAGTCGGATTAAGATGGTTGAGATCTCATTCAAGCTGCCCTCTGCAACTTGGACAAGTGAAACGCCATCTGAAGCGTTCCTGGAAGCTTGCTTAAGGCCTCTGATTTGAGCTTTGAGATTCTCGCTTATCGCGAGTCCGGCCGCATCGTCGCCCGCACGGTTGATTCGGTAACCCGAGCTTAAACGCTCAAGTGACTTATCGAGACCGAGCTTCGTGCCCATCAGATTTCTCTGGGCATTGAGAGAAGCCGTATTTGTATTGATCCGTAACCCCATTTTTCCTCCTTGAAAACTTCGGCCATCGTTCCTTGATGACCGCGGGTGCATAATGCTCCCGAAGGGATTTGCTACTGTAGAACTGATCGGCGTCTCATTTTGATTCATGAGCCCTGAATTCTCATTTTGAGAAAAACTGGATCAAGGGCCGGGAGGCGGGAGGCGGGGGGGCGCGCCGTACCTCCGGAGGTACGGCGCGCCTCCAAGTGAGGCGGCGAACTTATGGGCGCTGGCGAATCCTGCACAGAACGTGATCAGAATGTCTACAAGCCGGTCCCGGTAAATCCTTTGCCGGGGTGGTCCCGAGCTTGCTCTGTATGGTGGCAACCAGGAGATACACGATGCTTCGCACAATAGCCCTCTTTGCTGCCTTGATCCTTTCCGCTCCTCTATATGCAGAGCAACAGCGTGACGTCGCGAATCAAGTTGCCGCCCCCGATTCAATGGTCCTGGCTTCCGCCGTCGATGACATGCATTCCTTCTTTGAACCTAAAACCGAGTCGGATATAAATGCGTTGGCGACTTTAGGCCAGGAGTTCGAGGCTTCACTCAGCCAAGAATTTTCCAACTAACTAATTTTCTTGTGTAGCCGGGGTAGGGATGAGGCTGGGAATTATTTTGAGCATTATGGCGGTGCCCCTTTGCGCGCAGGCGACGATTTGCGAGCAGTGGTTGGCGACGTCGAGCATTCTTGAGGCCGCCCGTAGGCATGCGGTCCAGGAATGGAGGCAGCGTCCTTATATTCGCCGCGCCAGCGATTGGCTGAGCGGTGAACGGATGCCCGAGGCCACGCTGATCATCGAAAAAGAAAAACTCACGCCCGACATTAAAAACCATTTTGATAAGATGTTTCCCGTCGACGGTAAGCGGGTGAAGTTGATCCGCTATCTGCAGCCCGCCCGCATTGCCTTTGAAGAGCTTAAGAATTTTGAGACCACCAAGCTCGAAAAGCTGGAGCTTTCGGGTGAGTACGCCTTGCACTTGACCGACAGCAACGTGCGGCCGTCTTATCTCGCGGGAAAAATTTTGCATAAATGGAATGACGGAAGTTTTAACTTTATCGATTTCAAAAGCCGGACTTTGACCCGGATTTATCCCGCGGAATTCATTAGCGCCAAAACGGCCGACCTCGGCGGCTTGCCCCCGCAGGATCCGCCCAAAGTTGGAGGCAATAAGAATTGGCTATGGGAGAATAACTCCGCCGTCACGCTGCTTGATGCGGTGAAATTGAAAATGGAAAAGCATGGCTCGGTTTCCCTGCTCGTATTGGACGGCACCTCTTATGGGGTTTACGGCTACCACGTCATTCCGCTGATGGATATCGCGCAGATCCAGGTGCAGGGCAATGGGCTGGCCATCCCGGAGCTTGGGATCAACGTCGCACAAAACCAAGTGCGCGCGATTTCTCACAAGTGAACTTAAACGCGTTTTGCGTAAGTTAGAAAAGAGAAGGGCACCGGTTCGATGCGGTCGCGCTGTTCGATCAGCGTGAACTTCGCCGGGTCGACCTTTGGGTATTTAATGTCGCCGGGAAATTCTTTGTGGATGCGGGTCAAGTAGATCACGTCGACAAGGTCCATGGACTCTTTAAAAATTTCACCGCCGCCGATGATGAAGATCTCATCGCCGTATTTCGAGACTTGGGCCCGCGCGGCCTCGATCGCGGCTTTTAAATTCGCCACCACGATGACGTTTGGAGCCTCGGATTTGTAATCTTGCTGGCGCGTGATCACGATATTGAGACGGTGAGGCAGCGGATGGCCGACCGATTCAAAAGTTTTGCGACCCATGATGATCGCGCGGCCTTTGGTTTTTTCGCGGAAGAACTTCATGTCTTCCGGGATATCCCACGGCAGAGTGTTGTTCACTCCGATCACATCGTTTTGGCTGACGGCGACGATGTGGCTTAGACTCATATCGCGACCTCGGCTTTGATGGCGGGGTGCGGATCGTAACCGGTCAGCTCAAAGTCTTCGAACTTGAAGGCGAAAATATCTTTCACAGTGGGATTGATTTTCATCACCGGCAGCGGACGCGGCTCGCGGCTCAGTTGCAGGCGCGCTTGATCCAGATGATTGCGGTACAAATGCGCGTCGCCTAACGTGTGCACGAATTCACCGACCTCGTAGCCGGTGACTTGCGCCATCATCATGGTGAGCAACGCATAGCTTGCGATATTGAACGGCACGCCCAAAAATACATCGGCGCTGCGCTGGTAAAGCTGGCAAGAGAGTTTATTTTTAGCCACGTAAAATTGAAAGAAGGCATGGCAGGGGGGAAGTTTCATTTGCTCGATCTCGCCGGGATTGAAGGCGACCACCAAATGGCGGCGCGAATCCGGATTGGTCTTTAACGCTTCGACCACATTTTTGATTTGATCGACTTCACCGCCGCCGGGCTTGCGCCAGTGGCGCCATTGCGCCCCGTACACGCGGCCGAGGTCACCGTTCGCATCGGCCCACTCGTTCCAGATGCTGACCTTATTGTCGGTCAGATACTTGATGTTGGTGTCGCCCTTTAAAAACCACAGCAATTCATAAACGATCGACTTGAGATGGGTCTTTTTCGTCGTCACCATCGGGAAACCTTGGGCCAGATCAAAGCGCATCTGGTGTCCGAACACCGAGAGTGTTCCTGTGCCCGTGCGATCTTCTTTATCGGCTCCGTTTTCGAGGACATGTCGGACGAGATCGAGATACTGTTTCATGGGCAAAACATATCGCGAAAGACCGTCGGAATGAAGTCTAGATCACCGCATTATCGGCGCTAATGCCCAGTTTCATATGGATCATTTTTATCAACTCCGCGTGGCGCACCGGTTTCACCAACACGTCTTGGATGCCCATTTGGGCCGCGGCGATGATTTTTTCGCGCTCGGGAAACCCGGTCATGATCACCGTGGGTATATCAATGTTGTTTTCCCTCATGAATTTAATGACATCGATTCCGGTCTTTAACGGCATTTTGAGGTCGCAAAGAATCAGGTCGAAACTTTTCCGCGTTTGGAAGATCTGAATGGCTTGGGCACAGCCGCCCGCGAGGGTGACGCTGTAGCCGGAGCGGAAGAGCTTCATCTGCAGCATAAAGCGTACGGTTTCATCGTCGTCGATAACTAGGATCTGCGGGGCCGTCGCGAGACTTTTCACTTCCAACTCCCTGGGCGTTTTGAGTACGTCCATCTTTTCGGCCGTGCGCCTCCTGGCCTAAAGCGCATTTCTCAAATTGACCCCTCAAAATATAGCGGCTACTTAATGAGATATGGACGTTAGGGATCCTATACATGGGAACATTTCGCTGTCTTCGGCCGAGGTTGCTATCCTTGATTCGAAGGCTTATCAGCGTTTGCGGGCTATCAAGCAATTGGGCTTTTCCGAGTTCAGTTTTCCGGGCGCCACACACAATCGCTATCTTCACTCGCTTGGGGTTTGCCATTTAGCCGGCGTGGCCTTCGATCATATTTTCGAGAATTTTAAGTTTTCAACACCGGATGTGCGCCGCCGTCTGCGCCAGACAGTACGCTTGGGCGCGCTTTTACATGACATCGGGCATGGCCCTCTTTCGCATGCTTCCGAGGAAGTGATGCCGCCGCTGGCCGATTTGAAAGTCGGCGCCTATACGAAGCGCTTGCATCCACCGAAGCCGGGCGCGCAAGCCAACCACGAAGATTACACGATTAAATTCGTGACGGATTCTTCGCTCACTGAAACTTTAAAGAAAAGCTTTTCGGATATCGATCCTTTCCATATTGCGTGTTTGATCGATAAGACGCTGATTTTGGAGGACGACTTTTTTAAAGATGCCGGCCTTGATTTCCGCTCGATCCTCAGCCAATTGGTCAGCTCCGAAATGGACGTCGATCGCATGGACTACCTGGGGCGCGATTCTTATTTTTGCGGAACGAATTACGGCAAAGTCGAGCTGAGTTGGTTGATGAGCAATTTGACCTATCACCAAAAAGACGACCGGTTGTTGCTGGCCCTGAACCGGCGCGCCCTTTACACGTTCGACGATTTCTTGCTTTCGCGCCATCATATGCATTTGATGGTTTACTTCCATCACAAGAGCATCATTTACGAAGAACTTCTCTATCGTTACTTCACCTCAAAGGACCGCTCGTTCACGGTGCCCGCGGATATCGAGGCCTACGTCGCCTGCACCGACTATGCTCTTTGGCATCATTTAGGGAAGGTCGACAATCCCTGGGCCAGGCGGATGGTGGAGCGCCGCCCGTTCCGCATGCTTTTCGAACTGCACTCCAACAGCAAGACCGAGCGTCCGGCGATGATCTCATCCGCGCTTGAGACTGAAGGCATCCCGGTGATTCACTCCAGCTCGCAAGCGCGCTTGAGCAAGTATCACGGCGGCTCGGAAGTGGATAAACAAGTGCAGATCTATGTTGTCGATAAGTACGATTACAATGCGCTGCCGTTTCCGATCGAAGAGGCGACGCAGATCTTCCAGCGTTATGAAGACATTCGCCAGATCGACCGCATCTACGTTCCACCGGAGCAGTATGAGCGCGCGGAAAAATTTCTGCTCGCAAAAAGGATTTAGATGAAGATCGTCTACTTCGACGGCTACTGCAATGTCTGCAACCGCTTCATCGACTTCCTTATCCGCCGCGACCATAAACGAGTGCTAAAATTTGCTTCACTTCAGGGCTCAACGGCGGCGACCCGGTTGCCGCCCAATTATTCCCAAGACGTCAACACGATGGTTTTGGAAGACGACGGCGTGATCTTTGAGAAATCCTCGGCGGGAATCCGCGCCATAGCCCATCTTGGCGGCATATATTCTTTGATCAAAATATTTTTACTGATCCCATGGCCCTGGCGGGATTTTATTTACCAGTTTGTCGCCGATCACCGCTATCTCTGGTTCGGCAAACGCGACACATGCCGGATTCCGACGCCGTTCGAACGCGCGCAATTGTTGGAATAACTATTCGAGATGGAAGCCGTGTGTGAGGCGCATCACCTGACCGGTGAAGCTGGCGCTAAGGGCCGAGCACAAATAGGCAACGCCCAGCGCGATGTCTTGATATTCGACAAGCTTCAAGCGTGGATGAGCCACCTGCAACTGCTCGAGAGATTTTTTTAACGAAGGGCTGCTCGGCAAAGTCTTCAGAAGAAAATCGTCGGTGAGGCCGACGCTCAATCCATTTACGGTCACATTCTTGCCGCTATATTGTTTGCCGAGCGCTTCGATTTTTTGCACAAGTGTTTCGCGCAGGCCCGCGGCTTTGGTGGCCGCCGATATTTTTTCGAGCGAGGAATCCTCAAATAGAAAAACCATCCGGCCTTTTTGTTTAGCCAGGAAAAACGGCGCGCAACGCTCGGCCAGCATTTCGCACACTTCGATCGCGCTTTTCACGTCGGTTTTGGCGTCCCAAGCCAGCGGCGAGGCATCCACCAGGGCATCGACGCGGCCGAGTGAATTGGTGACTTGGCCGAGCGCCTCTTGCGCCTGGGCGGCGTTGGTGACAGGGAGATGATAGTAAACGGCGCGGCCGTAGTGGCTGTGCACCTCGCGGGCTTCGTTGATGCCATCGACATAGCGGGCGGCATTAGGGTTCTGGTGACTCACGTAGGCGACATCGCAGCCAAATTCGGTAAGCGTGCGTAAAGCATTCTGCAGGATACCGGTAAAGGGTCCGACAAGGAGGATCGTTTTATCTTGCAGACGAAGCGCGGAATCCCTCATGAGTCTTAAAGTTAATCGACTGCGGACTCTCCCGTCAATTGACTGGACGAGGGGACTGACTTAAGACCATGAACATGCGCTTTTTAGTATTGGGCCAAGGCGGCCGCGAGCATGCCCTGGTGCGTGCACTTAAATTTTCGTCCTCGGTCACCGAGGTCCACGCTTCTCCGGGCTCCGAGGGGATTTCGCAAGAAGCGCTTTGCCATAAAGTTGACTTCAGCGATGCCAAGGCCGTCGAGCAGTTTGTCAAACGTTATCAATTCGATTGTGTGATTGTCGGCCCCGAAAATTATCTTGTGCAAGGGGTTGCCGATGTTTTGCGCACCTTAGGTGTGGCGGTCGTCGGCCCAAGTCAAATCGCGGCGCAATTGGAAGGCAGCAAGATTTTCGCCAAAGAGTTTATGATCCGTGCGGGTGTACCGACGGCACCTTTTGAAATCGTCGATAATGTCGGCGACACATTGCGGGCCGCGCAGAAATTCACTCCGCCCTACGTTTTGAAGGCCGACGGTTTGGCCGCGGGCAAGGGTGTTTTTATTTGCGCGACTTTGCCCGAATTGAAAGCCGCGGCCGAAAGTTTGTTTGAGGCCAAATCGTTAGGCGTCGCCGGCCATCGCGCCCTGCTTGAACAATATCAAGAAGGGTTCGAACTTTCATATTTGGTTTTGACCAATGGTTCCGAATACGAGGCCATGCCGGTCGCGCAAGATCACAAGCGTTTGAGCGACGGCGATCTTGGACCCAACACCGGCGGTATGGGCGTTGTGGCGCCGATGGTGATCGATGAGGCTTTGCGCGCGAAGATTGAGCAATTGATCGTGCAACCTTCGGTACGTAATCTTCAAGGCAGCGGGCTTTTGTATCGTGGAGTTCTGTATATCGGAGTGATGGTCACGCCCAGTGGGCCCGCGGTCTTGGAGTACAACGTGCGCTTCGGCGATCCCGAGGCCCAGGTGATCATGCCCTTGCTGGACGGCGATTGGGGTTATGTTTTTTCGCGCCTCGCGCGCGGTGAAATGGCGCCGATGAAGTGGAAGAATATGCAGCTTGCCGTTGTCGTGCAGGCGGCTCCGGGCTATCCGGACTCTCCGGAAAAAGGCGTCGTGATTGAAGGCGATCTTGGGTTTCAATCGCCTTCGAGTTATTTTTTGCATGCCGGTACCGCCAAAAATGAACGCGGCCAATGGGTCACGAACGGCGGGCGGGTGCTGAATGCCGTCGGCATGGGTTCTTCGCGCGCGGAGGCCTTGAAGGCTGCTTACGCGCAAGCCGGCCATGTGAATTGGCGCGGAATCCTTATGCGCAAGGATATCGGCGCGAAGGCGCGCTAATTAAGGTTCGCGCTCGCTGATTTGTTTTTCTAATTTCTTCATCAGGTCGGCCATCATGGATTCACGCTGGCCGGCGACCATCGGGCGGCCGCCGATAAGTTCAGTATAAAGTTTAGCGTCCATTTCGAGCAGAAAGCGCGACGGCGCCACGCCGACCACGCGTCCGTAACGTTTGCGCTCGCGCACGCGGGTGAGGATCAAATGCTTTTGCGCGCGGGTGACACCGACGTAAAAAAGCCTGCGCTCTTCGTCGACATCCTGGCCGAGCTTCGCATGAGGCAGTAAGTCCTCTTCAAGACCAAGCAAAATCACATTGGGAAATTCAAGACCTTTGCAGGCATGCAGGGTCATCATGTGCACTTCGTCTTTGCCTTCGTCATTGCTCTCGCTGATGGGATCGCGCAGTTCCATCAATTCCACGAAGCGTTCAAGGGTTGCGACCGTGCGGCCGGATTTTTCGAACATGCCTTTCAGGATTCGGCCCAAGATCATGACGCTGATCCAGCGGCGTTCAGCCACTTGCGGATCGCGGTAGGACTGGTTGACGTAATCGCGGTAGCCGATTCGGCGCAGCTCGCTGGTCAAAACCTCTTCGGCGTCCTCGGGCGCGTGCACAAGTTTGGTTTTAAATTCTTCAAGCATGGTGAACACGTTCATGACCGCCGCAGCGGCGTTCTCATCCGGATTGCTTTTCGCCCAGATGCGCGCCTTTTGGTGAAAGGCGACGTCGGCCTTTTCAGCTTCGATATTTTCGATCGTCACCTCTCCAATCCCGCGCGGGGGAAGATTGATGATGCGGCGAAAAGAAATTTCAGTCGGGTAGAGGCTTGATCTGATGAAGGCGAGCGCGTCCTTGGCTTCTTTGCGATCGAAAAGGGCCGTGCCGCCGGTGAGCTTGTAAGGGATTTCGTTGCGCCTTAGGCCGCCCTCCATCAACCCGCCTTGAGAATTCGAACGATAAAGAATCGCGATGTCCTGCCAGCGGTGGCCTTGCTCTTTGAGCCTACGCAGTTCGCTGACGACTTGGTCGACTTCCATCTCTTCGTTTTCGTACACGAACATTTCCGGCAATTGCCCGGGCTGATTGAGGCCCGACTTCAAAACCTTGGCATGGCGGTCCTTGTTGGTCGCGATGATCGCATTGGCCATGTCCAGGATTCTGCTGCTGGAGCGGTAGTTGCGTTCAAGACGAGTGACATTGCATGTTTTGTAGCGCTTCGGAAAATCCAGAATGTTTCTGATCTGCGCGCCCCGCCAGCCGTAAATCGATTGGTCATCGTCGCCGACGACCGCGATATTTTTGTGCACCTCGGTCAGTTTGTCGATCAACAGCATTTGCGTGTTGTTGGTGTCTTGAAATTCATCGACCATCACGAAGTCGAAGCGCTTCTGCATCTTTTCGCGGACGACGCTGCTTTCCTTCATCAGTTTAAGCGGACGCAATAAGAGCTCTTCAAAATCGACTACACCCAGATGGCCCATGCGCTTGATAAATTTGGGCGCAAGATTCACCGCCATGGCGGATTCGATGGTGTCATCGAGTTTGAAGCTGGTGCCGGTCTCGCGGACTTGGCCGATTTTATTCATCAGCTTTTCAACGTCGAAGCGTTCTTTCTCATAGGCTTTGTGCTCTCGGAGTAAATCTTTAAGAATGGCGAGCGCGTCGTTGCCGTCGATGACGCCGAATTTTTTAGGCAGTTTGGCCGCAGCCCAATTTTCTTTAAGGAATTGCAGCCCGAAGCCGTGAAAAGTCCCCGCCCAAACTTTGTCGGCTTTTTTGCCCAGTCTTTTGCTCACGCGATGTTTGAGTTCATTCGCGGACTTATTGGTGAAGGTGAGCACGCAGATCCGCTCGGGCGTGGTCAACCCCTCGGCGATCAAGCGGCCGGTGCGCGAAACGAGCACGGTCGTCTTGCCGGAGCCTGCGCCCGCCAGAATGAGGAGAGGGCCATGATCGTGCAAAACCGCTTGTTGTTGCTCAGGATTTAAGTTTTGTAACCAGGGATTCACTTGGGTTCGATCCTAACCGGGTGGAGTGTGGTGAACAAGAAGGTTATCCTCCTCGCCAACGATTGGCCATTTTTGTTCCTAGCAATTCTTCCGCCATGAGTTGATTGTGAGCACGACATAGGCAGCGCAGGTTGGACTCCTCATTGCCTCCGCCTTGCGCCCGCGGTCGGACATGATCTGTTTCGATCTGATAGGTGGCGCCACATATTTTCCCCGATTGAGGATCTTTGTATTCACAGCGCCCGTCCGCCCTCTGAATAGTGACACGTCTCACAGGCCGCGAAACGGTCTTTCGGGCAGGCGCTGTATCGGTGCTCTTTTTTGTGACGCAGCGTTTAGCCGCTACGGCGGTAACAAGCGGGTCATTTCTTTTCAAATAGTCCGCAGCCATAAACGCGATAATTTGTGAAAAGCTCGCGCCGGGAATCGAATGCGAAAGCAGGTCCCGGACTCGCTCCAGCTGTTTCATTTCCTCGTTGGAAAAGTTCAAAGAGAGCCTGGTGGTTTGCTCATCGATAATATTTCGATGTTCTTTGCGAACGGTGGATGCCACATCGGGAAACAAACCCATCAAGGTTTGTTCCGCTTTGATCCCGGATTTTTTCTCGACCTGTTCAATGACCTCGGCCTTTTGCTCGCGGCTCATTTTATTTCCCTTCTTTTCGTGCGCGCGAATCACGCCTTGAGCCTTGGCCAAATTCGAAAGGTTCAAATCACCTTTTTCAAGTTTCTCGATAATTTGCGGAGCGGATCTTAAAAGACGGGCGGCCTGGATTCTCCTCTGAGCGGCGCCTTCCGAATAGCCTTTTCCACGAGTTAGCCAATCAAAAAGGCTGGAGTAACCCCGGCGCAAATGAATCTTGCGGTCTTCAATTAAGTTGATGAGTTGAATGATTTCGTTCGTGCTCGAGCGCTCGTTTAAGAGTGCTTGGTCAAACTTAATTTCGATTTCCTGATTGGTCATAATTACCTCCGCGGGGCGGAGGATATCACGGGCTTTAGAAATGAATTTTCTCATTCGAGGTTTGGCTTTACCGAGAATATATTTTTGAAATCAGATCGGCCGCGTTTTTTGCCTTTGCTGCTTATCACGGGGCTGTGACGAATTTTAAACTAGGGCTCTGCACGCTTTGAATATTTAGAATCGCGCTGCCAAAATTTGTCGAAAAGCTCGTCAAATTTATTTTCATAAATTTTGATTTTGTAACGCATCGTTTAGCCGCAGCGGCGGTGAATCTGGTTTTGAATTATGGATGGTTTCTTCTTTGGCAGATTCGTATGCGCGCGAATCATCCATCCGTGAGAAATGCCTTCTGCCGCGCATCCGGCGCGGCAGAGATGAATACAAAGAGATTTTTTGATTTTGTATCTTCAAAAGAGCCTCTCACGGACGGACTATCCATACGCCGCCGCGATCAGCAGAAAAACTACATCGATTGATCGGGCGGGCGTAAGCCCTTCTTCTTAATCTTCTCAACCAGAGTCGTGCGATTCAATTTCAACAGCAAGGCCGCCTGGTTGCGATTCCATCCGGTCTTTTCCAAGGCGCGCATGATCAATGCGTTCTCGTAAGAATCGACGGCGGTGTTGAAGTCCACGCCATTTTCGGGGATTTCCACTTTGGTGGGATCGCTCGACACATGGGCCTTGCGGTATTTCTCGGGCAGATCGTGAACGTCGATCATGCCGGCACCTTTCAAAATAGACAAACGCTCGACCAAATTCTCAAGCTCGCGGATATTTCCCGGCCAGGAGTAATTGCACAGCATTCCCAAGGCTTCATCGCCGATGCCGGTCAATTGGCGGTTGCGAGTGCGATTGAAGGTCTGGATAAAATGGTGCAGCAACAAGGGGATATCGCTTTTACGCTCGCGCAAGGCGGGGATGCGTATCGGGATCACGTTCAAGCGGTAAAAAAGATCTTCGCGGAAGCGGCCGTCTTCAACGGCGATTTCCAAATCGATATTGGTCGCCGCGATGACCCGCACATTGGAGGTCAAAGTCTTCGCCCCGCCTACGGGTTCAAAGCAACGCTCTTGCAGTACGCGCAGCAGCTTCACTTGCAACGAAGGATTCATGTCGCCGATTTCGTCCAAGAACAAGGTGCCGTCTTCGGCTAACTCAAAACGTCCGGCCCGGTTGGCGATCGCGCCGGTGAAGGCGCCCTTCACATGGCCGAAGAGTTCGCTTTCCAATAATTCAGCGGGGATCGCGCCGCAATTGATCGGGATAAAGGCTTCTTGTGAACGCAAAGAATTAAAATGCAGGGCCTTTGCGACCAGTTCTTTACCGGTGCCGCTTTCGCCCATGACCAAAACGGTGGAATCGCTTTGTGCCACGCGCTCGATCATCGACAACACGTCCAAGATCTCGGCACTCTGACCGATGATGTTGTCGAACTGATATTTGGAGTGCAGCGCCGAGCGCAGATGCTGGTTCTCCTTAGCCAGTTGGCTGTGGGACAAGGCGCGATCGACCAAGGTGATGATTTCGTCTAAATTGCAGGGCTTGGTGACGAAGTGAAAAGCGCCTTTGCGGGTGGCATCGACTGCGGTTTCGATCGAGGCGTGCCCGGTGAGAATGATCACCTGTATATTAGGGTGAAGCGCTCTCAATTTTTCCATAAGTTCGATGCCGTCGCCGTCAGGCAAACGCAAGTCGACGATGGCGAGGTCCAGGGGTTTATCGCTCGACCCGACGGTTTCGGCCTCTTTGCTGCTTGCGGATGTTATGACTTGATAACCTTTACGGTCTAGTGCGCGGAAGAGTGCGGTTCGTAAAGAGGCTTCATCGTCGACTATGAGGATTCGTTGTCCCTGCATTCGGCTCCTTCCCTGGTTCCAAATGAGTAAGCTGTCACTTTTAATAGTACGGTTGTTTTTGGCGGCGTCAAAATTTTCGCGCCAAAAAAGTGACTTTCTAGAGATTGATCCAGCCCGTTTACGCGCGCGGTAGGGAAATGATTGCCGAAGTGCCAGATCCAGTCTGGGAAAGAATCTCCAGACTTCCATGATGTTCAGAAATAATAGTAAATGCGGTCGTTAGTCCCATGCCGCTGTAAGTGTCCGGATCGCGTGTGGTAAATAGAGGATTGAAAATCTGGCTCTGGATTTCGGGGCGGATTCCGGCTCCGTTGTCGAAGAGTCTGAGCCTATACTTGTCCTCGGTGAGGGAAAGTTCGATTTTTATTTTTCCAGGAAATAAGGGATCGGCCTTGATTTTTTCGGAAATCGCATCGATCGAATTTTGCAAGATATTGCATAGGGCTTGTGAAAGGGCGTTTTGACTGCATTGAATAAGTGCCGGGTTCTTGCGCTCGAATTCGACGCCGATCCCTTTGGACTTGGATTGCAATTCGATCAGTTTGACCGACTTCTCGATCACTTCCCACAAGTCGATCGCGACGATATCGCTTAGATCGTGTTTGCGCGCGAAGCTCAGCAGGTTCAGCACGATATCACGGCAGCGGTGTACGGCCTCTTCCATGCTTTTCACTTCAAGATAAAGACCGTCGGTCTTTTTGATGTCCATTAAAATGAGCTGCAAAAAAGAGAGCATGCCGCCGAGTGGATTATTCAGCTCGTGCGCGATACTGCTGCCGATCGTACCCAACTCGGCCAGCTTGCTGGCGTCGAAAATCCGCCTTTCAAAGCGGGCTTCTTCGGTGATCGAGCGGAGCAAGATCAGATGGACCGAATGATTGTCGTGGGTGAGGCCCAGGCGTTCGCCGACCACCTCAAAGTGTTCGGTCTCATGCGCGCCGACTCGCGCGTTACGGAAGGTGAACGGGCAGTCGAGCTTCACGGGCGGCTTAAAGGCGGCCCCGAAAAAAACTTGAAAACAATTTTTACCCATCAGCGCGCGGAAACTATGTTCGGCGCAAGCCTGTTGGAAGGCCGAATTCAATTTCAAAATTTCGAAATCGGCGCCGGTCACGCACAGCGGATGAGGGATCGAATCAAAAGTGGCTTGCCATTGCGCTTTCAAAGTTTCGGCTTGCTCAAGCTTTTGCAGCCGTGAAAGGGCCAGCGACAGAGCTTCCGAAAGCTCTTGCAAGAAATCGACTTCGGCGGGCGTGAAATGCTCGCTTTCGGACTTGGCGAACAACACTTCGCCCCTTAGGCCGTCTTTACCGGCGGGCAAATCAATCGCCAAAACTTGCGCGCCCGGCTGTTGTTTCAGCAAACTCTGGCTGGCGAAGCGCACTTTCACCCACAGGATATTCAGCGAAGGCTTCAGCGCCTCGTTCAGTGTCTGTTCCATTTGTAAAATGGTGCTCGCGCGATGAATGCCGAGCAGAGCTTTATGAAGCGCCTCGAGATGCACTTTTGTTTGCTCTAATGTCTGTAAGGATTTGCGCAAACCCTTGTGGCGTTTCGTGACCCGCGCCTCAAGTTCGTTCGTCAGACGCTTCAGTTGTTGGGTTTGGTCTTCGAACAGCTCGATGTGTTTAAGACGCTGTTGCTCTTGGCCGCGCGCCTCTAGGGCGGAGCGCAGTTTTTTTTCCAGTTCGGGATCGTTCAAGTTATCGATGACGTCATGCAGATTGCCGAAATTACTTCCGTGCATAAGTTGTGACGGCTTAAGGCCGTCGCTGGCCACGATCCATAGGGATTGCGGGGACATTTTGGCGGCAAGATCGCAGAAGTCGTCGAAGCCTTTTCCGCTCTCGGCGGCAAAAACCAAAACCGCGGGCTTTTGTTTCTCAAGATATTTCTTCGCCTCGCGAATATCTTTGACGACGTCCGCACCGAATTCCATGCGTTTAAGCTGGCCGGGTCCGACGATGAGCACGCCTGAGGTTTGTGACTCATTTAAGTGTACCGAAAGATTCCTCGCGCCGAACAGCGACGGGACACTTGCTAGCGTTCCGTCGCGTCCAGAAATATTTCGCGCATGCCCTGCTGGAAGCGCGGCCACACCGAGCCGGGCGCGGCTTCATCGGCCTCTTCAATACAAATGACTGGGATTTTGTGATCCCACCAACCATACTCGCTGAGCGAGCCGGGAGTCGGGTAACCGATTTCAGGAACGACTTCATACTGGCTCGACCGCGACAAACGCCCGGCATCGCGCCGCCCGGGTTCGCCTGCGCAAACCACCATCGGCTTCCATGAGTGGCAGTGAATCACGACACGCGGGTTATAGATTTTCAAGAGCGCAACCACGCCTTGGATCTCGGCTTCGCTGGCGGGCTTTGGACCTGGGTTGTAGCGCTCCTTTTCGGCGGTCGGAGCCCAGGATTTCGAGGGATAGTTGCGGTTCAAATCCACGCCGCGTCCGTTGACGCGGGTGTTGTTTTTATAACCGTCCACGTTAAGGCACGGAATCAAAATCCAGGGGAGAATCACTGTCGGATTGGCACTCGCCGCGTCTTCGCGCAGGAACTCCAGTGTCTGTTGCGCCAAGAGCACACCCAGCGGCTCATCGCCGTGGATTCCGCCCATGAGTAAGAGTGGCTTTTTGTCTCGCAGTTGCTCAAGCGGGTGTGACGCGAAAAGCTCTACCGGCGTGCCTAAATCGGTGTGAATCCAGCCCTTGATGTGAGTCATATTACCTAGAATAAGCGAACTTGCGTTAACCCGACAAGCGCGATAATTTCGGCCCATGTCTCATTTTTCAAGCATTATATTGGCTGCTGGAAAAGGCACCCGCATGAACACGCCTCTGCCTAAGGTCGTGCATCCCGTCGCCGGCCGGCCCATGATCGAGCGCGTGGTGCGCGCGGTGAAGTCGGCTAAGGCGCGCGAAGTTCGCGTGGTCGTCGGCTTCGGCGAGCAAATGGTGCGCGACATTGTTGAGCCGATGGGCGCCGTGTGTTTCAAACAAGAACGGCAAAACGGCACGGCCGATGCGGTCCGCAGTGCGCAGCCCGATAATCTTGAAGGCGATGTTTTGATTTTGAACGGCGACCACCCGTTGCTTGAAGCCGGTGATATCGAAAAATTCATTGAAGACTTTCGCGCGAGCAAGGCGAGTCTGGCCGTAGTCACGGTGGAGCTGAAGGACCCGGCGAAGTTTGGCCGCATTGTTCGCCACAACGGCCGTCTGCGTGCCATCGTCGAGGCGAAAGACGCCGGACCCGACACCTTGAAGATCCGGGAGATCAACACGGGCATTTACATTGTTAAGGCAAAAGTTTTGAATGAATTGCTGCCGCAAATTCAAAGCAACAACGCGCAAAAGGAATTTTACCTTACCGATTTAATTTCGTTGGCTGTTGAGGCCGACATCTTGGTCGAAGGATTAAAAGCCAACGCCCGCGTGGCACTTGGCGTGAACAACCAAAAAGAGTTGTCGGAAGCCACCAAACTCGCCTTCAAACGCAAGGCCGAGCAACTCATGGAAAGCGGCGTGATGATGATTCAGCCGCAAACCGTTTACATTGAAGATACATGTACCGTCGCGCCAGCGGCGATGATTTATCCGAACGTTTTCTTAAGAGGCCAAACAAGCATCGGCGCTCTAAGCGTGATCGAAAGCGGCTGCATGATCACCGACGCAAAAATTGCGGAAAACGTGCACATCAAGTCGGGTTGCTACATCACGTCTTCAACGGTCGCATCGAACACCGAGCTTGGCCCCTACGCCCATCTTCGCCCCGGCACCGAAGTCGGCGAAGACTGCAAAGTGGGCAACTTTGTCGAATTCAAAAAAGTAAAATTCGGCAAGGGCGCGAAGGCCGGGCATCTCACTTATTTGGGTGACGCCGAAGTCGGCGAGAACACCAACATCGGTTGCGGCACGATCACCTGCAACTACGCCGTTGATAAAAAGAAGTACGTCACCAAGATCGGCAAAGATGTTTTCGTGGGCAGCGACACGCAGTTTATCGCGCCGATCACGATCGGTGACGGTTCATACATCGGTTCCGGCTCGACCATCACCAAAGATGTGCCGCCCGGATCGCTTGCGGTCAGCCGCGCGAAACAAACGGTCATCGAGAACTATGTTCCGAGATCGCTCGCCGATGGATCGAAGAAAAAGGAAAAGTAATTTATGTGCGGCATTGTCGGATACTACGGCCCGCAAAATCCCAAAGACGTGATCATGAGCGGGCTTAAAGCCCTTGAGTATCGCGGTTACGACAGCGCGGGTGTGGCGATTCTTGATCACGGTGTATTTAAACGGGTGCGTGCCGAAGGCAAGCTCGGCAATCTAAGCGAGAAATTGGCAGGCGAGAAATTTGACGGCCGGTTGGGCATCGGTCATACCCGCTGGGCCACCCATGGCAAACCAAGTGAGCGCAATGCCCATCCCCATTCGGTCGGCGATGTCAGCATTGTCCATAACGGCATTATTGAAAACTACATGGCGCTTCGTGAAGAGCTTGTGCGCGAGGGCTCGATTTTAGAGAGCGACACCGATAGCGAGTTGGTCGCGCATCTATTGAACCGCGAACTTAAAAAGACGCCGGATCTGCTGACCGCCGTCCTCGGCGTTCTTCCGCGCCTGATCGGCGCTTATGCGATCGTTTGCGTGAATGTGAAGCAACCCGATGTCATGGTGGCTTTTAAAAGCGGCCCGCCCCTGATCGTCGGCGTCGGCGGCGATGCGATGTACATCGCGTCTGACGTACAAGCCATCGTCCCTTACACCAAAAAAGTGATTTATCTCGAAGACGGCGAAGTGGTTGAAGTCCGCGGCGCGAAATATCAAGTGGTTTCCGCCCATGGCAAGCCCCTCACGAAGGCGGTGATCGAAGTCAATTGGACGGCCGATGTCGCCAGCAAGGGCGGCTTTTCGCATTTTATGCTCAAAGAAATTTTCGAGCAGCCCCGTGCGGTCGCACAAGCGATTCAGCCGCATATCAATTTGGCGAAATCCTGTACCGAGCTCTTTGAGCTCGGAATCTCCAATGAAGAGCTCGCCAAAGTGGAACGCATTTTCATCGTCGCGTGCGGCAGCTCTTATTACACCGGCCTGGTCGGCGAATACATGATCGAACGCTTGGCGCGGGTTCCGGTCGAATGCGATATCGCCAGCGAATTCAGATACCGCCATCCGGTGCTTCCTCCGAACTCACTTTTCATTTCGATCTCGCAAAGCGGGGAGACCGCCGACACTCTTGCCGCGGTTAGGCTGGCGAAGCAAGCCGGCGTAAAAGTCTTAAGCATCTGCAACGTCAAGCGCTCAACGATCGACCGCGAAGCCGACGGGCATTTGTACATGAATGCCGGCACCGAGGTCGGCGTGGCTTCGACCAAGGCATTTTCGGCGACGCTTGCTTTGTTGAATTTGTTCTCACTCGCCATGGCCCGCGTAAAAGACAAAATTTCTTTTGAAGAAGAGCAAGGCTATGTTCGCCAGCTTCAGGCCGCGCCCGCACAAATCGAAACGGTTTTGAATCTCGACAAGTTCTTCAAAGAAGGAGCCGAGAAATTAAAAGGATATAAAGGCTTTTTATATATGGGTCGCGGGGTGCATTACCCCATCGCGATGGAAGGCGCTTTGAAGTTAAAAGAGCTGGCATACATGCACGCCGAAGGCTATGCCGCGGGCGAAATGAAGCATGGGCCGTTGGCTTTGATCGACGACGACATGGCGGTGTTGATGCTGGCGCCGCATGACGAGCTGTTTGAAAAATCCATCAGCAACCTGGAAGAAGCCAAAGCGCGCGGTGGCCAAATCATATCGATTTCGACCGGCCACAATGAGCGCTTAGAGCAAATCTCGAATTATTACCTGGCGCTCCCCGAGGCGCAGTGGTTCACGCTGCCTTTGCTGGAAGTCATTCCCGTGCAGTTGCTCGCTTACCACGTGGCGGTGTCGCTCGGTCACGACGTCGATCAGCCGCGCAATCTCGCCAAGAGCGTTACGGTCGAATAGCGTTCTCGGCGGAAAGCCAAGCCAGCATCGCCGATTTGGCGCGCTCAAGTTGCAAGGCGCGTTTTTTCTCTTTCCATTCTTTTTTCTTGATGCCGTCATTTTCGATATTGGGAAACAAACCGAAATTGATATTCGTCGGCTGGAAGTAGCCGTTGTCCTCGGTGATCGCATTCAACAATGAGCCGAAGGCCGTCTCACGCGGCGGTTTATTGATTTCACGGCCGCTGAGCTTGTCATTTAGAAAGCGCGCGACCAGCAATCCCATGCAGGTCGAATCGAAGTAACCTTCTACACCGGTGATTTGTCCTGCGAAGAACAGCCATTCGTCTTTTTTACTCGAGAGAACATCGGTCAACTTTTTGGGCGTTTGGATGTAGAGATTGCGATGGATGCTGCCGAGCTTTAAAAATTCGGCATTCTCAAGCCCTGGGATCATTTTAAAGACTCGTGTTTGTTCTCCATAGGCCATCTTGGTCTGAAAGCCGACCATATTAAAGGCCGTACCGGCCTTGTTGTCCTGTCTGAGTTGCACGACCGCGTAAGCGGTGCTGCCGTCGCCGCGCGGATCTCTTAAACCTTTAGGGCTGAGCGGACCGTAACGTAATGTTTGATCGCCGCGTTCGACGATGGCTTCAACCGGCATGCAGCCTTCGAAATACGGCGTGTCCTTTTCGAAATCTTTCGCTTCGATTTTGCGTGCCGATTTAATTTCTTCGATG
>CAZVOP010000010.1:0-5252 GCA_964628445.1 uncultured Pseudobdellovibrionaceae bacterium | reverse complement strand
TCGATGAGCTTGAGGTACTGCTCTTTGTTCATCGGGCAGTTGTAGTAATCTTTGTTTCCTTTATCGAAGCGGTCGCCTTTGTACGCGATCTCCTCGTTGATGCTGTCGGCGTCGATGATGGGTGCGATGGCATCGAAGAAATATAAAAACTCGCCGTCGAAGTGATCGCGCATCGATTGCGCAAGCCGGTCGTCGGTAAGCGGGCCCGTGCAAATCACGGCGGGGCGGGGGATCTCATCAAGCGAATTTACGACCTCGCGCACGATCTCGATATTTGGATGCTTGCTGAGCGCTTCGGTGATTTCTTGTGCGAAGACTTCGCGGTCAACCCCAAGGGCCATGCCGGCCGGGACCGCCGCTCGGCGTGCGGCTTTCAGGATCAGGGAGCCGAGCTTTTCGGCCTCCCATTTGAGCTGGCCCGGCGCCGAGTAGTCGGTTTCGCTGCCGAACGAATTTGAGCACACCAACTCGGCCAGACGATTGGTTTTGTGCGCCGGGGTCATCTTTTTATCGCGCATCTCAAATAGGCGAACTTTGTGGCCCATTTCAGCAAGTTGAAAGGCGCATTCACTTCCGGCCAGGCCGCCACCGACAATCGAGATTTGTAAGGACGAAAGGGACATGCTACCAATTCCTTATGGGTCCAAATGACAAGAAGAAGAAAGCCGAATTATTGCCTGCGTCGAGAGTTCTACAGACTCTTTTGGGAAACGGCAAGTCGGCGCTTTCCGACGGATTTTTGCGCTGGAAAGTGTGGAGATTCTGGTCGGACATTGTAGGGCCGACCATGGCCAGCCATTGCGAGCCCGTGGGCTTTGAGCGCGGCAAGCTTTTTATTTGGGTCAAAAGCTCGGCCCGTATGCAGGAAATCCGGTTCTTTGAGGACCAGTTGAAGTCGAAAGTGAACGAGCATGTCGGGCGGGTTTGGGCGAAGCATATTCGCTTCACACTCGATCGGCGTGGCGTGCCTTCGAACTCGGAGATCTCAGAGGAGTTTAAGAAGATGTTGGATCCGGGGACCTGATTTGCGCACAGCTTCTTGTCTAGACAAGAAGCTTCGCGTCGAGTGTGAACTCACTTTTTCTTTTCGTTGGTCTCAATAGACTCGCGGATCAGCGGCTTCAAGAATTTATTCCGCGGCTGCTCGCCGAAGAATGCCGAAATACGACTGTGCAATGATGAATCGTTGACGAGTGCGCCAAGAGTTCCCTCCGCGATCCACCTTCTTCATGACGCTCGCTAGGGGCACGATGGCATCCGTGCGCATCAGCCTGAAGGTCTCGCGTCCCTCGCGCAGGAAGGAAGACAGTTCACCGCTTGCGTCGACCAAGTTCGACATCAAGCGCCCGCTGCGACCATCACGGTTCATATTTTCAAACAAAATCCGCACCTCTTTGATCACATTCACCACTTCGCCCATCTCGGCGCCCTTCGAGGCGATCAAATCCAAGAAATCGGGTGAGCGGTCGGTATCCAAAATCGCGCCGTCGGCCAAAGCTTTGCCGTCTAACGGGCCCGACTGAATGTAAATATATTTGTCGCCCAAGGCACCTTGGGTTTTCACCGAGGCCTTTGAACCTTCCGTGATGCGCTTCTGCACGGAGCGCTGCACGTTGATCGTGACTTCGACATCGCTGGATTTATCTACAAAATCAATGGTCGCCACATTGCCCACCGAAACACCCGACAAAGAGACGACGCTGCCGATCCCCAGGCCTTGAGTCTGCGGCAAGCGCACCTTCAGCTTATACGAATTGCTGAAGAAGAACTTGTCGCCGCCAAGCAAGACAATCGAGAGACAGAAAAGCACGATGCCCACGGCCGTAAAAATCCCGACTTTAATTTCTTTCGACATGGAAGTTTCCATATTATCCGCCGTCCTCTCCCAAAATAAATTTCTCCAGCGGACCTTCATTGCCGCCACGCAACTCGCCCACCAGGCGTTCATCGGTGACCGTTCCGTCCGCGAGCATAACAAAACGGTCGCAAACCGCAATGGCCGTCGGCATATCGTGAGTCACGAAGACCGAGGTCACGCCTTTTTTCTTCAAACGCAAAACCATCTCGCGGATCTTCAGCGTATTGTACGGATCTAGACCCGCGGTGGGTTCATCGTACAAGATCACCTTGGGTCCGATCATCATCGCGCGGGCCAGACCCACGCGCTTTTGCATGCCGCCGGAAAGCTCGGCCGGCAATTTACTTTCGGCTTCGATTAATCCGAATTCATTCAGCATGTCGTGAATCTTCGTTCGTATCTCATCTTCCGACAACTTAGTGTGTTCGCGTAGTGGATAGGCCAAATTGTCATAGACCGACATCGAATCGAACAAGGCGCCGTTTTGAAAAACGTAAGCGACTTTTTTGCGGACCTCCACCAACTCGCGTTCGGTGTAATGGGCGATGTCCTCGCCGTCGATCAGAATTTCACCTTGATCGGCCCGCTCTAAGCCGATCAGACTGCGCAGCACGACGGATTTACCTTTTCCGGAGCCGCCGACAAGGCCCACGCACTCACCGCTGTTGACCTTAAAACTGACGTCCCGGTGAACCTGGCGCGTGCCGAAGGACTTCGCGAAATGTTTCACCTCAATCACTACAGCCATTGTTCAAACATCCAGAAAAGTTTAGAGAGAAAATAATCGCCGACCAAAATACAAATGCTTGAGGCCACCACCGATTTAGTCGTGGCATTACCGACGCCTTGGGTGCCGCCTTTGACCGTTAAGCCGAAGTAGCATCCGGTGATCGCGATAATAAAGCCAAAAACGGGCGTTTTTAAAAATCCTGAAAGGAAATCCGGCACCCAAAGGGTGGTCAAAACTTTTTGAATGTAAAAGATCGGGTCGAGACCGAGGTCGTTGGCGCCGACCAGCAGTCCGCCAAGAATGCCGACGAAGTTCGCCGCCACGCTCAACAGCGGAATCGCGATCACGCAAGCGATCACTCGCGGAATCACGATTTTTTTAATCGGCGAGGTGCCAAGCGCTCGGATCGCATCGATTTGCTGGGTCACCGTCATCGAGCCGATTTCGGAAGTGATGCCTGCGCCCACGCGTGCCGCCAGCATCAAGCAAGTGAAAACCGGGCCCATCTCGCGCACGATGGAAATCGAAACGATTTTCGGTATATAAAGCTTGCCGCCGAATTTCTCCAGACCCAATCCGAATTGCAACGCCATCACCATACCGGTCGAGCCCGCGGTCACAAAAACCAGCGGCAATGAGCGCAATCCGACTTGGTACATTTGCTCGGTGATGAGTTTAAAATAGAGCGGCCGGCGCATAAGCTCGGAGGCGACTTGCTTCGTGAGCAGCGTCGTTCCGCCAAGGGTCTGCAGGATCTCGGCGCGTGATTCCTTCATGGCGCCCGGAAGCTTTCGATGAATCTGGCGAAGTCGCCGCGGTTTTCACTGAATGCCGGTTTCACGCCGACGTTAGTGAGAATGTAAATGCACTGATTTCGTTTGAACACCAGCAAGTCGATCAGGCTGGGAACGCCGTCCACTTTTCCCGACGCCAAGACGCGCCGTCCTTCACGGCCCTGAACGGTGACGGTTTCTTTGCTCTCCACCTTTAACTCGCTTAAGCCGTTAATCACGCCTTGAACGATGTTGTCGAGGGATGGATCGCTGGGATCTTTGCAGTCCGAAAGAAATGCGATCGAGTTGCCGCTTCGCGGATGTTTCCATGAGGCATCGACTTGCTTGTTGTCGTCTTTTCTGAACGGAGATTGAGGTTCAACGAACTCTACGCCGGTCGCACGTTTAGTTTCATCGCCGGTGCCGAGCTTTACGCTCACGCACGAAGAGAGAAACAAGCTGAAGAGAATCAATGTTGAGTTACGCATCTATAGTTGGCCCTTTGGCTATTATCTCTTTCGGAATACCGCTATCTACCCTTAAGGTCGTGTCATTGATTTGTCTTGTTTATCAATAATCTGACGAGAATCCCCTCGACGAAGGGTTGATTGCACTCTGTAAATAATCGGAAATCCTTGGTAAGTCCAGCTGGCATCAATTCTGCTTCATATGCAGTTGGATCACTCTCTATTTCCGGGGGATGTTTTGACAGGACGTCGAACGATCATGACCATAGTCGGTCTGATTTTCACATCAATGAACGCAGTTGCGCAGATGCAAAAGCCTGTAGTCCAGGCTGAAATCTCACGTCTGGCCGACACGGCACACCTTGAGTTCAAAGGCTTAAAGAACTGGCATTACGACGTGCAAAGAGCCGGTGATAAAAAAATCGTGCTTAATATTCCGGCAATGGACAAAGCGAGCATCGCCAAGCTGCAAGCGTTCACCGATCCGATGGTGGACTCGATCAAAGTCGATACCAATGCGGCCGACGGGATGTTTGCCGTCACTTTCATGCTGACCCAGAACAACGTCGAGTCATTCGATTACCTGACTGATGAGCCTTCACGCTTGATCATCGATTTTTACCGCAAAGTGGACGCTGAGGTTAAAAAGGCGGCTCCGGTCGCGGCTGGAAAAACTGCGGCGCCGGTAAAAAAGAAGGTCGCCAAGGCTAAAGTCGCAAAGAACACAGATGAGGAAGAGGCTTTGCGCCAGCCTGCGGGAGATGAGTTTCTCTCTGTCGACAAAGAGGACGACAAAGCGGATATTGCTTTAAAATCAGGCATCTTCGACGGTGGCGACGACAATTACGACCGTTTCAAAATCAAAGATTATGAAATCCGCGACGAAGCCATCATAGCTTCACGTCACAATATTTATCTCGCTTTCCCGATGCTTAAAATGAAAGTCAGCCAGTTGGATAAGCTGATGGAACAGCAGCCCGAATACGTCATCAATGCCAAGGACAGCAAAGAGAATAAGGAAGCGCGTCTATTGATGACTTTGTTCGCGCGCCATCGCGATGCCGTATTTCTAAAGACTTACGATTACTTCGTGAATAAGTACCCTGAGTCCGAATACACCGAGATTCTGAAAAACTTAGCGGCCAATGTACATTTGAAGCGCTGGCGGAACGACGGAAAGGCTTCGGACTTCGAAAGCGCACGCTCGCTCTATTCGGAATTGGTGCAGAAGTTCCCAGAGAGTCCGTTGCGTGAGTACAACTATATGATCTTGGGTTTTGCGCAGATGGAGCGCGGCGACGCCTTGAGTACGCTGCAGACTTTTGAGGGATTCCTCAAGTCTTATCCGAAGTCGGCCGAAATCCCGCAAGTGCGCAAAGCACTGGCCGAATCTTACGTGATCCTGCGTAAATACGAAGAGGCGA
>CAZVOP010000009.1:29847-68423 GCA_964628445.1 uncultured Pseudobdellovibrionaceae bacterium | reverse complement strand
ATTGAGCGCGATGATTCCTCCGAACACCGAGATCGGGTCGGACTTTAAACATTTCTCGACGGCTTGGTCGAGTTGTTCATCGCTGGAGGCCGCGCATGGATTGTTGTGTTTCACGGCGACGGCCGACGGCTGATCGAACTCGCGCAATAGGCCCAGCGCCGATTCAAGATCGAGTAAATTATTATACGAGAGTTCTTTGCCCTGAATGATCTTCGCATCATGCCAACCGGTCTGAGCTCCGCGGCGTTTATACCAAACGGCCTTTTGATGCGGGTTCTCGCCATAACGCAGGCTTTGCTGCTTAGTCCCGCCTAAACCAAATTGATTAAACAATTCGCCGGGCGCCAAGGTCTGCGAAATCATGGCATCGTACGAGCTGACGTGCGCGAAAGCCTTCGCGGCCAGGCGCTGGCGCTGAGCCAGTGTGGATGAGCCACTCGCCAAATCTTTGTAATCTTCAGGATCGACAACGACGGTAATGCGTTCGAAGTTTTTTGAAGCGCCACGAAGTAAACTCGGCCCGCCGATATCGATGTTCTCGATCAGCTCTCCTTGCGCCGCCTTGGTGGCCAAAGCTTGCTCAAAGGGATAGAGATTCACGATCACCAAATCGAACGGCTCGAGGTTTTCTTTTTTCAAAAGCTCATCGTCTTCTTCGAAACCATTGCGCGCGAGCAAAGGCATATGGACGCGTGGATGCAAGGTCTTCACACGGCCGTCCATGCATTCGGGGAATCCAGTCTGTTCACTGACGTCGATGACGCGGATTCCTGCATCGCGCAAGGTTTTCGCCGTTCCGCCCGTGCTGACTATTCGCGCGCCCTCATTGAAAATCGGACGCAAAAAATCGACCAATCCCGCTTTATCGGAAACGCTAACTAAGATATTTTTGAATTTAGACATGATGAAAAGGATCTAACACGGCCAAGGCCCCGTTAGAAAGAAAACTTGGAGGCAAGAAGCTTCAAGTCATCATTGGTGATGAATAAGCCCGCCCCGATAAACGCGGAAGGCTGCTCGGTTCCCTGATTCGCCAGGTTTTCGCCACCCGCCGTAAGATATGCACCTTTAAACAGGTTGTAGCGCACGAAGGCGCGGACCTGGAGATCTTGGAATTCGAAAAACTCAGCCGAGAAGCGCAAGGCACGGTTGAAAAAGTAGTAGTCCACCCCTACGCCGCCGAAATTTTCGATCAAGCCGCCCTTGATGGTCAGGTCCCAAAAATTCTTCGCGAAGATCGCGGTGATCTTCAGCTTGTTGCGGTAAACCGTAGTTTCTTCGAAAGTCTGATTAGGGCCGCCGTTGGTGCTGGTCGTTGAAATCGTCGAGCGCTTAACGCCTTCGGGGTCGTCAATCGCTTGGATTTCGTAATAACGGTCGAGGCCGGGCTGGATTTTCAAACCAAGGAAGGATTTCGATTGCGAACTCGCCGTCATGAATTCGGTGTGAAAGTCGATGCTGGTTTCAAGCTTCTCGGCCCCGCCTAAGAATTTGTTGACGTTGCTGACCGCCGAATTGATTTCTTCGATCGTGGTTTCGTCGTTGATCAAGCGCCCCAGCGTGCCTTCGCCCTTATTCACCTTCGCGGTGATCTCTTCGATGTTACGAAGAGAGCGATCAACCCGCGCTAAACTTTCCTCATTGATATACGTATCTATGTTTTTGGAAAGGTTACGCACGCGCTCGACGATGTCGTTGATTTTGTCTTTGTTCTCCGCGGTGATTTCACTTAAGTCGGAGGTCAAATCTTCGATGTGCTTGACGATACGTCCTATCGCGGTCGACGTGTCCCCTTGATTGGTCGCCTTGTTCAAAGTGTCGAGCAGTTCGTTGAGATTCTTCGCGACGCGGTTCACCTCACCCATGACGTCGTCCATGCCGCCTTTGCCGCCGCTCATCAAAATCTCGCTGCCGTTTTTTAAATCCGGCTCATTCAGCTTGCCCGGCACTAGTTCGACGTGTTTGTCGCCCAATATGCCGTCGGATTTCAACTCGACCCGCGCGCCTTCAGTCAGCCGGGTGTCGCCGTCAAGCGCGATGCGGATCTTCGCACGTCCATCTTCGAGGCTGATCTTATCGATAACGCCGACTTTGATGCCGGCCATTCTGACCGCGCTGTTGTTCACCAAGCCGCCGGCCGAGTCCGCGCGAAAATAATAATTTTTAGAGCCCGAGAACAAAGCCGGGCCTTCGGCGACTTTCAACGCCATCCCGCCGATGAGACCACTCACCAGGACGACAAGAACGCCCACTTTAAATTCCGGTGTACCAAGCCATGTCATGTCTAAGCTGCTTACCCTTGCTTGAAGCCTTTGATTAGGAACTTCTGTATCAGTGGATCGTCGGATTTGTGAAACACTTCCGGCGTTCCAGCCAATAACACGCTGCCCTTATCCAGCATAACTATATAATCGGATATACGGAAAGCCGCGAAAAGGTCGTGGGAAACCACTATGGACGTCGATCCAGTATGGGCTTTGTGCGTCTCAGCGATCAAATCGTCGACCACTTCGGTCAAAATCGGATCAAGGCCTGTCGTAGGTTCGTCATAGAGGAGAATTTCGGGATCAAGGGCCAGGGCGCGGGCCAGGCCAACGCGTTTCCTCATGCCCCCGCTCAACTCGGCGGGCAGTTTATGAAAATGTTTTTCATCCAGGCCCACTTGCGCCAGTTTGGTACGTGCGGTCTCTTCCCATTGTCTGGGACGCCGCCCCTCGCTGTGTTCCTTCAGCGGGAAAATCACGTTTTCCATGACCGTCATGTCATCGAACAATGCCGCGTACTGGAACAATACCCCTAGGCGTGTACGCATTTTAATCAGCTGATCCATCGACATCTGCCACAGATCCAGGCCCAAGACTTCGACTTTGCCGGAGGTCGGTTTGATCAGTCCTAAAATATGTTTGATCAACACGCTTTTACCGGTACCGCTGAAGCCGATGATCGCCGTGATTTTCCCCTTAGGGATTTCAAGATTCACGCCGTTTAAGACAAAGTCTTTGCCGTCGAAAGATTTTCTTAAATCGGCGATGCGAACCGCGACGTCTGCGCTTGCCATTATTTCCAACCCATCATCACGTAAAAGAACCGGATGAAATTGGTGAGAAAGAAACTCATTACGATAATCAGTACCATGCTATTGACGACACCTTGGTTGGTCGCCTCACCGACTCCTTTGGCGCCGCCCGCGGCGTTGAAACCGCGGTTACTGCAGACTGCTGCGAACACCACGCCAAAGACGCCGGCCTTAAACAAACCTTGGTAAATATCGCCGGGGTTAATCCACAACGAGATCTTGTCCCAAAAAATCGCCGGATCGAGGCCCAAAACGTTAATGCACAAGAAGTGAGCGCCCATCATCGCCACAAAATCAAAAATCGCACACAAAAGAGGCATGGTGAGAACGGCCGCCACGATCCGCGGCGCCACCAAATACTGCTTGGGGTCGACGCCCATCACTTCGAGCGCGTCGATCTGCTCGGAAACTCGCATCGTCCCAAGGCGCGCGGCCATCGCTCCGCCCGCCCGCGCGGCGACGATAAGACCCGTCAATACCGGTCCAAGCTCACGCGTGATTCCCATCGCGACCGTCGGCCCGACGATATTTGTCGCATTCACTTTCACGAAACCGAGAAAAATTTGGTAAGCCAACGCCAGCCCCGTGAACACGCCGGTCATCGCGATAATCACGACCGATTTGTTGCCGATGAACTCCATGTGCTTGAAAATTTCTTCCCAACGAATAGGCCGTTTAAAAATCAAACGTACCGATTGCGCAAAGAAGATGCAGGTGCGCCCGCAGTCGGAGAAAAATTTCTCGGCCGCGCGCCATGCGTTCCAAAAAAAATCGTCGATCGCCGTATTGATGCGCTCCCGATTTTGCTTCCACGCCTGAATCATACGTCCTCGCGCGCGACGCGCTTACTGATATTGGTCACGATTTCATAAGCAATGGTGCCGGCGGCCTCGGCCAACTCCACCGCGGAAATCTCTTCCGAGCCTTGGCGGCCGATCACGACGACATGTTCGCCGGCTTGCACCTTTCCCTGCCCTTCGATATCCGTGAGATCCAGTAAGATGTAGTCCATGCACACGCTTCCCACAACCGGAACCCGCATTCCACGGCAAAGCATGAAGGCTTTATTGGACAAGCTTCGCATGTAGCCGTCCCCATAGCCCATAGGAACGACACCGATGGTTGATTTTCTTTTTGCGACCCAGCGCGAAGAATACGAAACGCCCTGGCCTTGTTCCACCGAGTGCAGGTTTACGATTTCAGTATTCCACGTCAGAATAGGGCGCAAACCTTCACCGACTTGCCGGCCATCATACGGCAAGCCGTAAATCCCGATACCGGGCCTCGCACCTATATTCCCTTTGTCGCTTTCTTTTAATACCGAGAGCGAAGCGCTTTTGTGCGCGTGCCTGACGCCTGGAAACCCCTCGCTCAATTTCTGAAACAAGCGCAATTGAGAATGTGTGGGGCCGTCTTCTTGATCCGCCTCTTCACCATGGGTCAAATGCGTGCACACACCTTCGACCTTGAGCCACGGCTTGTCTTTCAGTTCGGCCTTCAAACGACCGACGTCGGCGGCGTCAAAGCCCAAGCGCTGCATGCCCGTATTGAATTTCAAATGCACCGGCACCTCGTTTTTACCGCGCACGGACTCCAACGCCTGAATGTCTTCGAAACGGCCCAATACCGGGGTGAGATTATTTTTCAGAAGGGCATCCGCCGCATCCCTTGAAAGCGGCCCAAAACTGAAAATCGAAGCGGTGATGCCTTCATGGCGGAGCGCCACGCCCTCTTCGACCAGCGCCACTCCCATGGCTTTAAATCCCATTTGTTCAATCGTGCGCGCGACGATTTTATCGCCGTGACCGTAAGCATTGGCCTTCACCATCGGGCAAAAAAATGCGTCGCCCGTCCACTTTTTAAGCAGACTGAGATTGTGTCCAAGGGCTGCGATGTCGATTCTAAGATGAGTTCTTCGATACATTTTTATTAGAGACCCTTTTCACGCACCTCAAAGTCGGCCACAAAACCTTCGGGCGGTTCGGCCACGCATGTTTTATTACCTTGGCTTCGCACTTGGTAAAGAGCTTCGTCGGCCAATTGCATCAGTTCTTCCGCATCGCGCACCATGCTCGGGTATTCGGCAACACCGATGGAAACCGTAATCCGCGGGAAAGCTTTGACGACCCGGCTGAAATCCGCGCTCTCAATGATCATACGCAAACGTTCGGCTTTAATTAAGGCCCCTTGCTTACCCGTATGCGGCAGAACGATACCGAATTCATCGGCACCCGTGCGTCCAATGACGTCATTGACGCGAGAATGCTTTTCAAAAATGCGCGCGACCATTTTCAAAACAATCTGCGCTTCTTCCTGCCCCATCTGCGAAACCATTTGTCCGTACTGATCGACGGCGATAAAAGCCATCGAGACGGCCAGCGAGGTGCGCCGCGCGCGGCTGACTTCGTCGCGTACTCGTTCCAAAAAATTCGCTTTATTCAACAAGTCCGTCGAAGGATCTTTCACCGACATGACGTGCAAGCGTTTTTCCGACTCCAACAAACTCAAGGCTTTTCCAAGCAACAAAATCCATTCGTTAAGAACTTGCGTCAACTCGGAGCTTGGATCGTTACGCAAAAAAATCACGATGCCCTGAATTTCCCCCAAAGCCTCTACCGGAAGTGCGACGAATTCCGAAGCGTTAAAAACTTCAGCCATGATCGCTTGAAGTTCGTTTAACCCATGCGGAGCGCGCAGTTGGGACGCGCGGAAGTCCGAATTGAGTTCATTGAAGTTGATCCCCAGGCCGTTCAAATCAAAACCCTTAAGAGCATGGCTTTGTCCGGCCATCAGCACCCTGCGGTTGGCGATGTATTTAAAATAAAGCACCGGGCAATTTTCCAGCACATCCGAGGCCGAGTGCATAAAGACTTCGATCGCCTCATCGGGTGTCTTCGCGCGGAAAAGTTTCGAGGCGTAGCTCAGATGGAGATTTTGATTTAAATCTAACGTCAGCGCGCTGGATTCCGGCAACTCCGGGCCGTCGCTTGCCACGGGTGCGCCGATCACTTGCCCCTCATTCAGGCGCTCGTTCAAGTACATAAAATAATCGCGTTCGGCCGCGCGGTCGAGCGCGCGCACCAATTCAACCGGCGAGGTGAGCGGCGTCAAGATCAAGTCGTAAACGCCGGCCTCGAGCATCGGCACCATTTTTTCGCGCTCATCAATCGGCGTGACGATGAAGACGTGGCTTTCGGGCAATTGCGCGGTCACTTGTTTCACCGCGCGCTTCATGCTGAAGGTCTTTTCTTCGGCGTCGAATAAAACAAAATGCGGCGGATTCGAAAATACTTCCGAAAACGCGGACGCGAGATCCACAAAGCTCGCCACCATATAACCGGCAAGCCCCAAAGCTTCCGATATGCCTTCGAGCCGGCTGGATTCGCTGGCGATCAAATAGACGGTGAACGACGGCCTGACTTCTTCAATCTTCAATCCAGCGTCCTCACCTTAGGTTTGCGGATCGCAATGTCTGGATACTTATCGTTGCTCGAAGCGACCAAAGGCGCAGTCATAATCAGCGCTGAAAAATCGTCCTCTTCATCGGCGATCTCGGCGAGGGGAGCTGCGGGAACCGCGTTCGATACTTCCGCCTGTTCCACCGGCCAACTCAGCTCGACCACGGCTCCTTGAGTGGCTTCACGGTTATCGATCTTCACCACGCCGCCGATCTCCTCAAGCACGCGGCGGACCACATTAAGCCCGAGCCCACGCGAGACGCCTTGTTCGTCTTTGGTTGAAAAGAACGGATCAAAAATCTTTTCCAAATGCTCAGGCGCGATGCCGGCGCCGGTGTCTTCGATTTTCAAATGCACCAATCCGTCTTTTTGTGAGCCAAGGATAGTGATCCATTTGCTCTCGCCATCGACGATGCTCTCAATCGCATTTTTTAAGACTTCCTCGATCGCGGTCTGAAGTTGCAGTGAATCGTTTTCGATCTGAATTTCTTCTATGCCCGTTTGCTGAACACGAATGCCCTTCTCCTTCAGCCGCGCTTCCTGCCCGCGCACGGCGGCGCGAACGATCTTGGCAAGCGAAGTCTTCACCGGCCCCGCTTCCGGCACGGCCACCGCATGAGCCCCTATCGGCTCGATGAAAGAAAAATCCTCGAGTTCATTTTCAGGCATTATCGGAGCCGGACGCGGCCCCTCATTGAGTGAACGTTTCAGCTGTTCGATCATCGCGTCGGAATTTGAAATTTGCGCGAGCAGCGGCTGCATAAGGCTGTTCACCAAATACCAGTTCAGCGCGACCGCGGCGCCGGCACAAAAGAGCAAGAATATCCATGACTGCCAGATCCAGCCGCTGCCGAATTCAAGCGGCGCCTCGATCGTGACGATTAAATTCGAATCGCTCATGCGCGTGCCCGCTCCCACCAAGCGCACGCCCGCCTCGTTCTTCCACTGATCGCGGACGCTCACTTCGTCGCCGTCGATCATCTGCTGGACCAAGGATTCACTGCGAACCGAAGCCCCCAAGTATGCGGGCCTGGTCAGCGCCAACGCGAAACCTTTATCATCGACCACGCGCACCTCGCGCGACCGGTCGGCCGTGAAAGTTAAACCAAATTGATTTGCCGGAAAAATTCCGATGCCGATCATGGGAATTCCCGCCGGCCGTCTGACGGGCACAAGTACCGCGAAATAGGCTTGGCCTTGGACTTCGCCCACTTTGCTGAAATAGACCTCGCCCGCATTCAATTTCGAAAGCGGCCAGTCCTTAAACAAACTTTTGATTTGTTCGGCTTGGAAATCTTCCTTTGTCTTAGTCGAATGCCACAGGGCCTTCCAACTTCCCTCTTTCCATTCGATCAATGAAGCCGCGATGAACGAAGAGTCTTGAAAGGCGCGCGTGGCGTGATCGTTGCCCTCAGCTTTCAAAACATCGAGCAATTGATAGCGCAAAGATTTCGTGCTGGAGCGCACCGCACTCGCAACCACGCTCAGCTCTTGCTCAACGCTGGACTTCAATCCACGCTCCGCAAGATCGCGTTGCTTCGGAATATATTTAAAACCCCAGGCGAACACCAAGACGATGATCGCGATGGAACTGTACAGAAACAGACGAACGGTTTGATTGCGCATGGTTTCCTTCCCTGGACCCTGGATCTTTGACCGCCAAACCCCTGACTTTATTCTAGTTTTATTTTTGCCTCTGATCCAAGATACATTTTCAATGCCTGGCAGCATATGTTAAAACCCCTATTCTCATGGACACCCAAGCGTTGGTTTTAGGTTCAGGATTGGCGGGTCTAGTGCTCGCCCTCAAAGTGGCCGATCGGTCTAAAGTCCTGCTTTGCACAAAAACTGATCTGAAAACGACCAATTCGGCCATGGCCCAGGGCGGAATCGCCGCCGTGATGTCGAACGAGGACTCCTTCGACCGTCATGTCGAGGACACCTTGAATGCCGGCGCGGGTTTGTGCTCCGTCGACGCCGTTCGAAAAATTATCGAAGAAGGTCCAGCTCGCATTCGCGATTTGATGAATTGGGGCGTGAAATTCGATTTGGGCATTGATGCACGCGTGGATTTAACCCGTGAGGGCGGCCATACGATGCGTCGGATTCTTCACATCGCCGATCACACCGGCGAAGACGTGCATGCGCATTTGCTCGCAAAAGTGCTTGAGCACCCGAACATCACCATCCTGGAAAATCACTACGCTTTAGATTTAATTTTAAATCACCATGTCGATCCGCGCGACGTAGGCAGCAAGCGTTGCCTCGGCGCTTACATTTTAAACAATGCTTCGGGAGAAGTTTTTCCGGTCTTAAGCGAAGCCACTTTTGTCGCGACCGGTGGTGCCGGCAAAGTTTATCTCTACACGTCCAACTGGAGCGGGGCCACCGGCGACGGCATCGCGATGGCTTACCGCGCGGGGGCACGCGTGGCCAATATGGAGTTCATGCAATTCCACCCGACTTGTTTGTATCATCCTTTGTCGCGCAATTTCTTGATCACCGAGGCGATGCGCGGCGAAGGCGCCGAACTGGTCGATGGCGAGGGCCGGGCCTTCATGAAAGAGTACCATCCGATGGGCAGCCTCGCGCCGCGCGATATCGTGGCCAGGTCGATCGACGCCGAGATGAAAAAGACCGGCGCGGAATGCGTATTTCTGGACACCACCTCGCATTCGCGCGATTTCTTAGCCAAACGATTTCCGCACATCTATACACGTTGTTTAGAGCTGGGGATCGATATGGCGGCTACCCCGATTCCGGTGGTCCCGGCCGCGCACTATTTGTGCGGCGGAGTGCTCACCGATTTGAACGGCTGCACCGATATTGCCGGCTTGTACGCCTTGGGTGAAACCGGGTGTACGGGCTTGCACGGAGCGAATCGTTTGGCTTCTAATTCTTTGCTTGAGTGTCTGGTGATCTCGCATCTTGCCGGTGAGCACTTTTTAGCTCTCGATCGCTCAAATATTCCGAAGGCTTCGCATCCGGTGCAGGATTGGCCGCAATCGCAGCTGGAAAACGCCGATGAAATGATCGTCATCCATCACATGTGGGACGAGATCCGCCGCTTGATGTGGAATTATGTCGGCATCGTGCGCACCAATCGCCGCCTGCTACGCGCGCAAACCCGGCTGCAAATGATCCAAAAAGAAATCGGCGAGTACTACTCGCAGTTCAAAACCCATCCCGACATCGAAGAGCTGCGCAACATCGCTACGGTTGCCGAACTCACCGTCCGTTGCGCTTTAGAGCGCCATGAATCGCGCGGCATTCATTTTAATTTGGATTTTCCGGAGACGGAAGCGGTCGCGCGCGACACGGTCATCGTCGGATCATGACAACTTCTGCATCAGCAAACCGGTGCGTCATAAATTCTTCGGCGCGAACGTGATGCGGTCGTTGCCGGACTCTAGCTCTCATAAACCTGTAGTTCTCTGTGAACGAGGGGAGATTTGATATGCATCACACACATGATGAATATCGGCATGCCTGGAATTTATATAAAGCACTGCTTGTATGGATTCAGCTTTGTTTAGCGCTTCACTGACTTTAGTTCGAAGGGCTTAGAAAATCGAGGGGCTTCGGCACCTTCTGCGCCGAAGGTGCACTTTTCCTAAAACTTGCCTCTATGCATTCAGAGCGCAAAGGCGCCGAAGTCGGCAAAAGGGCGTTCCCACACAATCTGTTGGACTTCACATTCAGTAGATTGCAGCGCTAAGTGGTTTTGCTGATCTCAGCGCCTTTGGCAGATGGACTAGCCGCCCGCACTACCCAGCCGGAACACAAAACCCGCGCCGATATACAGCGAAGTGCCGGGACTGAAACTAAACTTCATATCGCCGCGAAACCACATCGAGCCCGAGACATGCGCTTGAATGCCGCCGCCCGCGTGACCACCGAAGATCAACTTGGTGCCGCGACCTTGACCTTTGTAGTAATACGAATCGGCGCCGACGTAAGCCACGCCGACCAATCCTTCAACGGGAATATCCATGCGCACGTCCATGTGGATGTTCTTCCACTCGACACCCTCGCCGTTACCCATGATCATGCCGCCTTCGACGTAACTTTCGGGGGCGAAGCGGTAACCACCGCGAAATCCCCCTAGACCCATAATCTCACTTACGCCGTCGATTTGATTGGGCAGCAAACTGCCCAAGTGAAAGCCCATCTCATAAGGCGCATCGCTGCCCGTTGCTTTGCTAGCGCCTTCGTCGGGTTGGGCAACGGCCGGAAGAGCAAAAAAACTAAAAATGAGGAGCAGCACTCGGGCTTGAATCCATCTCATTGCCACATCCTATCTGAAAGGTTTGCGCCAAACAACCGAACCTTGACCAGTCCGGCATTTAGACTAAAGATAAGTCCATGTCACAGCGCTTTGAAGGCCAGTTTAAAGGCCGCGATCAAACCGAACTTTTCTTCCAAACATGGACTCCCGATAAAGTTCGCGGCGTTTTCGTGATCACCCACGGCCTCGCCGAGCACAGCGAGTGCTATCACCGGCTTGCCAAAGTTTTGGTCGAGGACGGCTGGCAAGTTTACGCTTGGGATATGCGCGGGCACGGCCGCTCCGAAGGCAAACGCGGTTACGTCAAAAATCTCTCGTACTTCATCGACGATCTCGAGATTTTCTACAACATGATCAAAAAGCAATCAGCCGGCCACAACATCGTGATGTTCGGGCATTCGCTCGGCGGCTTGATCACGACACGTTATTTGCAAAGCAAAAAAGTGGACTACTCGGCTCTTGTGTTGAGCTCGCCCGGATTCGGTTTGAGCGTAAAGGTCCCCGTCTTCAAAGAAAAGCTGGCGCGCATCGCGATCAACTGGATGCCGACCATCACCATGTTCAACGAAATCAAGTACCAAGATCTGACCCACGACGACGACATGCTTAAGGGCTACCGGGCCGATCCGCTTCGCCACGACAAAATTTCACCCGCACTTTTTTTAGGCATGCTTGAGAACTTTCCGCTGGTGCTGAGTGAGGCTTCCGAGATCACCGGCCCGGTGCTCATGCAGCTTTCCGGACAGGATAAATTGGTGAGCGTCGAAGCCTCGCGCGATTTCTTTGAACGCCTTCCCAATAAAAAAAATCAACTTATCGTTTACCCTGAAAGTTACCACGAAATTTACAACGATCTCGATCGTGACAAAGTCACCGCGGATCTGAAAAAGTTCATCAATATCTACTTAGGAGCCTGATGTGTTGCGGCCGTTATTCTTGATCGTGATGCTCTTCCTTACCGCCTGCGCCACCTCACCGGTCGACAATCCCAATGTCGTGCAAGGCTACGGCGAATCCGAATATGCTTCCATTATCAGGAAGCACACCACCATCACCAATCAGTACTCGGGCTTTTATCAAACTTTTCAGGCCGACATGACCATTCTCTCCAGCGAAGTGCAAACCGCCGCCTTAAAACAAAAAGGCCACTTCCTGGGATGGGATCAGCGCCAATACCAAAGTGAGCGCGACAAGATGGTGCAAGAAGCGGCCGCTTATTCGAAATTCTTTTTGCGCTTTTATAGCCCGGATCATGAGTACGACGATCTACACAAAGGCAAAACGATCTGGAAAGTTTATCTCGAGTACGGCGGCAGCCGTTTTGAAGGTAAGGTCAAAAAGTTATCGGACAAGTATGTTGAGCTGCAGACGATTTATCCGCATCTTGACCGCTTCAGCACGCCTTATGAAATCACTTTCAACGTGCCGATGACCACGATTGAAAGCGGCGAATGCAAAGTGACGCTCACTTCAAGCCTTGGCACCGCTGAATTTAAGTTCCCAGCCCGCAAATAATTCTTCATTGAAACTTTGCCGCGCCATTTTTTGAGTGAGCGGATAGATCACCACAAGTTCGACCGGCTCTTGATGGCCGAATTTGCGTAGCGCCCAGGCATAGCCGCTCAATTGTTCAAACGCGGATTTCTGAAAGCGACTTGAGCCCGATTTGTAATCGACGATATAAATCTTGCCGTCGATTTTTGCCCACAAGTCCACTTGGCCCTCGATAACCCCCGTAGGCGTTTGCACTTGAAAGCCCCATTCGACTTGGCCCTCATGAATCAATCGTCGCATCGGCGGCTCTTCAATGCCGAGCACGTACTCAGCCGCGGAGCGAGTGTCCTCAGGAATGTCCTCGCCGTACTTCAAAGCTTCGAGCGCGCGGTGAATACGCGTACCCAAAGTGCGTGCCTGCCAGCCTTCGATCAAATCGTGATGCTTCAAATTGCGAGTGTCCACCGTCACCAAGTCCGTGACCGAGTGCCGCTCTTCCGCATGCTGTTCTTGACCGCGCCAAAGAGTGCGAATCTGCGTCGCCTCTTTGGTCGAGCCAAGATAGCCCGCGGGTTCAATGAACTTTTCCAGGATTTCGGCGCGATAGTCTTTGGTTTCGTGATGACCGGCCTCGCGCAAAAACCAACTGCTGCTCGCCGCCCATGAGTTGCGATCGATTTTGGACCACGACAATGTCAGCGTGGACTTTGCACGCGTGAGCGCCACATAAAGCCAGCGACTGAACTCATTGTGTTCACGTTCGCGTTGGCGGTTCACTTTCAAATAATCAAGGGGGCTTGGAACAAAACCCGAAGAAGACTCGGTCTCCTCCCCGCCGGGAATGGGAAAATAAAAAATTCCGTCTTCCGAATCGAGCGGCGAAGTCTTTGACGCCTGCGGTTTCTCACCCATGCGAGGAATGATCACATGATCGAACTCAAGACCTTTCGAACCATGAATGGTCATCAGATTGATGCTGTTCGGCTCTTGCGCGGAGGTCGCGTCCCCTTCGGTGACGTCTAGCGGATCGGAAGCACCTCCGCCGCCTGATAAGAAATCGAGAACGCTGGCCCCGCCTTTTTTCTCCAGTTCACGCGCGCGCAGGATCAACTTCCAAAGATTGGATTCCTTACGGCCGGCGGGATCGTTGATCAAACTTAAATCCAAGAAGGCGGCCGACATCAGGCCTTCTTCGAATGTGCGCGCTAAGCCAAGTTTTGAAACTTTCTCTAAGACCTCGCGCAGTCGCACGATGCTTTCGGGAACATTCGTTCCCAAGGACTGCAATTTAGTCCATAGCGAACTGGGCTTTGAAGCCATCCACTCCAGCAACTGTGCATCCTTCACAAAAAACCAGGGCGAGCGCAAAAGAACCATTAGATTTAAATTATCATGGGCATTGACCAAAAATTTCCACAACGCTTGCGCATCCACCACTTCGCGCCGCAGGTTGAAGCCGCGCGCCGAATGCACATGAGTGGGAAAGCCGAATTCCCTTAAACGCTTTGAAACTTCCATCAATGTCTTATGGGTGCGGCCAAGAATACAGATTTGCTCAAGACTCGCACCCTCGGCGAGGAGTTCCTGAATGCGCACGACGAGGGCATTCAGTTCTTGCTCATCGTCTTGCGCGCGCAGCATCTTCACGCTGGTGCGATTGATTTCACCGGCCGGCTCTTTGGGCTCCATCGCTTCAAACTCACGACTTACGGTGCGAATGAAATCATTGATCCATAAAAGTAGATCCGGTTTCGAGCGGTAGTTCTTGCGCAACTCGGTGAGTGTTCCGCCCTTGCCGCCGACTTCTTCTTCGGCGGCCTTAAACACCCGCACTTCGGCACCGCGGAACAAATAGATGCTTTGTTGCGGATCGCCGACGAAGTAAGTGGGTTTGTCTCCAATCAAAGCTTTAAGACAAGCGACTTGAAGCGGGCTGGTGTCCTGATACTCATCGATCATCCAAAAATCCCAGCCGTCTGAAAAGATCACGCCAAGATGAGGATGCGACTGCAGCATCTCCATCGATTTCAATTCGAGATCGCTTAACTCAAAGCGGGCCTGATTTTCTTTGAGATTGGAAATTCGTGCGACAAAATCTTCACCGAACGAGGCAAACTCCTGCCAGGCCTTTGCCATGGTCGGCCACAGGTCTTGGTTCCAGCACTCTTTGCGCATGTCTTCGCGGAAATCCGGCATCACGCTGTCGATCAAGTCGTGCCACACGTCGAGCTCCGGAGTTTTCTTTGAACGCGACGGCTTACGCGGCGGAAGCGCTTCCAATTCCGTGCTCGAACCTTGCCAATTCATGGCGAAACCTTTGATCTGCTTTACAAACTCGGAGAGCTTGGGGTCATCGCATTCCTCAAGCACGGTCGAAGCCATCTCCAAAAGCTTGTTCCGCCAAGCTTCGACATGGGTGTGCGCAGCCTTCTCAATATCTTCCACTTCAGCCGGGCGCAACCCGCCCTGTTCACGCCGGGCCATTTCATATTTGCGGCACATCGCGAGCACACGCTCAAAGCCATAGATCTCAAGCAAGCGCATATTCTCTGGCTTCGCCAAGATCGCTTCGCGAAGAGCGATGCGCGCTAAATGTAGCCCTTCACCCTCACTGACCAACTGAAATCCGGCATCGAGCCCGGCCAAGTGCCCCACTTGCCGCATAAATACATTTAGTAACCCATGAATAGTTGAAATTTGAAGTTTGGCTGGGTCGCTCACAAATTGCAGAAGCTCGGCATCACGCTCTTCGCAGGCTTTAAAGATCAGACGTTCTTTTAATTCTTGAGTCGACTTGCGCGTGAAAGTGGTGACCACGATTCGCGGGACAAGCCCTGCCGCCTTATACAGACGAAAAACTTCGGCGACTTTCTCGACCAAGCCACGCGTCTTTCCGGCGCCGGCGCCGGCACGAATAACAAAGTCGCCTAATTGAGGTGTTTCGCCCTGCATAGGGACCTCCAATTGCAACCGTCGCATGTTTTGTAATCGTCCGGATCGGGATTGAGTTTGCCCTCGGAAATATCCTCGATGGTTTGTCCGATCATCTCTTGCAGCTCCAGAAAGAGCTGTGCTTTGTCCTCAGCCGTCAAAAAATTCTGGTGCTTATCGCCACCGCCGTAAAGCTCGGCCGCTTCGTCCCGCAGATGAAAGCCTTTACGCCGGTCGCCGTCTTTCACCACATAGTAATTGGCGGCCACAACCGCAGCGGGTGGAAGTGAGGTCATCGCGTTCTCAATCAAATACGCATAAAGCGACAACTGAATCTTACGATTCTTTGTCCACACTTTCCAATTGCTCGTCCCCATCGCACTGGCTTTGTAATCGATCACGGCGTAGCGGCCGTGTGAATCCTGATCGACCCGGTCGATCCGCCCCGACATCTTAAGGCCGCCCCAATCGGCTTCAAACGCCAACTCCCGCGCGATCGTCTTGGTCTGCGGAAAGCGCTTGCGCCAATCCCTTTCGAAAACCAAAAACTGTTTTCCTAAGCGCACATGCTGCGCGCGGATTGCGGGCCACAAGCGCTCGTCGCCGACTTGGATATTCCCCTTGGCGCGAGTCTGATCGACCAAGGCTTCAATTTCTTCGTCAACCCAATCGTAGCGCATCGGCTCAATCGAAAGTTGCTCCACCAAACCGTGCAACAGGTTTCCGCGCGTACGGCGATCGAGATCCAAATCAAGTAATGGGTCGTCGACCAGTTTCAGCTTTCGTTCCGCAGCAAAGATAAATGGACAAGCCCAGTATCGCTCCAGCCCTGAAGCGCTTAAACGATCTTGGTTGGTGCGTCCCCAGGTGTTGACCTCGCCACCGAAATCGCGCTCGAAGGCGAGCAACATATTTTCCGAGCGCTCTTTTGAAAATCCCCGCTCAACACTCAAGGCTTCAACGGATTGCGCCTGCAACTCGTCCCAGCGCGTTCTAAGCGGCGACTCGGCCGCCTTCTTCAATTGTCCTCCGACAAAACCCGCCCACATCCATAAACGCGAAGGCGTTAAAACGGAGCCCTGAAAATCGGTTGCCGAAAAACAAAGGCGCAATTCCCGCCACGGCTTTTTCAGAAACCAAAGAAATTCAAATTCAAGCTCTTGGCGGTCATTGGTCCCGACCGCAAAGCCGGTGTCGTTAAAAACGCGCTGGCCTTCGCTGTCGCTGACCGGGGAATGATCGACCTTGCGTAAGGCCCCTTCATTCAAATTCAAAAAAATCCCGTGCGTGACCGGCAGCCATTCGGCTGAATTCAAAGACAGGCACCATATGCCGTTATCGTCGGCCGCGCGCAGATTCGTTTCACGACGGGCCAACAGCCCTTCCAGATAACTCAACCATTGCGAGGGCATGAGTTCAAGTTGAGCGGGCACCTCTTGCCCGAAAATTTGCAGCAAACTCAACAGTCGCGAGGTCTCCGCATCACTTTCCCAATGGCCAAGCGCCCAAGCTATAAACTCAGTTGCTTTCACCGCTTTGTTCGGTAAGGGCTTCGCGGCGCTTTCGAACAAATCGCGCGCCCGGCCCAAATCTCCCGCATCGTAAACGTTGGTGAATAAAACTTTGAAGACATCGAAGGACAAGCGCGGAGAAGACGGCCTTGAAAATAAATAGACCTCGAGATCGCCCGAAGAGATTTGTGAATTCGCCGTCCGCAGCGCCGAAGACCACTGCGCCATTTCTAAAAATCCGCCAAGACGTGCGCCCAAAGGCTTGGCTGCGGGAATTCCCTCTTGTTCAAGATACATCTGCAAGGCCGGCCAATACTCTTCGATTTCGGGAGCCACGATCGCGATCTGATGGGGTCGCACGCCGCTCTCGAGCCAACCACGCACGCGCGCCACGGCGTCTTTGACTTCCGCGAGTTGAGTTGAAAAGCGGCCGAAGCTCACGAAGTCGCCGACTTCAGGTTGCCAATCCTTTTCACCGCTTTCATTCTCACCGACCAGAAGCTCATAAGGACGCAGAGTGTTTTTCATCATCCCCAACCATGGAGCTTCGGGATAAAGCACGCGCACTTTAAATATTTTGGCGAGCTCTTGAATCAGTTGCCCTTCCACTTGTGAAATCTGCGGCCCCAGATCGAAGGTCAAAGGCTTTTCCCACTTGAGCCGATTCAAATCTTGGGACAGCAGCATGGCCGGAAGCCATGACTGCATCAGCAGATTCTCATCCTGACAACGTTTCCAAATCGTCGTGCACAACTCAAACCAATGGCCCCAGCGAACGTAACTCTCAGGGTTCTCCTGAAACCACTGGCCCATTAAATCTTCAAAGTGAGGGTTGGAGAAAACACTGGTCCACATCTGCATTTGCTTTAAAACCACCGGCACGGCTTGCGGCGATCTTGCCCACGGCAAATGCAAGGGCTCAATCCAGTTCCAAAAAAGTGTTTGCGCCAATTCGTGCGACAAAATGTGAGTGCGCGGAAAAAGCTGAAAGGCGAATCGCTTCCACAATTCGGTGGCGCGCAGAACCGCGGTTTGCTCCAATACCCCACGTCTTCGAATCAATTCCCGCTGCAAATGCCATTTGCTTTGCAAATCGGAAACGATCCATGTGTCCAAGTCGGGATCGACCGCATTGAAGAGCGCTAATTTTTCATCGGAAGAAGAGCAACGTAGGATCTCAAGCATGGCGCCTACCGGCCGCACATGGGCGCCTAACGGCGCTGTTTAAGCTTCCGTCCTCCCCAAAAAGATTTGGAGCTGCTGTTGCTGCCGGCGGCTGAGCCATTGGCGCCCGAACCCCTCGAGCCGGTTGCGGTGAAATTCCCGATCCCGATCTCCATGGTGAACTCAGCAACGTAACGTCGATCTTCAATCTGACCAGGATATGCCCCCAACTCGACACCGTAAGTGGCGACGTCAACTCGGAACAATCCCAAATTCACGCCGGCGCCCGCGGTGTAGTAACCTTCGCGAAAACCACCCCGAATATCCAATAAAGGCAGCCCTATTTCAATTCCCAAGTTGAGTTTACGCGCGAGCTGGATGTCCGTGCGATTGACGTTACGAAAATCCACCGCCGGCGCGATCGATAACAGTGGCGTGTCAAATTTCAGCGCCGCACCTAGATTGATTTCGTTTTGATCGGAGGGCAAAACCGTATTGGGATTATCCGAGCGGTAAGTGATACCGCCCATGTTTTTCCACACGGCGGAAAGTGTCGCGCTAAAAAACGGCGCCGGGATCACAAGATTCACGCCTGTGTCCATGCCGTAACCCACACCCCAGTCCGTCAAGCGGCTATAAATTTTGTCGGGATCCAAGTCGGCGATGAAACTCGCGCCAAAAGGCAACGTCGCGCCCTGGCGTTTGACATATCTTAGATTCATACCGGCTTGCAGAAACGGTCCAAGCGGCACCCCAAGCCCGACCACATAGCCGTAATCATTGATCACATTGGTGTTGATTTGCGGATAAACCGGATTGTCGACTTTGATCAACGCTTCGCTATGGTTGTAAATGCCGAAGCCGATCATGGGCATGGTGAAAACACTTTCGCCGCCGATGCCCGTCCACACATGTTCACCGTAAAGTTTTTTGATCGCTTCGGAAAATTCACTTGAGCTTCCCGAATCCAGATCCTTGATTTTGTTGTAGGCATCAAGCCCGCTCGCACCCGCATGTAAGGAAAAAATTTTCCAGTTGATGCCGCTGACCCGTGCAAGGCCCGCCGGGTTGTAGAACAAACTGGAGGAATCGTCGGCTAGTGCCGTGTAAGCATCGCCCATTCCCAATGCGCGCACCGATGAATGCAGAGAGGATTGCTCAACCGCCTGTGCCTTGAAAGCAAAAATCAAAATAAAGCCGGCCAGGCATTTTACGGGCAATTGCAAGTGCTCAGATCCCCGCTGCAGTTCGCACCAAGCCCCACCGACTGATCTTCTTTAAGCAGGCTGCGTATTCCTTTGAGTTGATCCGAAGTGAAGTCCGCCGGATCGGTGACGTCGCAAAAATCATAAGCTGGATTAAGCAACGCCAATTGGTCGCAAGCCGCTTGCACCGAAGCCAGCGAGGCACTCCCGATATCGACTGTCGAGCTGACCGCATCGATATTGGCGACGGCCAAAGTGATTCCGGTCCCCAGTTCACGCAAGTCGGCGTCGCTGAGATCCCCTCCTGCGGTACGCGCGCCGCCGACCGCACAGGTATTGTAATTCGCGGTAACGGTTCCGTCTTGATCGGTGTCGGCGTAAAAACTCAAAATGTTTCCGATCTTGGCGAAGCTGACCAACACCAAGAGCATATTTTCGTCCGACGTGCGCGAAGCAAGAGGTCCGATCGACTCAACCGTGTCTTCGGCCTGAACACAATAATCCATGCTATCGGTCGTGGCGCCTGCGCGAAAAGCGCCAAGCAACATCGGAAACAGCCTCGTGCTGCCCATGTTGCCAAGCTTGTCCACGAAATCCAAGAAATTCATCCCGCACAATCCGGCGTAGGCCGAGGCCTTAAGCGCCAAGACTTCGCGCTTATCCGTATACGTGCCGGTCAACAGGGCGAGCTTATCGAGCGCCCCATGATAATCGAGTGAGTTCATCAAAATCTGCGCATCAACGAACAAGGATTCATTCGAGTTCTTGTCCGCGAAATTCTCTAAAACATTTACCGAGCAACTGAGGTTGGTGAACATCAGCGCGCACATAAAAATTAACATGGCCATCGGCCGCATCCTGCCTCCGAAAACATTCCAAACTGACTATATTATTAGTTTAGGTGATGTGCGGAGGCTGAACCAGTCTAGTTGCAGTCGCCGGTCGCCGGGTTAAAGGTCTTGTTGTTCAGATAACAAAACAGCGCGGCACCCGCTTTGGCCGGGTCACCCCCGGCCTGCTCGACCGCGACGGAAATGTTCGAGCACACCTCGTCGTCCGGCTTGGCGGAAGCGCAATACGAATCGGCCAAAGTCGTGGCCGTCTGACCGATCACCGAAAGATCCGTCGGGCATTCCACATCACGAGGCGTAGCCGTGCAATGGCCCAGTAGCGTCGTCGCCGCCGAAGCCAATGCGGCGGGATCATTAAAATCGGTTCCGCTCGCGTAACTGTTGATCGCGTTAGCCATAAAACTTCCGGCCACGACTAGACCCGAAATGTAGCGCAAACCGGGAACACCTGTCGCCTGGCAAAAGACATCGGCCTGCTGCGCTTTCGCATAACCCGAAGTGACGTCGGGCTTATTTAAAGCAAGCACCGACATAAACGCGGCCTCACGATTATTATTGCCTTGATTCTTCAGAGCGTTGTACGCCGCAACCACTTTGGATTCGATCATCCCACCCGAAGTCATAAGGATCGAACACTTCAAAATCTTTGCTTGTTGCGAATCGTGTTTGTCCACATAGTGAAAACAATCGCTCGCGGCCTCCGGATTCGTCTGCGGGACATCGTCGAGACACTGTTGCGCTTTTGCGAGATCATCCTGCTCGTCTTGATTGCAAGAAACCAAACCCGCGCCCATCGTCAGTAAAGATAAAAATAAAATCCATTTCATCCCTCAATCATCTCTTGAACTTGAGCCTTGTTCAAGCCGGACCAGAGTCTTGAAGAAGGCCGGATGTCTCAAGACGAGTCACCTTTCGGTCGATCAGAAATGTATGAAGTTACGCCTGCCGTTATTTATTCTTATGATCGCCGTCTCGTCTCAAGTTTGGGCGGGCGAGCGCTATGAGTTCTACAACGGCGTCCGTATGCTCGGCATGGGCGGAGCCGGCGTTGCCACGGTCAATGACGAGACCGCCCTGCTTGTGAATCCCGCGGGCTTAGGCAAACTGCGCGATTACTTCATCACCATCGTCGATCCTGAAGTCGACGTCGGCGCCCAGACCGAAGAGATCGCCGGCACCGACGTGTTAAATGTCGGCAAACCGCAAGACATGCTTGCCAAAGCCTTAAAAAATCCCGACAAATTTTTGCACGCCCGCGCGCAGATCTTCCCCTCAATCGTCGTTCCCAATTTCGGCTTTGGCCTGTTCGGCCGCACCGAAGTGAACGCCGAATATGTGACCGCGACAAATAAATATAAGTACGATTACACCAACGACTGGAGCGGAGTTTTTGGTTTTAACTTCCGTCTATTTAGCGGCATCATCAAACTCGGCGCCAATGCTCGCATCACGAATCACAGCGTGATCCGCAAAGACGACATCGACCCGGCGGCGACAAATTTGAGTTTGAAGAGCTTGGCTTCCGAGGGGATCGGCGTCGGCAGCGACGTCGGGCTGATGCTTGCCGCTCCAATCACCGCACTGCCCACCCTCGGCGCGGTCTATCGCGACGCCGGCCGCACCAGCTATAACTTGCGCGACGGCATGTTCATGAACACCGCGACCAAGCCCGACTCCACCCCCAGCACGATGGACGTGGCCTTGGCCATCCACCCGATTCTCAGCAACCGCGTGCGTTCAACATGGACCGTCGAGTACCAAGATGTCCTCACCTACGGCGACGAAAAATCCCAAATGCGCCGAATCCATGGCGGCGCGGAATTCAATTTCGCCGACGCCTTCTTTGTCCGCGCCGGCATGAATCAACAATACTGGACCGCCGGCCTCGAGCTGGCGATGATGAACTACCAGTTCCAGGCCGCAAGCTATGGCGAGAACATCGGCGACGCCACCACCGCCCGCGAAGACCGCCGCTACGTCGTGAAGTTCTCGTTCAGGTTCTGAAGGCGCGCCGTACCTCTGGGGGCGCGGCGCGCCCCCAGAGGTACGGCGCGCTCTTGCCCGAATCCCGACCGCCGCGATAATCCTGCGACAATCTTATTTTAGCGCACGCTGATCACAATCTTGCATTCATCAATTGAATGCCACGAAAGAAATATATCGCTACAGACGAATTTTGTTATCACACTTGGGCCCGCTCAGCGAATCGCGAATGGTTTGGCCTCACAATGGAGGAAACATGGAGAATCTTTAGTGAGCAGCTTTATTTCGCTCATCACGCATTCAACCTCCGCATCCATAGCTTCGTCCTCATGAACAACCATTATCATATGATTAGCCGCACTCCCGATAGAAACCTAGCGGAGGCGATGAACTTCTTCCAGGGAGAAGTCAGCCGCTGTATTGGAAGAGCCTCCGGACGCATCAACCAAATCTTTGGAGGACCATACGGATGGTCAATTATCAGATCTCCCGGCTATTACTTAAACGCTTACAAATATGTTTATCGAAATCCTCTAGAGGTGAATCTCGCATCTAAGGCAGAAAGCTATCCTTTCTCCACCCTAAATGGACTACTCGGAGCACGACATTTGCTCATCCCGGTTGTGCATGATGACACATTATTCGCCGACGTCGAGCACACGCTTAAATGGCTTAACACGGACTATCCCACAACGGATTTTAGAGACGCCATTGGCCGCGGTCTGAAACGAAAGGAATTTTCAATCCCAAAGAAGTTCGCGAAATTCATTGAGAGCTAGCCGCGCGCCGTACCTCTGGAGGCGCGCCGCGCCTCCAGAGGTACGGCGCGCCCTCAAAAGTCGAGAGCCAGCTCGAGCATGTAGCGGCGACTTTCTTGAGGGGCGGACGTGGTGCCGACCTCTTCGCCGAAGGTGGCCAGATCGAGTTGGAAGAACGCGAAGCGCGCGCCGAAACCGGCGGTCCAATACATCTGGTTGATGCCCGCCGACCAATGCCCCTTCCACCAATTGAACATCTTCCAGTAAAGTTCGAAGCCGGCGTGCGTGCCTTTTTGGGGTGTCCAGTTTTCGTGGCCGATGTCGCGGATATCGAAAGCAAAATGAGGATCGAATACCCACAGTTTAGGAAGATCGAACTTACTGCCAAGATCAAAACGGCGCTGAAGCTTGGGCGGCTCGCCCGAGGCGGGATCTATAAAATGAAAGTTCTGTTTAAAACCGTAATCCACTAAGTTACGCCCAACCAGCGCGAACGAGGGCGCCATGTGGCGCAAAAATCCATTGGCCGGCGGCTTCCAAAACAGCGCAAGATCGAGATCCACGGTCAAACCCTCGTTACCATGCGCCATATCGAGGATGTCTTGTCCTTGCGCCAATTGCCCGGCCGAAACCGCCTCGCCGATATGCACGCGGTGGATACTCTTCACCGTCGTACCCCAGCTCAACTGATGACGTTTACCGAACCAACCCAACTTGTGCGCGTAAGCGATCGCCAACGTCGTGTCCAAATAGGCATTCAAATTCAACATCGGCCCCACCTGCCGGTGCACCGAGGCATCAAGCGACAAATCGGCCGGCAGAAGAGCGATCCCCCAGCCCGGCCGCGCCCACACCGCACCGATCGTAGGAATGCGGTAATAAAAATGATCGCCGTAGTGACTGGTGATCAGATCGGAATAAGATTGGGGCTTGTCCGCCTCGGGAACTTTGCCGGCCTTTTCAATTTCATCGAACAGCTTGATGCTTTCGGGCGTCGCGCCCCCGCGTAAAAACATGCGCAGTTGACCGTCTTTGCGGAAGGCGAGCGCCGCGGGATTATAGAATATCGCGCTATGATCGTCGGCCACCGCGGCGAAGGCATTGCCCATGCCGAGGGCGCGTGTGCTGGTGTACTCCTGGTGAATCGTGAAATCGAGGGATTTAACTTGCTGAGCCCAAACTGGCATTGAGACAAAAACCGAGACGAGGGAAGTGAACAAAATCTTCATAGAGGAAATCCCTACCGTGAGCATTGAAGTTTGAGCTATTCTTCTCTCTACAATGTCAAAGCCAGCCATTTTTGTCAGTGGGACCATTGTCTTGATTTTCTTAACTCAGGGCGCTTTAGCGAGTCCGCAATCGGATTCCTCGCTCTCCACGCCGCCCGGCGCGGAGAGCATGGCGCCCTCCGCTCCGCCTGATGAAAACTTAAGCATATCCGAAGCGCCCCACGTTGATGGAGTACCTCCCGTAAGCCCGCCGAGATACTACCCTTACCGCCAAGCGCTCACCTTCCGCGGCGGTCTAGCTTCCGACTTTCCAAAAACCACGTTCGACGACAACGTCTTGGGCTTTCAATATCTGTTCCCCAAATTTCTCTCTCCGAAAATCGAAGCGGGGGCCGACCTGCACAAAGAAGGCAACGGCCATATTCATTTCGGCGTGCGTTGGATTTATTCCGAACGGAGTTACTTCCGGCCTTCGGGAAAAATTTCGCTCGATCATATGGTGGAGTCTAAAGAAAATCTCGCGACGTTCGCAAAGCCCGAAAATTATTACGCGCGCTTTTCCGGCACTCTGGAGTATGTGGTCTACAATCCGCTGTCCTTGCGGCTGGAGCCCGAACTGCTCTTGGGTTTCAAAGATTCGATATTGGTCGTCACGCTGGGATTAAGTCACGGCTGGTGAAGGGATTTTCAGTTCCTTTAACGCGCGCTGAATTTCTTTTTCCAAACCATCCAAAGTGCCTTGATTATGAATCACCACCGAGGCCAAACGTTCTTTTTCGGCCGCGGGCATTTGCTTGCTCGAGCGCTCGGCAAACTCCTGGTCGCTTAAGCCTGAGCGCAACTTCAAACGTTCTTTGCGCAACTCTTCGCTCGCCGTGACGACGATGACGTGATCAAACTGCTCACGCATACCCTTTTCGAACAGTAAGGGCACGTCGTAGAAAACCGCATTATGCCCTTTGTCGAGCAGGGCTTTTTTTCGTAAGGCGACCTCGACCCGCAAATGCGGATAAATGAGCGCTTCGAGTTGGGCCAACTTTTTCTCATCCCCGAACACGACCCGACCTAAGGCTCGGCGATCAAGCACCCCGCCCTCGCTACGCAAATTTTCACCGAAGGTTTTAAGAATCTCGACTTCGGCCCGGGTCCCAGGCCCTAAGATCTGGTGGACGATCTGATCTGCATCCAGAACGGGGTAACCCTTTGCCCGCAAAAGGGAACTCACCGCTGATTTGCCGCTGCCCATAGGGCCTGTAATACCTATCCAAAGCATGTTCGTTTATTCTCAAGCCAGACCTGCAAATGTTCAAGCTTCCTCAGCAATATTCCGATTTTAGAAACGTGTCAGCTCACTATGAAGCTTTTGGAAAGTATGTTTTGCTCGAGAAACTCGCGACCGGCGGTATGGCCGAAGTGTTTCTTGCGCGTGGAACCGGTACCGCCGGTATCGGGAAGTTCTTTGCCGTCAAACGCATTCTTCCCCAATACGCCGACAGTCCTGAGTTCATTGACATGTTCAAAGACGAAGCAAAGATCGCGATCAATCTCAATCACTCGAATATTGTTTCGATTCATGAATTCGGCGTCGAAAAAGGCCAGTTCTATCTGGTGATGGACTATGTCGAGGGCCGCAACCTGAGACAAATCCTTAACAAGATGAAAAAGACGGGCCTGAACTTCACGCTCGATCAAATCGTATTCATGATCAAAGAAGTGGCCGCGGGGCTTGACCACGCTCATCGTTGCATCGACGGCAGCACCGGCCGGCCGCTCAACATCACTCATCGCGATATGAGCCCGCAAAACGTGATGGTTTCATTTGAAGGCGAAGTGAAGATCGTCGATTTCGGCATCGCCAAAGCCGAAAGCCAGCTCGAAACCACGCGCGCCGGAACGCTCAAAGGCAAGTTCGGTTACATGAGCCCCGAACAAGCCGAAGGCCAACCCGTCGATTTAAGAACCGATATTTTCTCGCTCGGTATCGTGATGTGGGAACTGCTCGCCAACGACCGCTTGTTCGTGGCGAACAATGAGATCAACACGCTTCGTAAAATCCGGGATTGCCAAATTCCGAGCTTGCGCAAAATCAATCCCAATATCCACAGCGAGCTTGAGCGCATCGTGCAAAAAGCTTTGGCCCGCGACCGCAACCTGCGCTATCAAACCGGCGCGGCTTTGCACCGCGATTTGAATCGCTTCTTGAACCGCCAATATCCCGATTTCAGCGCGCAAGATTTTTCGGTCTACGTGAAGTCGGTGTTTTCGGATGAGATTCTGTCGTTGCGTAAACGTTTGGTCGAGTACACCAAGGTCAATCTTACGCCTTCGCAAATCACCGCACAGAACTTAAAGGGCAAAGACTACGACGACCGCACCTCGCTGCTCGACACCAACACCAGTTCGCTGATCGTTTCGGAAAGCGTTGTCGCCCCGAAAGAAGATTCGAGCTTGATTCGAGTCACGAGCTCCGGCACTTCTTCTTTAGAAATTTCGCAATTCACCAGAACCGATTCCGACGCCCGCGCTAAAGCCGAAGAGCGCATCAAGGCGAGTGAGGAAAAGAACAAATCCAAGTCGGAGCCCGCCAAACCGACGACGGGGTTGCTGGACGAAGCCGCTCTCGCCGCCGAAATGGCTCAGAAGCGGGTCGTACAACCCAATACTCGGCTGATGCCGCTCAGTCCTGCGGCCTCAAACCCGCCGCCGACTCCTGAAGATTCAATGCCGAGCATCCCGCAAAATTTTGCGCAGGCTCCTCTTGAAACCGAGAGCGTCACTTCGCCTTCGATCCGCACAAGCCCGCGCATGCCGCGCAATCAACATTCGCACACCAACATTCGCCCGCTTCCGAAGGCTCAGTCCGCGCGCTTCGCGACATTTTTGGTTTTCTCGCTTTTATGCGTCAGCGTTTATTCCTATCTGACCAAATATTTCTCGACCATGATGTGCGACGTGATCACGACCACGAACCCGGTTCTCAGTCCGTTGCACAATGCCCTCGGGGTTCAGCCGTGCGGCCGTGAAGTGGCTTCCCCTCCACGCCCCACTGCGCCCCGCCCCATTCAAGGAAATTCGGCGCTCGAGGGATTCCTTAACGATTCACCGAACAATTTGGTTGTCACCAGCAATCCATCAGGTGCGGAAATTTGGCTGAACAACCAATCCACCGGCCAGGTCACGCCCAGTAAGATCACGATCCCGCCGCAAGATACATTCTCGATCGTGCTGCGCAAACGCGGTTACACCGACTACAAACGGCTCCAAGTGACACGTGAATCGCTGGGTCATAAAGTCGATGCCAATTTGCAGAAAATGAATACCGGCTATGTCGATATCGAGATCTTTCCGCCGCAAGAGGCCGTCGTTTTTGTCAATGGCCGGCAAATCAATTTGAACCGCACCATCGCCCGCGACATCGTGGTTCCCGCCAACGCGCCGGTAAAAATCCGCGCCGAGAGCCGCGCCAACAATTCATTCGAAGAAGTGACCATCAGCGTTCCCATGGACCGCAAGCAGCTGGTCAAATTGAATCCGCGTAAAAACGTCAGACTCCCCTCCAGCGCCCCAAATCAGTAGACCACCTTTCCCCCGCGTGTTACTTGCTCGAATGAGTGGATCAGCCCAAACCGATTACCCAACACCTGTTGTCGTCCCTAAAACGCCCGCGCCAAAGCGTGGCCGTCAGATTCAAACGCCACAAGAAATGGCTCGAGCTTTCGTGGCCCGAATATTACCGGCGCTGTGAGGCCGCGGGTTTAGGCTTGGCCGCCTTGGGAATTCGCGCCGGCGACCGCGTGGCCATTCTCTCCAACACCAGGCTCGAGTGGGCCGCGCTCGACTTCGGCATTTTGGGGATCGGCGCGGTCACCGTCCCGATTTATCAAAGCAGCCGGGCGGAAGAGATCGAATACGTTCTGCAAAACTGTGAACCGCGCGCGCTGTTCGTCGAAGACAATTCGCAATTGAAGAAGTGGGAAGCTATCGCCAAGCGCTGCAAGTCGGTGGAGTTCGTGATCTGCATCCAGCCCACCGGCGAGATTCCGAATCTGGTGCACGCTTGGGACGATTTTTTGGAGCGCGGTCTTAAAGTTTATCAGGGCAACAAAGATTACTTCGCCTCCTGCATCGCCAAGAACTCCATCATCGATTTGGCCACCATCGTGTACACTTCGGGCACGACCGGAAACCCGCGCGGGGTCATGCTCACTCACGAACAAATTCTGAGCGAGGTCGAAGACCTGGTCAAAGCCTTCCCGATTTCCGAAAGCGATTCGACGCTCAGCTTTTTGCCCTACGCTCACGTTTTGGGCCGCGCCGAGCTGTGGCTGCACACTTATCTGGGCTTCACGCTCAATTTCGCCGAAAGCATTGAGCGTTTGAAGGCCAATCTCGAGGAAACAAAGCCGACGGTCATTATCGGTGTCCCGCGCGTGTTCGAAAAAATCTACGCCGGCCTTCTCACTCAGATCGAGGGACATCCGCTGCGCAAACGGCTTTTCGGTTGGCTGAACGGTGCCGGGGATTTCGCGCGCCATGGTTTAGCCGACATTTTAATTTACAAAAAACTTCGCGCGGGCCTTGGTGGAAGGCTTCGCTTCGTGGTCAGCGGCGGCGCTGCGCTTGACTCGAGCCTTGCCGAATTTTTTAAGCGCGCCGGCCTTTTGATTTTGGAAGGATACGGCCTGACCGAAACTACGGCCGCGGTTATCGTGAACACCCCGGGCGCTTACCAGTTTGGCACGATCGGTAAACCCTTCGGCGACGTCGAGGTCGAACTCGCCAGTGACGGCGAGATCATGGTGCGCTCCAAAAAAGTCATGAAGGGCTACTACAAAGACGACGCCGCAACCGCGGAGGCCATGAAGAACGGCTTCTTCGCCACGGGTGACGTCGGCGAATGGACCAATGAAGGCTTTTTGAAAATCACCGACCGCAAAAAGGATCTGATCAAAACCGCCGGCGGAAAATACGTGGCGCCGCAAAAACTTGAGGGCATGCTGAAAACGAGTCCCATGATCTCGAACGTTCTCATTCACGGCGAGCGCAAAAAGTACGTGGTGGCCCTTCTTACATTGAACGAAAGCTATGCGAAGACCTTGGCGCGCGAGAACGGCTGGACCTTTCGTAACTTCAAGGCTCTTACACAAAACCCCGATTTGATCGATGCCGTCCGAAAAGTGCTCGCACAGATCAACACCGGCCTCGCAAGCTACGAAACGATCAAAAATTTCGCGATTCTGCCCGAAGACTTCAGCGTCGAAACGGGCGAGTTGACCCCGTCACTCAAAGTGAAACGCAAATTCACCGACGAAAAGTACAAGGACATTCTCGATTCGCTGTACGGCTAACTTCAGCTAGGCCAGCGCGCGCCGCCAACCCTGTTGGGCCAGCCATGAACGCGGATGAGACAAGTAAGCCGGCAAAGCGACCCCTTTCCAATCCCCCAAGATCGGCCCAATCTTTCGCGCCAAGAGCGCCCGCCAGTCTTTAAAGTGTCTCGCCGACGAATAATCATCCACATGCGGGATTAATTTCGCATGCTTCGCTTGATTTAAAAGTACGTACGCCAAGCCACGCTTCACTTCCGTAGGCGTCGCCAATAAACGCAGATGATAGCGTCCATTGAATACTCCACCACGACCGCCGAGCATTTTCCTGATGGCCTTCCCTAGGCGGCAACCCAGCGATCTCATCCCGTTTGCGAGCGATTCGTTATCCCGAGCTTCGACAAGGATATGCAGGTGATTCGTTTCGATCGAAAAGTGCAGCACATGCAAGCCGAATGGTTTTACGCCCGCGGCGCATTCAGTAAATTTCTCAAGCATAGACTTGTTGCGAAGACCGCGCAGGCCGTCTTTAAGTTTCATGGTGATCATGAGCGGCTTTTTGAAATTCACTTTCGCGCGCTCCATGTGATTCACGCGGCTGGATTGGTTCTTGCGGCCCGCCCCTTTGCGCTGGCCGCCCCAGCCTTTTACTTTTTTGAATTCGAGTTGCTTGGGTTTGCGCATGTCGAGGTTTTATTTTTAAATCATTGCCGAATCAAGAACGGATTTTATATTGAAGATTTTTTATTTCTCGGTAGATCTTTATTCGCGGTTCCTTTCCGTCCGTGAGAGGGTTGCTTCACGCGCATCCGCGCGCGTGAAGGGTGCATTAAGAAGAGAGATTTTTTTCTACAAGAAATTAAGATAGAAGCGAAACGAGGCGCCGACGATCACTCCGCCCAAATCCAGCGCGCGTTTGTTGCCGTCGGCATTTAGGGCTTCGGCGCCTTTGCTTGCACCGGTGGGTGCCACGAAGTTATTCACGTCGCCTTTGTATTTGAAACTTGAAATAGGCATGTAGCGGTAGCCCAGGTCCAATGCGAACGTCACGTTGTCGACGAATAAGGTTTCCATCCCGACAAGCGCGTGACCGGAAACTCCCGAGCCTTGAAGTTTTTCGTTATAGCTTGGCACACTGAGATCCGTTGACGCGGACATCGTGTAGCGGTTTTCGACGGTGACGTCCGCAAGGCCCGCGCCGATGGCGGTGTAGAAACGAAATCCGCTGATCGTCTTGTAAACATATTCGAATGTGACGTTGGGATTAAATACGAAAACCGAAGACTCAAGTTTGAAACGCTCGACGCCCGAAGGGCTGCTTCCCGTCCCCGATACCGTTTGATGTTGGATCATTTCGATGCCGAGCCGCATATGCAAGTTCTGCCCGAAGCCGAGCATCATCCCCACTTCGCCGCCGTAATCTAATTTCGATGAGCCGTCGACCGAGGTGCCGCTGCCGCTCGAGTTACCAAATGCATCTTGTTTAACTGATGACAGTCCGCCGGTCCCGCGCATATAAGCCGCCAGCGCCGAATCTTTATAATCAAAAATTCGGGCTTCCGCGAACGGCGCGCTCAGCATATATATAAGGACAACGGCCAGGACACGCACTAAGGCTTACCGCACTCTCTTCGGGGCTGGCGCCACGGGCGTGAGATCCATCACGATCCGGCCCGGTTTGGACCGATCGTGAAGTTGGAAAACCTCAAGCTTCATCGGCCGCTTCAATTGCAACACCATGGTGCCGGCTTTATCTTCCGGATCCAAAGTCAGCGAGACATTTGAGACGTAAGCACTCTTACGAAAAAGGTCTTTAACTTGTTGCTCGGAAATTTTAGAAGATTTGAGCTGAGCCACATCAAGGACCACGCGGTTATTTTTAGAATCCAGGCTCACCTGGAAATAACCAAGTTCGTCGCCCGCGGGCTTCATTTCACCGTCGCCAAGATCCACGATTACGCGCTCGATTTTAGCCTTACCTGAAAAGGCCCGGCGCATGCCCAGAAGCGAGGCCCCTTCACCGGCCTTACCCCCGGTAAAAACGCCGTCACGCATATACACGTTCTTCTTGTTCACCAGGGACCGCTTATAAGGAGAGGCTGCCCACCCCGAAATCGGCAAATATATAAGACACAAAACCAGCCCGATTGTCTTTCGCATGCACTACCCCCTAATAGGTATGATGCATAAGTTGGCAATTCGGTTCAAGTATAGGGCTTCCCAGCTCGAAAACAGGTCCCCAAACCATCTACATTGTGGTCAATCCTGAGGGACGCTTTTGAGCCGGTGTACAAAGTGAGTGCACACCATTTAGGCATATTATTGAAATCATTAGGTTTTTATTGATTTTTATGACCTTCATAAGATTGGACACCTTCTTGGCCATGCCCATTTTGGGCGCCTACCCCCTCTAAAATCGCCCTAATGGCCCTATATTAATTACACGGCTTGGCACAAACCTTGGAATACATCCTATCGAGGGCGGTAACGCCCAAATGGTTTATTAACGGGAGGGATTTTTATGAAAGCAGTTAACTACATCGCAAACGCAGCGCTGATTGTCCTCGCGGCAATGGCACTAAGCGCTTGCGGTAAGAAGAGTAATGGAAGCGCAGCTGCCGCTGCTGGAGCTTGTAACTATAACGGATACACTTACGTAAATGCGATCGGCCAACCGTGCTCGGCTACTGGCCAAACACTTTGCCCGGCCAACGGAGTCTACGTAAACCAGATGGGTCAGCAACAAGCTTGCACCCCGGGACAATATCTTTTGCCCACGAATCCTGGTTATCCGACTCAGTATCAGTACGGACAGGTTCCGCGGACCAGCTGCCAACAGTACGCCATCCAATACGGAATTCCGTATGTGCCGATGATCTTGCAAGGTCAGTATGTTTGCGTACGTTACGACTTGCTCCAACAACAGCAGAACTACAGCTCGTACAACTACGGTGACTACTACGACTACGGATATGACTACTACTACGCATACCCCCCGTACTCGGGTTCAGGTTGCGGCACCTCGATCGACTTCGGTGGCTCATGGGGTTCAATCGGGATCTGCTTCTAGTATCCGCGAATCTCGCCCGGATAACTCCTGGCGAATGTTTTGTAAGCGAATTTGATTTAGGTTTTAGAATTAGAAATTAAACGAACGAATATAACGAGGAGTTTTTTGTGAAATCACTTAGTCTTTTAGCCAAAGTAGCCGTTTTGTCGGTGATGATGGTTGGAATCGGCGCATGCGGCAAGAAGAGTAAATCAAACTCCGTCGCTGCAGTCGGTGCTGGTTACATGACCTGTACTACCGGGATGAACCCGTACACCAATCAGCCCTGCCAAATCGGTACGACGATCTACGGCGGACAAACCGGTCAGATGACCTGCACCACCGGAATCAACCCGTACACCAATCAGCCCTGCCAAATCGGCACGATGATCTACGGCGGTCAAACTGGTATCGGCCAATATCCTGGACAGTACCCTGGACAGTATGGTCAACAGTACGGCCAACAAACCGGTTGCGAACAAGCTAACGCAATGTATCCCGGCCACTACTATGTTCCGGTACAAGTTGGTTACGGCCAGATGATGTGCCAACTCGTCTACTAGTACTAAATAGCTGATCGAAGGCTCTGAGTATGATACATCAGCCTGATGAATCCACTACTCGAGCCTTCGAAACTTAAGCACTTCGCGGTCCCTTTTAATGAGATTAAACCGGAGCATTTTCCTGAAGCTCTGGATCATGCGATCAAGCATGGGCAAAAGCGGCTCCAAGAGATCAAGAGCCACCCCGCATCCTTCGACAATACGTTTAGAGGTTTAGAGAGCTCGACCGAAGAGCTCGAATTTGTATTCACCCTCTTCAATAATTTGCTTGGCGCGCACTCGAGCGAAAAGCTTCAAGCCTTGTCGATGGAGATGGGCCCGAAAGTCGCCTCATTCGCCAATGACATCTTGCTTGATTCCCAGATCTTCGCGCAAGTGCGTGAAGTGTTTGAAGGCCGCATGAAGTTGAGCTTTACGCCTGAGCAGTTGCGCTTGGTTGAAAAGACCTACCGTGATTTTGAACGCAGCGGTGCCGGCCTGAGCGAAGAGCAGAAAACAAAGCTTCGCGCGATGGATGAACGCTTAAGCCAGCTCACGCCCAAGTTCCGTGAAAACGTTTTGAAGGCCACCAACGATTTTGAGATGTGGATCACCGACGAACATGAGCTTGCCGGCCTGACCCCGACTTTAAAGGCTATGGCTAAACAGGCGGCGGAAGAGAAAAAGCGGCCAAGCGATTGGCTGATCACCTTACATATGCCGTTTTATCTTCCGTTTTTAAGGTTCTCGCAAAACCGCGCGCTTCGCGAAAAATTGTACCGCGCTTATGTCAGCCGCTCATTCGGCGGGCCCTATGACAATCAGCCCACCATCCTGGAGATGGTGAATCTGATGAAAGAAAAGGCTCAACTGCTGGGTGCGAAATCCTACGCCGATTACGCGCTTCAATTGCGCATGGCCGAGACGCCTGAACAAGTGATGAGCTTCTTAAACAAACTTCTGAAGTCGGCGAAGCCGACCGCACTCAAAGAAGTTGAAGAAGTGCAAAAAATGAGCGACGAACTCGGCGGTCCGAGTTCCATTCAACCCTGGGACTTCTGGTTTTACGCGGAGAAATTGAAAGAGAAAAAATACGATTTCGACGAAGAGGCTTTACGGCCCTACTTCAAGCTGGAAAATGTCATTCAAGGCGTGTTCGAACATGCCCGCCGCTTATTCGGTTTGAAGTTCAGCGAGAGCAAAGAGTATCCCGTCTACCACGAAGACGTGAAAGTTTACGAAGTTCATAAAGACAATGACGGCAAAGAATTCGTCGGTCTTTTTTACGCCGATTTTTTTCCGCGCGAGAGCAAATCCCAGGGCGCTTGGATGACGAACTTTTACGAGCAGGGCTTTTTTCGCGGACAAATCCGCCGCCCGCATGTGAGCATCGTTTGCAATTTCACCAAGCCCTCGGCCGGAAACCCGTCGCTACTGAACTTCGACGAAGTGCTGACCCTGTTCCATGAATTCGGGCATTCGCTGCACAGCTTGCTCAGCCAAGTGGAATTCCGCTCGCTTGCGGGAACCAATGTCTATCTCGATTTTGTCGAGCTTCCCTCGCAAATCCTAGAGAACTGGGCAGAAGAAGAAGAGTCGCTTAAACTTTTCGCCCATCACTATAAAACCGGCGAGCTGCTGCCGATGGAGCTGATGAATCAGCTCAAAAAGTCGCAAAAGTTTTTGGTGGGCTACCATATTATCCGTCAGCTCAACTTTGCCCTTTTGGACATGGCCTGGTTTATGGATCCGCCCAAGACGGGCCAAAGCGTTGCTGAGTTTGAAGAGCGCGTGACGCAGGCCACTCAACTGATGGCCAAGGTGCCGGGAACCAATATTTCCGCTTCTTTCTCACATATTTTTGGTGGCGGATACGCCTCGGGGTACTACAGTTACAAATGGGCTGAAGCGCTGGATGCGGATGCCTTTGAGCTCTTTAAAGAGAAGGGAATTTTCCATCCCGAAACGGCGGGGAAATTCGAAGAGTTTATTTTATCCAAGGGGGGCAGCGACCATCCTATGCGGCTCTACGAAAAATTTCGTGGACGCTCGCCCGATCCGGAGGCTTTGCTCCGGCGCGATGGATTGCTTGAAATTTGATGACAAAAAAGACCGCTTCACGCACCGCGATTTATAAAGAGAAAATCAAAAGCGTGGTGATCGTTTACCGGCGTGGAACTCCAACCGCGCTGGCCTTGGCGCGCGAGCTTTCGCTATGGCTTAAAGAGCGCAAGATCATGGTGTTCTCGCACCCTGAGCAAAAAATCGAGGGTGCCAAGCGCATGAAATCCGGCACCCCCATCCAATTGGTGATCGTACTCGGCGGCGACGGCACTTATCTTGAGGCCGTGCGCATGTTGCAAGGCGAACGTGTTCCCGTGCTCGGCGTGAATATGGGCGGGCTCGGCTTTTTGACCGTCACCAGAAAACAAGACTTATTTGAAATGGTGGACCTGGCGTTAACCGGCCAGCTCGAGATGAAATCACGCTCGATGATCAGCGTGCAGGTGCGAAACGACTCGAAACTCCGCTCTGAATTCGCGGCGCTGAACGATTTGGTTATTGAGCGCGGGCCCTTAAGCCATCTCATTCACATCTCGATCACCATCGACCGCCTGCCGATCACCACGATCAAGGCCGACGGTTTGATCATCGCGACTCCAACCGGATCGACCGCTTACAATCTAGCTGCCGGCGGGCCCATTCTGCACCCCGAAGTGGAAGCCTTGGTGGTCACACCCATTTGCCCGCACAGCCTGACCAGCCGTCCGTTTATCTTTCCCGACAATCGCAAGATTCAATTCGCGATCTATGGCACCAAGAACCGCGCGGTCATCACGGTCGACGGAATCAAAAAAGCGAAGATCGGACCGACTGACGAAGTTTGGGTCGAGCGCCACACCTGCGATCATTTATTCTTACGCAAGCCCGGGCACAATTTTTTCAGCCTCTTGAAAGAGAAACTGAAATTCGGGGAGAGGGCCTAATCATGCTGATCGAACTCAAAGTCAAAAACTTCGCGATCATCGAGAATCTGTCGCTGAATTTCGGCTCAGGTCTCAATGTGCTGAGCGGCGAAACCGGCGCCGGTAAATCCGTACTGCTGAAATCCTTAAGCTTAATGATGGGCGAAAAGGCCGAGGCCGATGTCGTGCGCAGCGGTGTCGAATCGGCGGTGATCGAAGGTTACTTCGATTTGACCGAGCGCCCGGACGTTTTGGAACAGCTTGAAGAGCTCGGCCTCGATGTGACCGATGAGACCTTGGTCGTTCGCCGCATTATCGCGACCGGCGGAAAAGGCAAAGTCTACCTGAACGGCGCCCTAAGCCCGCTATCTTCTTTGCGTTCCATCGTCGCACCGCTGATCACCTTGACCGGACGGACCACTCCGTTGATCGAGATGACCGGCCAGCATGACAACCGCCATCTGCAATCGAAGACCTATCACTTGGAAGTTCTCGATCAATACGCGGGCACATGGACCTTGCGCGTGGATTTTGAAAAACAATTCGAGAAATTAAAGGCGGTCATCGCCGAGATCTCAAGGCTTGAAGACGCGAACCGTTCGCGCGAGCAACGCTTGGACTTCTTAAGATTCCAGCGCGATGAAATCGAAGCCTTGGGTCTTCAGCCCGGCGAAGACGAAGAGATCGAAACTAAAGTTTCGCGCATGCGCAATTCGACCCGCTTGATCGAATTTGTCTCACAAAGCGTTGAATCGCTTTATTCCAATGACGACGCGGTGATGGTCGCTTTGCACCAAGTTCTTCAGCGCGCCGGCGAATTGACGTCCGTCGATCCGGTACTTGCGCAAAAACTTGCTCCTTTGCATGAAGCCAAAACTTTATTAGAAGACGCGATCTTCGAGCTGCGCGATTATGGGAAAAATCTGGATGCCGATCCCGAAGAGCTGAATCAGCTCGAAGAGCGCTTAAATTCCTTGCGCAAGTTGCAAAAGAAATTCGGCAAGGGCGTCGACGAGATCCTGAAAGCGCATAAAGAAATCACAGAGGAAATCGAATCGCTAGAAAAATTTGACGAGAGCATGCGCGGACTGAATGAAGAACGCGGCAAAATTCAAAAATCTTTGAAGAAGCTCGCGAACGAATTGCACGAACGGCGTAAGAACGGCGCGCACCTCTTGGAAAAAGGAGTGAACGACGAATTGCTCGACCTCAACATGAAGGGCGTGGGCTTCAGCGTGCAAGTGAATTTGGCCGCTGAACTCTCGATGACCGGCATCAGCGATGTCGAATTCATGATTCAAGCGTCGAAAAAGGACGAGCCGCGGCCTTTGGCAAAAGTCGCCAGCGGCGGGGAATTAAGCCGGATCTTGCTCTCGCTCAAGCGCGTGGTCGGCTCAAGCGACCGGCCCCGCACCTATTTGTTCGACGAGGTCGACACCGGCGTCAGCGGGCAAACCGCCGAGAAGGTCGGGCGCAAACTCAAAACCATTTCTAAAGGCCAGCAACTGATCTGCGTGACTCACCTTCCTCAAGTGGCCAGCTTCGCCGATCAGCACTTCTTGATCGAAAAGGCCCCGCAAAAAGGCGGGATGCGCATGACCGTTACACAGCTTAACAAAGACGAGCGGGTCAAAGAAATCGCGCGCTTGATTTCGGGCGAGACCATTTCAAAAACCAGCCTGGAACATGCACGACAACTACTCGCGGAGTCCCATTAGAGTATGAGCAAAGATCAGCGCCGCCTTAAAAGTTATATAAAAAACGCAGGCCTCAGCAAGGGCTACTACATGCATGTCTTTACCGGCGGCGTCGCCTTTCTGGGCGTCATTGTGGTGTATGCGGCCAAGCTTTTAAATGAAGTGCAAGTGAGCGTCGCCACTCTTTCCGACTTAAGCGCCGCGGTCGCGATTCAAGAACGTTTGTCTTTAGTGGCGCTCTTGTTTTTTCTCAGTTTTCTCGTATTTATCAGTTGCACGGTCTTTTACATGATCGTGCTTGGTCAAAGGGTGGGTGGCCCGCTGGTCGCAATCTGCGCGTACATCCGCGATTTGCAGAAGGGGAAATTCGATCCGCCCCGGCCGCTACGCAAAAACGACGAGCTTGGGCCCATCCACGAAGAACTTAAAACTTTGGCCGAAATTTTACGGCAAAAATAATCAGCGCGAAGCCGAGATCGAGTCAATCAACTGGCGCACGCGCGCGGGTTTGCGGCTGAGTTCCGAATCCACCAAGATCAGCATGTGCGAATATCCCTTTTTTCCAGCGCTGAACGAGTAGGCCTGGAATTCTTCATTGCCGCGCGTGAGGCCCTTAAGAACGGTCATCACTCCAACCCCGCCCCGACTGTTCATCGAAGAAATCTTGCGCACGCGCAGGCCGTCTTCTTGGAACTGATCTTCGATCATGCTTTTGGCTTGCTCAGGCTTCAGTTTACGCTTCATCGAAAATAAATATAACTTCGGCATACCGCTGATGTCCGTACCCACCAAAACCTCAGCACCCCGGCTTTTGGTTTCACCAAAGGCCATCTTTTCCGGCGTGCGCATCGTCATCCCGATTTTTCGCAAATGGTTGCCGAATATGGGCTGCGGTTCAACCGGCGCGGGATTTTCGTTTTTTGGAGCGGTGCTGAGCTCGCTCTCCTCAATGGGTGCGAGCCAGGGTTTCTGCTCCGTTCCCGGCACGGCCGCGCCGATCAACTCCACCTCGGGCGCGGATTTCAGCGTGGCCAGCGGCGCACGCAC
>CAZVOP010000009.1:0-29837 GCA_964628445.1 uncultured Pseudobdellovibrionaceae bacterium | reverse complement strand
GTCCGAAGAAAATGTAAGCGGCCGACAGCAGAAGTAAAATGCCGACGGCAAAAACCAATTTTGGTATATGCTTATCCCAAGAATTCATTGTACTTGCGCTCCTGCCTGAGAATATCCTACCTGGGTGAAACAAAGAACAGCAATTTATGCCACTCTGATTGCGGTGTTCACGGGCGCCGTTCTTGCCGCAGCGGCCGCGGCGCTGATCGGTGCCATGTTGAAAAGCGGAGCCAATCTCGAAAGCGATGAGATGGCCGACTTATTTAACTTTGTCCGCACCGTTCTTGTCACCGACGCCACCTGCTCGGAAAAATTGCATGATATCGAATTTGTTCCGGGCCGAAGCGTTCCTTTGCTGTTGGCCGGCGACTATGGACAAAATAAGGGGCCGCTCGCTACGGGCTTCGCTTTCGCCGGTGAGCGTTTAGAAATCGGCGAATTTTTGATCGAAGACGAAGGTGTCCCGCCCGTGACTTTGAATTTGAACGGCGAAAACGTGCAACGCCATCAAGCGCGGATAAAACTCAAACTGCAACAACGCGGCGGCGGCCTCGAGCGGGTGCGCTTTTACGATATTCCCGTTTATGTGAATGCCCTTAAGAAAATCGTCGGCTGCAACAATCAGTTCAGCGCCGCCGAGGCCTGTGCCACCATGGGTTTTCGTTACGATCCACAAAGCCCGGGCGCAATGCCAAAGTGCATGCCGAAGAGCGCTTGTTACGCGGGCGGGATTTATGTTCTCACCTACGGCGCCGTCGCTTGCCGCCAATCCAACCCGGCGACCAATGCCTGCACCTGTCCCAAGGGATTTAGTGATCTGCCTGCGGGCTCAGTCAATTTGCGCACGGTCAGCTGCGGGAAGGATTGCGCCTTCACCGTCGCCGACACCGTCCATCACTGTATGCTGTGCCCATGAGCCGCGCAAAAATCGTCGGTGCATTCTTAGCGACGGTTTTGCTCTGTGCCGGGGTGCTCTACTCCCGCTCTATACGAAACTCGACCGTGAGCCTCAAAGACCAGATTGAATTCAAGGATTCTGCAAGCGCAGTGATGGCCGGTATCACGGCAAATTTACGCAACGACGAAACCTGCACTTTTATCATGAGCGGGCAAAGTGCCGAGCCGGGCAAGGAGTCCGCCGTTTTCTTAAATTATGTTTATGATTCCTCACTGACGGCAGAAACCTCATTGCGCGCGGGAGCAAAGGTATTCCCTGGCGCAATCATTGAACACCTTGGACTCGCCCTAGGCAGCCCGGACATGCGCCTGAAGGTTCAGGAATTCGGCTCCTATCTCACTCGCTATCCCGCCTCGCTCCGGCTTATGTTTCGCTCTCAAGACGGAAAAATTCGCGTCAACTGGAGTGAACGAGGAATAGATAAATACGATTTAGGTGTTAAATTTTTTGTATGGCTCGATCGCACCAATAAAATTGTCAGCTGCTTTCGCGCGGACTCGGCCGCGGCATTTTGCAATATGACCAACGGTTATTACGTGGATCAGCGATGTAGGCAGGGCGTGCAGGCGGTCTCACCGTTCGCAGCCGATCCCGCAAATGAAACCGGCTTTGGCACCTGCCGCTACGGCGGACTGCGCGCGCCCGACGGCTGCGAGCCTCCGCGTTTTTCCGTGCGCACGGAAGGCGGAAACTGCTTCACCGGCAAATGCTTGCCCGCACGCGATATGTGCCTGAGATGCGAGTAAACTATCGATCGAGCCAGGATTTGACGTCTTGAAGCTCCGCTTGCCCACTTTGCAGTTCCAAAACTAGCGGTTCTTTGAGCCAAGTGCCTAAATTCAGGCAACGGAATTTCTTTCCATTCAGCTCTTGCATCGAGTCCTCGCGTACATGCACATGGCCAGAAATAAACAGGTCAAACGGTTTATACTGAAAAACTTCACGCGCGTGATTGCGGATCTTAGCGATGGATTCCTCATCGCTTGCCACTTTGATTTGCGATGTGTAATTGCGGCTGGACTGCGAAGCGCGTACGCCGATCCAACGCACGGCTTGATTGGGAAGATGACGGCCCAATGCACGCACGGGCAGCGTCCGCAAAAACCAGCGTAGGAACAAATAGCCCTTATCGTCGGGATCCATCTCGTCGCCGTGCTCGACACGCACCACTTGGCCCGCGATTTCATAAAATGCAGGGCCTTCTTGCACATCAAAGCCCAGTTTGTCCTGCCAAAATAATTTTAAATCGAGATCGTGATTGCCTTCAAAATAATGAATCTGAGTGCCGTTGGCTTTGAGCTGCACCAGCTTTTCGATAATAGTCGAATAGCTTTCGACAAAATAATCACGATCGGCGATCCAAAGATCGAATATGTCGCCGACCAAAAATAGATGCTTAGGTTTTAATTCAAAGGCTTTATCCAGAAAGCGGCCAAAGAGCACGGCGCGCTCGTCATGTGGTGAAGCAATATGAATATCGGAAACGAAAAGGGCTCTGGTCACAGAGCCCTTACCTTACTCTAGGCCTTCGTTTTGGTCATGGTTTGCGCCACGTTTACGACGCAAGTAGGAAGGAACTTCCAGGGAATCGCTTTCAAAGGGCGAACGCGCGGGTTCGGGCGTCAATCTTTGCGGCGAAACCTCATCCATGTTCATCGAAAGCTGTTCAGGCTGCGCGGTATGATCGCGGTGGCTTTGGCTCTCGCGGTAGGCGCGGGCCTTAGCCAACAGCGCTTCACGCGGAAGAGTTTTAGACACGGGACCCTGCGGTGCCGCCGCCGGCGTAGGAGGATTCATCGGGAAATGAGCCGCCTGTTGCGGCTGGCTTGGGGCCGGCTGCGTATTGAAAGTCTGCGGCATTTGCATCGGCATTTCAGGCTGCGCACTTTCAACGCTCAAATTGATGGTCTCGTAGGATTGCTGATTCATATCCTGTTGCAAGCGCGCCATCCCGGCATTCATCAATTGTTGCGACTGACTTTGCGCTTGCGAATCGTTCATCGCGTGCAGTTTATTGATTTGCTCGGAAGCCGTTTTCACCGCATTGGTGCCAAAGCCCGTCGCGATGACCGTTACGCTGACCGAATCTTGCATCGCTTCGTCGATAACCGCGCCGAAAATGATTTCCGCATCCGGGTGAGCCGCTTCGGTAATAAGAGTCGAAGCTTCGTTCACTTCCCACAGGGTCAAATCGGATCCGCCGGTCACATTGATGATTATGCCGGTCGCGCCGTCGATGCAGATGTTCTCCAACAGCGGCGAAGAAATGGCTTGAGTGGCCGCTTCGATCGCACGGTTTTCACCGTTCGCAAGACCCGAGCCCATGATCGCCATGCCTTTAGCTTGCATGACCGTGCGGATATCCGCGAAATCCAAGTTGATAAGACCTCGGATGTTGATCAAATCGCTGATGCCCTTGACCGCGTGAAGCAAAACTTGATCGGCGCGGCGGAAGGTTTCGAGCAGCGGAGTGCGCTCACTTGCTACGGTCAAAAGTTTTTGATTCGGGATCACAATCAAGGTGTCGACGTTTTCTTGCAATTCACGGATGCCGTCGTCGGCGTGCTTTTTACGTTTTTTACCTTCGAAGATGAAGGGCTTAGTCACCACACCGATGGTGAGAGCGCCAAGCTCTTTCGCGATTTTCGCAACCACTGGAGCGCCGCCCGTTCCGGTTCCGCCGCCCATGCCGGCCGTGACAAAAACCATGTCCGAGCCTTCCAATTTCGCAACGATGTCGTTGTAGGATTCGATAGCGGCTCTGCGCCCGATCTCGGGATTCGCGCCGGCGCCAAGACCCTTCGTGAGTTCACGTCCAAGATTAATTTTGCCTTCCGCCTTGTTGGCAGAAAGGGCTTGGCGGTCGGTGTTGGCGACAACGAATTCGACGCCTTGGAGTCCGCCCTCGATCATCGTTTGCACGGCATTTCCGCCGCCGCCACCGATGCCGATGACTTTGATGCTGGCTCCAAAATTCGTGTTTTCTTCTAGTTCAAACATGTATCCCCCTCGTGTGCTTCCGTGCACGCCCGCAATATACGGTTTAGATCCCCAACAAATTCTTCATCTTCTTTGTCCATTCGGAAACTTTCACCTCGGCGGCAGTTCCCCGGCTATTCTCTTTATCTTGGCTTAAGCCATAAAGCAGAACACCCACGACCGTTGAGCATGAGGGCTGGCGGACAACATCCACCAAACCGCCCACTTTCTCGGGCCAACCTCTTCTTACCGGCACGTCTAAAACGAAATCGCCCATTTCGACGAGACCGTGAAGGAGGCTTCCCCCACCCGTAAGCACAACGCCGGAACCGAGTTTCGTCAACAGACCTTTTTCTTCTAAATCCAAATGGATGAGTTCAAGCGTTTCTTCGGCGCGCGCCTCAAGCACCTCGCAAAGATCGCGGCGCATGAGCGTGCGGGGTTTACGGCCGCCGACGCTCTCCACTTCGATGGCTTCGTCCTCGCTCACCATTTCGGGAAGAGCGCAGCCGTATTTTCGTTTAAGGGTTTCGCCATGATTTTGCGTCGTTTTTAAGCCGATCGCCACATCGTGAGTGAAATTTTGTCCGCCCACCGGCAGCAAGCCCGTGTGAATCACGCTGCCTTGGAAGAAAGTGATCATGTCACAGGTGCCACCGCCCATGTCGACGACGGTCACGCCAAGATTTTTCTCGTCTGCACTGAGGACGGCCATGGAGCTTGCGAGTTGTTGTAGCGCCATGCCTTCGACTTTCAAACCCGCGCGCTGCGTGCACTTCACCGCGTTTTGAATCACAGAGGTAGAGCCGGTGATAATAAAGACGCTGGCTTCAAGGCGTACGCCCGACATGCCGATGGGATCGAAGATGCCGACTTGTCCATCGATGCGGAAGTCCTGCGGAAGGACGTGCAGCACTTGTCTGTCTTGCGGAATTGCCACGGCCTTCGCCGCCTCCAACACGCGATCGATGTCGTCTTGCTGAACTTCCTTGTTGCGAATCGCGACCATGCCTGATGAGGCGAAGCTTTGGATATGTTGTCCGCCGACAGCGAGCCAAACATTCTCGATACGCTGGCCAGCCATTAGTTCAGCTTCGTCTTTGGCTTTTTTTATGGCGTCAGAGGTGGCATCGATATTCACCACGACCCCGTGGCGCATGCCTGAATTCGCGGCGTTGCCTACACCAATTATGTTTAGGCGTCCGTTTTCAAACCGGCCTATAGCGCAGGTGACTTTGGTCGTACCGATGTCCAGGCCTGCGATGACCTGTGCTTGCGATGTGGCGTCCTTTGCCATTTAAATCCTCAATAGGATGACTGATTTTGGAGAACATCCTTGTCCCTGATTTTAGGCTAGGGAGCTTTACGCACTCTGACAACAACTTTCTTTGCGAAGCGGGCATCGATGACGCGCCCTTTAATGTTGCGAGACTCGAGGTAAGACATGACCTTGCTTACGCGTGAAACTTTAGGACCAAAGTCCGTGTCGCCCATTTGCACTTCGGTGGCTGGACCACTCACGAAAACTTTAAATCCATCTTTGCGCGTGTGAACGATTTCGGAAACTTCGGATTTGCGAAAAGATCCTTCAATGGGAATCGCTTTGATCAATTCGAGCGCTTGCTCGCGAAGTGCGGGCTCATCTTTTAATTCTTCGCCGCGAAGAAAAGGCAGATCCTGCGCTTCACCGATCGGCAGCGGCGGAAGTAACGTCGCATCGGTCGCCACGGGATACACCCGCCCGTCGGTACTTAAGAATCCAAGCATCGGCGTATGCGGCTCGATTTCGATTCTCAATCCAGAGGGGAATTCACGATAAATCGCGACATTCTTCACGCGTTTATCTTTACTCACCAGTTGGTAAACACTTTTAAGCGGCACTTCCCAAAAATACCGGCCGGCGAAATTTTTCGTCTGCTGCGTAAGAGTCGTACGGATACGCTGAAACAAAAGGTCTTCTTTAGAGTTTTGCGCGAGATCGATTTGGATCGTTTCGATTTTGACCCAATGGGAATTGAAAGCGATCAAAGTGCCGGCCGCAAGCATAATGAGGCACAGAACGGCGATGGAATATCTAAGACGCTTGAACAGTGACATTGAAGATAATGTAGCAGGAATTGCGCGGGCGTGGAATCTGGAACTGACTTTAGGCTGGGTTGGGATTTGTCTACGAAGCTGACCTCGGCAGCGCGGGAGGGTTGAATGTTGGGGACTGGTTTTTTCCCGAAAAGAATAAATCGGATTTTGTTTTACTCTCTGCCGCCCCGGACGGGCGGCAGAACGTACCTCTCAAGGATGGATCATCTCCGCGCAAGAAGATCTACCGCCGTAGCGGCTAAACGCCGCGTTAATTAATAAATAAAATTTGACGGGATTTTTCGCAGCTTCTTGAGCTGAGCGCAATACTTTTAATTCACAAATAGGATAGCCAAATCACTTCACTACAGGTTCATAGCGAAGCTCAACAAATAAAAACATCAACCTTCGCGATCTTAAAATAAAAATCGATTCTAAATAATCCTCGAGAGCAAAAATCGATTTTTAAAACTCATGCTACATTCCGCGCATATGAATGCACACCAAATCGACACCCAAATGGCCATTGAAGTAAAAAGCGAACGTAAAGTGACCAACAAGATTCTTCGAATCATTATTCTAGCGGAAGATCAGAAAGCTCATTTGGAATTGGGCTTTTCAAGCCTGTTTGATTGGCTGACTCGCGGGCATGGATACTCTGAAGGTGCCGCGAACAGAAGGATTCAAGCCGCAAGACTTTTGCGAAGCGCTCCGCAAATTTCGGAGAAGCTTGAGTCGGGTAAAACCAATTTAACTAATATTGCACGCGCGCAATCAGTGATTCGGGCGCAGGAGAAGATTTCCGGGAATCTTTCCCAGGAAACTAAGGCTGAGATTGTTGAAAGTATCGAGGGAAAATCTTCATTCGAAGCCGAGCAGGTTTTGCTTGGGATGTTTCCCGATGTGGCTTCAACGGTAAATGCGGATCGTAAAACTATTGTTGATGATCAAACCGTGCGGCTTTCTCAGAACTTCACTAATGAAGAAGACAAATTATTTGAACGGGTAAAGGAGCTGCTGTCGCACACTCTTCCTAACGCCACGACCTCCGAGGTCATGGTTTATCTGGCTAAGGAGTTTATTAAGCGCAACGATCCGTTAGAGAAGAAGCCCACCGCCGTAGCGGCTAAACGGTGCGTTAAGGTCTCGCGGTCGGTCAGACGGGTGACGATTCAAAAGGCGCACGGTCGCTGTGAATATAAGGACCCAGTTACGGGTCGGGTTTGTGGGAGTAAGGTAAGAGTGGAAGCCGATCACATCCAACCACGCGCGCATGGTGGTGGAAATGATTCAGCGAATCTGCGCTGTCTGTGCCGCGCGCACAATCAGTTTATGGCCGAGAAAATATTAGGCGAGGACCGCGCGCATCGGTGGCGTGGCTAAAACCGTTTCTCCCACTGCAGAACAAGTTTGCCGACTTGCTCATTTTGATTGCTGGGCGACCAGGACGCGGTCAATACCCAGCGGCGGGACACACGCTTGCGCACTTCGAGGCTGGCTGCGCGTTCCCAGTTGGTGCCCACTCCCGCAGTCAAGCCGTCGGCCAGTTCGACCGTTGCGGTGTAAACCTTGGTGACGGCGTTGTAGGAGAAGCTGCGGATCGGAGTCGACGCGAAAGCCCACAAGCCGAACAAACCGATCGCGCGATCGGCGAGTGCCGCCTCGAAACTGCCGACCGTTTCGGAATCGGCCGAGACTAAATTTTCGCTGGTGCGATTGTAGAGCAACACGGAAATGATCTCATTGCGCGGCAAAAATGGCTCGCTGTTGAGTTGCACGCTCGGCGATTGGACCGTACCGCCGATATCGACAAAAATTTTGTAACTTGTTTGATCGATACGAACGCGGCCACCGACCGGGAAATCGCCGCTCTCATCCTCACTTAGCGTGACCTGCATGCGCTCGACGCTGATTTTGCGGCGCAAATAATTAATCGTGAATGGTTCAAGCCGCAAATACCCGCTCGATTCACCTTGCGCGCTATTGTTGACGTCAAGCGTGACCGGCACGAAGGGATCCGCAAGTTTGGAAAGCAGTTTGATTGAGCCGCCACCCGCCGTTTTGACATCGAAGAAAACACGCAGCTTGAATCGATCCGCCGCCTTCTTGCCTGGCTTAGCCGGAGCCAGGGCCACGCGCGAATCGCGCGCCAAAGGCGGCAGCCCCAACACGGGATCGAGCGGCGGCAATTCCAATTTCAGCTCGTGAATCAGAGACTGAATATAAACATCCAAAGCTTTGAAATTCGCGGCAAGATCCAGCGTCACCGTCGTGGACACCGAAACTTTCTGGGTGTTCGAGCCCAATTGCACTTCAATCTCAATGGGCGTGCGGATTGTTTTCTCGTTACGGGTCACGCCCGCGCGCGCCTTCAACTTGATCGTGCCGTCAAGAATATCCAACGGCGAAGGAATGATCACGTTCTTCGCATCCAAGAATTGCCTCAAGCCTTGAAAGCTATGCACTTCCATCTGCGAATCAAGGCGAGGCTCAATGAACCACTCGGCATCATGCCTGTCGATCTTGACGTGCGCGGCGATATTCGCGGAGAACAATTTGTTGTCCACTCCCTCGATATAAAGATTCGTGTCCGCGATCGTTTTACGTTCCGGGCGATTATTGAGCAGAAATTCCGGCCAGAATCTTCCATCAACGGTGGCCAAAAGCTTTTCCGGTATTTTGCAGCGGCAGGATTTCTCGAGCGGGGGGCGCATGTCTTTATCGATAAAAAACAGCGCGAGGGAAGAATAAAGTTTAAAGGTCGCCGGCCGCTCGCTCCACATGTAGTTGTTATCCATCGGCAAGCGCACTTCAAGGTTCACTTTATCCAACTGAACCAGCGGACCTGGAATATCGCTGATCATCGCGTAAGCGTCCAAGGCGGCTTCATGCTCGCTCAATGATAACTTGAAATTGGGCGCGGCCCTGACCGGCTTTTCACCCTGTTTGTATTCGACATTCGATTCGCCGTCGAAGCGCGCCGTCTGTCCATCAAAACTTCCCGTGAGAGAAACCTTTGCCAATAAGGCCGCCGTCTTAAGGTCGATTTTAGATTGTAGGAAAGGCTTGTTCGAGAAGAATTGATTCGCATCAAACCCGCCGGAAGCGCCAATTTGCAAATCGCTTTGGCTAACATCAACACGAAATTCACTTTTGCTCTCGCCGGTCCGTTTTGCCAGGCGCACGGAGATCTTTAAGGGCTCGGCTCCCTCGCCGCGCACCTCAATGACAGGAACATCAAGATCCAAGCTGTCCATGGTCGTCCACTGGCCTGCCGTATCGAGATAGCCGAAATATGTGCGCAACTGTTGAAAGGGGCTTTGCGCAGGCTGTGCCGAATCGGCCTTTGCCGGAGTGAATGTGACCGGCTGCGCGCTGATGAGCGTGACTTCGTCAAAGCGAAACCATGGACCGGGTTCAAACACGCGTATGCTGAACTTGGTTTGCGCTTTACTGACCGGCACATGCAAAGCCGGCGATCCTTTGTCGATCGTCAGATTTTGCGCGCTCCACACAATATCGTAATGCTTCCAATTCCGGCGTTGTGCGGAGAAATCCATTTTCTCCCACTTCACATTCAAATCTTTCGGCAATAAATGTTTCCCGGCGAAGTCCCAGGCTTGTTGCGGATGTTTGAAGGCCCAAAACGTGACACCCACCGCGCTTACGAACGCCAGCAGAACTAATGCAATGACCGTGACCGCAAAAATTTTCAGGTGGCGAAACGTCAAGGTCAGAACTCCTGTCCAAAACTAAAAAAGTAGACCCACTCCTGAGGATAATCTTTGGCGACGCCGCTTTCATTATAAATCTCGCCCTTCGCAGCCGAGCCCCGCAAAGTTCCAAAAGGCGAAGCCCAGCGCAGACCAAAACCTTCGGAGACGAAGATGGGATCTTCGAATTCAAAGCGCGCATTGCCGAGCTTGGCGATATCGTACAGAAGGAAAGGCTCCAGATGCCAAGGCAATTGCTCGATCAAGCGCAATTCGAATCCCGCATAGCCGGCCGTCAGGTATCCCAAATCGCGATTACTGAGCGATTGACGCGAGAATCCGCGCAAATTCTGGTCGCCGCCGTAAAAGATACGGTATTCGCTGGGAAGCTGGTTGCGGTTGTTGCCGAGAGCGACCGGATTGGCATTTACGGCGATACCTTCAAAACGCGCGCCCAAAACAAAAAGCGGCGGCGAAAAGTGTCCGATATTCCACAACTGCTTGAAGTCGGCTTCATAGCGGTCGACGTTGACGAAAGATCCCACGCCCTTACGCTGAGCGCGGTAATCAAACTTCGCTTCCCAACCCGAAAACTGATCGCGGGTCGAGGCCTCGTACAAATGGCTCATCGCCCACAATGATCCATCCAACGATAAAAACGAAACTTCGTCGGGACCGATCCCCTGAACGGTGTTGACGTAATTCAGCGATGGCCCGAATTTGCCAAGCCAGCGCACATTCCACATATCCCACTTGCGCCCCAAATCGGCGCCCAGCTTTCCACGCAGTTCCTCGATCTGATGCTCGGACTTTCTGCCGACATGAAAGCGCGGGCCGAAGAAACTGCGCTTCGACCATGGCAAAACATAAAGCTCCGTCGTTAAATCCAAAGTTTGCGCGCGCGGCGAAGCATAGAGCGTCGTCGTTAACGAAGACGCCCGCCCGTCCAATTTGGAATTCTTAAAACGCAGATCGACAAACGGAAATTCTTCGGTGGACGCGCCAAAGCCAAAAGTCAAAAGTTTCGGGCGCCCGACCGAACCCTTAAGGAGCAAGTCGACTTCTTTCCCTCGGCACTTGGCGGTGAAGTACGCGCTTTGAATCAAACCATCCGAAAGCATCCGGCCCACCGTCAATTGAGTTTCGCGCACGTCGTAATTGTCGCCGGCCTGAAATGCCTGGTAGCGCGCCAAAGCTTCGTTATCAATTTCATCAAGGCCGACGCGCGTGATTCCGCCGACGGTTTGATGCTCGCCGGGATTAACGGTCGCGATAACTTTGCCGTCCCAGGCCTGGGCTTTTACCGAAACTTCGGGGCAAGCATAGCCCTTACTCTTGAGCTGGGTTTCAACCCACTGGCTGATTTCATCCAGCTTGTCAGGTGTCATCGGCTGGCCGACGACTTTGCGTTTTTTTCCGGCCTGGATCAAACCGTCGGCGCCGGTGATTTCAAAACTCGAAATGGTTTCACGCTTGCCCGACCAAACATAAAGTATATTTTTTTCGCGCTCAAAGCGCGGATGAAGATAGCCCTTCTCTTGCAATAAAACTTTGATTTGGTACTGCGCCTGCGGAACCGGCACGTCTTTCCAAGCCTCACCGCCTTTGGAGCTTCCGCACACCAAGACTTGCTCGTTACGGCCAAGCGAGAGTTCGCCCTCTTTAAGAAAAATATTGTCGCAAAGTTTAGTGCCGCGCTGGGCGCAAGAGCTGAAAGCGAAAATGACAAATGCGGCGAAGATGGCCAAACGCATGCAACCTTGTACGTTTATCGCGCCTGCTCCTCAAGCTTATTCACCATCGGCCGAGAAATCTCACTTCGGTTTCAAGTTTTACATTAAACTTCGAAAGCACTTCACTCTGCACATGTCTAATGACCGAGTTCACATCGCCCGCCGTTGCCCCGCCCACGTTCACGATAAAATTGGCGTGTTTGGGTGAAACCTGCGCGCCCCCAATTTGGAACCCCTTAAGCCCCGCTTTATCGATCAGCCCGCCCGCCGTAAACCCCTCCGGATTTTTAAAAGTGCTTCCGCAGCTGGGAAGTTCAAGCGGTTGCCTTTGCAACCGGTTGCGCGTGGCTTCGCGAACTTTTTGCGGAATTTCGGGGTCTTGTTCCAGCGGCCAACTGAGCCCGGCGCGCACCACGATCCCCGGTTGCCAACCCGCGCTCGCGCGGTACTTCCATTTTAGCTCGTCCCTGGTTTTACGCACGAGTTTCAATTCGGGATCGTTGAGGTCGAAGTACTCGACCCAATCGGTGATCTCAACAAATTCGCGCGGCACGATCTTTTCGCTCACACCCGCGTTCATGACCACGCCGCCCCCGACATCACCCGGTAAACCACACATGAATAAAGCCGGCGCGAGTTTCTCTTTCATAAATACTTTAGTGAGATTCGATTTCGGCGTTCCGGCCAATACCGAAAGATTGATCAATCCATTACTGTCCACGCGTTCAATGCCGATAAAATCGCGCATGCAAATCACCAAACCAAGGATGCCGCCATCGCTGACCAAGACATTGGTGCCACCGCCAAGAACGGTGATCAGCCAACCGTTTTTGCGCGCGACAGTGATTGCTTCGCGAAGCTCCTCGATATTTTTGGGCAAGCAAAAAAAGTCGGCCGGCCCGCCGATCTTCCACCAAGTCCAATCTTTGAGAGCCACCTTCTCGCGGATTTCCAAAATTTATCCCTTTACGAAAGCTTCGCTCATCTGCTCGCCGATTTTTGAAATGTCCCCGGCGCCGAGCGTGAGTAAGATATCGCCGGACTTGAGGAACTCGCGCACCTTTAACATTTGCGGGTCGTCATGGCGCGAGAGAAATATTTTATGCGGGTGATCGATCTCGTTGACCAGTCTTTGACTCTCAATGCCCTCGATCGGCTTCTCGCCTGCAGCGTAAATATCGATCACGAAGAGGACATCGCTGTCTTTGAAGCAGCCAAGAAAGTCATTCCAGCAAATCTGCGTGCGTGAAAAGCGGTGCGGCTGAAAAACCGTGACCAGCCGACGCGCGGGGAATCTTTCCTTGAATCCCGCCAGTACGGCCCGCACTTCCGTCGGATGGTGTCCGTAATCGTCGTAAAAATCGATTCCGCGCACCGAGGCCTTGTGCTGGAAGCGGCGATCGACGCCGCCGAATTGGCCGACGGCCTGTGCTCCGACCTCGAATGTGACGCCGGCCTGCATTCCGGCAAGCACCGCCGCGAGTGAGTTCAGCGCATTGTGTTTTCCGGGCATTGAAGGCTTCATCTCGCCGATTTTTTCTCCGAGATGCAAAACCTCAAGCACGTCGCCTTTGCGCTCGATGACGTAATCGTTGTCTTTGTTGAAGCCATAAGAGATCCAGCGTTTGCCGAAATTTTGGAACAACTTTTTTAAATTCGGGTCATCGCCGCAAATGATCGCCACCCCGTAAAAAGGAATGCGCGAGGCGAAATCCAAAAAAGCGCGCTCAAGGTTTTCGAATGTTTTGTAGTAATCCAAGTGGTCGTTATCGATGTTGGTGATGATCACAATCTCGGGACTCAGGTGCGTGAAGCTGCCATCGCTCTCATCGGCTTCGGCGATCAGCCAGTCGCCTTGGCCCAATTGCGCGGTCGATTTGATCACGTCAAGCCGCCCGCCGACGATGATCGTCGGATCGAGGCCTGCCTTTAGAAAAATCGACGAAGTCAGGCTGGTCGTCGTGGTTTTTCCATGAGTGCCGGCCACCGCGATCCCGCGCTTGAGATTCATGATCTCGGCAAGCGCCTCGGCCCTGCGAATCAGCGGGATCTTGAGTTTGCGTGCCGCTTTATATTCGACATTGTCCGCACGCACGGCGCTCGAATAGACCACGACTTCGCATTCGCCGAGATTGGCTTCGTCATGGCCCTTGAAAACGCGGATGCCCAGCTCTTTTAGTCTCACGGTCTGCAGATTTTCCGAAGCATCGCTGCCGGTCACCGAAGCGCCCATGTTGTGTAATAATTCCGCGAGCCCGCACATCCCGATCCCGCCGACGCCGATGAAATGAACCTTGGCTTTAGCGAGACGCATGCTGTTCGATCCTCTCCACGAAATGCTTAACCAGTTTTTCGGCCGCGCGCGGTTGATGAAAGGCGCGAATCGCCGTACCCATTTGCGCCAAGGCTTGAGGATCGCCCTTTAAGCGCAAAATTTCTTCGCGCAGCTTAAGCGGGGTCAAATCTTTTTGCAAAATTAAAACCGCGGCGTTCTTAGCCACTAAGCTCTCGGCGTTCTTGGCCTGATGGTCGTCCGCCGCAAAAGGAAATGGGATCAAGATCGCCGCTTTTCCGCAGGCCGCAAGTTCACTCAAGGTGCCGGTTCCCGAGCGGCAGATCACTAAATCCGCCTTGGCATATTGGTCGCCCATGTCGTTCAAATATTCGCGCACGTCCACTTTCTCAATGGCGGCCCCATAGGCCTCGCGGATGCGTTGATAATCGGCGGCGCCCGTCTGATGAATGAACTCGACGTCGTTTAGCCATTCGCCGCCTGAGCGGATCATTTCAACGGCCGCGTTATTAATGCCTCGGGCGCCTTGGCTTCCGCCGAAGATTAAAATTCTGAATTTGCCACTCACATGAGGCTTTGCCTGCATCTCTTCGATCTCGCGCCGAATGGGCATTCCCGCCACTTCCAAATTCTTATTCTTCAGCAAGGCCCGCGCCTCGGCGAACACCACCCAGCACTCGTCGACGAATTTGGCCAGAATCCGATTCGCCATTCCCGGCATCGCGTTCGGCTCCCAGATCGCCGTGCGATAACCAAGCAGAGAAGCCATAAGTAAAATGGGGCCCGAGGCATGCCCACCCACTCCCAAAACCAAATCCGGTTTCCTTTGCCGCAATAATAAAATGCTTTTCAGCAGCGCGAGCGGCATTGAGAAAATCGTTTTGATGCGCTCCCCGAGGGAAACATTCGAATTCAAGCGGCCGATCGGCAAATGATGAAGTTTAAAGCCCTTAGCCGGAATGATTTTATTTTCCAAGCCAAAGGCCGTGCCGACGAATTCGATTTCGATATCACGCCGTTCGGCCTTGAAGGCATCGGCCATAGCGAGCGCCGGGTATATGTGGCCGCCTGTTCCGCCGGCCGCAATCAAAATTTTAAGAGCCATTAATCGATCTCTTTTTCGCGAAATGTGACCTGGATATTAGACTCTCTTTCCAGGTTGAGCAACCAACCAATCAAGAGACCCGTGCAGATCAAAGAGCTTCCGCCGTAGCTGAGCAGCGGGAGCGTTAAACCCTTGGTGGGCAAAAGACCCAGCGCGACGCCGACGTTGATCGATACCGAAATCGCAAGGAGCAAACTGAAACTGAGAGCCAGGGCCCGCTCGCGAAAACGCTTTAAATGCAAAGCGATTTGAAATCCGCGAAAGACCAAAAATCCGTAAACCATCATCAAAATAAAAAAACCGACAAAACCCATTTCCTCGCCCAGTACCGCGAGCGTGAAATCGGTGTGCGCCTCGGGAAGGAAAAATAATTTCCCCTGCCCTTGGCCAAGCCCGCGCCCGGTCAGACCACCGGAATAAAAACTCAATAAACTCTGAATCACTTGAAAACCTTTTTCCGCGGGATCCGACCATGGATTTAAAAAAGCTTCCACGCGTACACGCCGGTACGGTGTCGAAAGAACCATGTACGCCAATGTCGGCAAGGCCACCGCGGCGCCCGCAATCAAAATGCGCCAGCGCAAACCGAAGGCGACGAACAGGCTGAACAGCAAAATGAGAATGATGACGAAGCTGCCGAAATCCGGCTGGCCAAGTAACAAAGCCAACGGTGCCAAAGCCAGTCCGAGCTTGATCAGCCAAGCGCGGTCGATGTTTCCACGCGCGTAATCGGCGATCATGGTCGCCAACACGAACGGGTAAGTGACGCGCAAAAGTTCACCCGGTTCAAAGCGAAAGCCCATGGGCAAATTGATCCAGCGGTGCGCCCCACCGATGCGCAAGCCAACCCCGGGAATGTAAGTCCCTATGACGGCAATGACCGCCAGCGCCCACAGCAGCCAACCCACTTTCAGGGCCCGGTCCCAGCGGATAAAAGCCGTTCCGAACAGCGCGATGACGAAGAAGACAGAAAATAAAAGTTGTTTACGAAAGAAAAATAATCCGTCGCCATACACTTCGGTCGCGAAAATATAGCTGGAGCTATAAACCTGCACCAGGCCGAGACCGACCAAAAAAAACACCGAAAGCAGAATGCCGCGGTCAAAGTTCATGTTTCAAGCTTAGGGTCCGGATGGCCTAAAGGGTAGCTGCACGGCAGTTCACCAGGCCTTAGACCAGAGTGACCCTTTTTGCGGTCGGAGCTTGCCAGCTCAATTATAAGGGTACCTGTTGGAAGGCTAAGGCCACTCCTCTAGTCATAAAATTGCCCTTAAAATTCAAATGGTTATCTCATGTAGATGGGTTTAATTGCTTATGGCCCACCTATTGAACTTATACCTGTAAATCTTACCTTGTCTCGCATATCCGTTTTGAACGGGAGGACCTGTGAAAAGGCATTTAAACTCGAAAAAAGCGTCTAAAGCCCATGGTTTAGCGGTGATTTTGGCGCTCTTCGCAGCCACCACCCTGACCGCGTGCAAAGGCGGCGGCCTGTTCAATGGGAAGCTGTTCAAGGAACGTTCGGCTGAAAAGCCTGCTCCCACTGACGACGGCATCGAGAAAAGCTTTTTCGTGGACGCAAGCGGTAAGCCGAAAACTTTTCTGTGCGCGATCGCTCCGGAATTAGGCCGCGGGGATGCCGGGGAAGAATCCTACACTTCATTCGTGAATGAAACGGCTCACTGCAATATCGAATTTGAAGTCACGGAAAACTATCTCGTCGGCAAACTCATCCAGCCGTCATTCCTCAACGACCGCAGCCGTTGGGAAGAGATGCTCAGAATTCCGATTAAATCCCACTACTACTATGAACACGCAAAAGATCCGCATGGCCGCGAAACCAATGAGTGGATCGAAAACTCATCGCGCAGTCACTGGTCCGCGCGCCCCATGATGAAACTGGATCTTACCGGCTTGCAATTGGGTAAATTAGGCACAGCCGCCGATGCCAAGGCCATTTCCGTTGAAGATATCGAATGGGACCGTCAACGCAATTTCCTTGGTTTCTCGGTCAATGCCGAACACCACGAGTACCGCGGCGGTGGACGCTGGATCACCGTTCAAGGCCGTTATCGCGTGAATTTTTTGAAGTTTGAGCATGATCCGTCATTCGAGAAAGTTCCATACAATCTCGAGAACTCACGCTATATGAACATCCTCCACGTCCTCGGTCGTAGGATCGAAGGCACCGAGCAGGAACTTTACGCCGGTCACTGGGACCTACGCAAACCGACAACGATATATCTGAACGGAGTCCCCGCCGAACATGAAAAAACAGTTCGTGCGGCCATAGAAAAATGGAATGTTGCGCTTCGTGAAATCGGCGCCATCGGCAAAGACCAGGTCGCCTTTAACGTCGAAGTCAGAAACTCAAAACATCCGTTCGACTTACGCTACCCCGCGATCAATTGGATCAGCGATAAACGTATATCGGCGAAATCCCCTCTCGGTATCGGCATGGCCCACGCCGACGTCCGTAACGGAAAAATTATCTGGGGAGGCGTGAGCATTTTCGGCGGCATGCTTGAAAACTATATCAACCGTTATACCCCGATCGAAGCAACGGGCTCGGGAATGGTTGACGGCATGACGCCTTTTCAATCTTTCGTACCGATGATCAATCCGACCATGAAGCCGATGGAGCGTCTCGAGCAAGCCAACGCCGGCGCGCGCGCTTCCTTAATCGACAATATGTCGGTCGACCTGCGTAAATATTTAGAGGGTAGTCTTGCCGCCATGTCCAAGGACGGCAAATCGACACCTGAGCAGATGCAAGCGATCCGCGATCAAATGCAAAAGTTGGCGCGTGGCAATCCCGCTTTAAACAAGATCGTCGCCGACCTGATCGATCAATCACGCCAAGAAGCGAACGGCGTCAATGGGACATTCGCGCGCACCAATATTTTGAAGATCCTCGGACAACGTTTAGGCCGGGACACCAAAATTAATCCTCGCGAAGAGGCCGCAAAAGCGCGTCCCGAACTCGCCAATGCATTAAAAGAAAAAGATCTTAGCCGCCGCGCTCTGGTCCTTAAAGGCATGAACAACATCAACAACTCCGCAAGATTTGTCGAGCTTGAGCGCACGGCCGAGAATATGTCGGGCTCGTGGATGGCCTCGGAAGCGCAACGTACGCGCAATTATCCCGATATGCTCGAAAGCGTCGTTATGGACCTGACGCTACATGAGTTCGGGCACATGATCGGTCTTGGCCACCAATTTAAAGAAAACATCGTCCCCGAAGAAGGCACGGTTCCTTCACGCTTCGTCAAAGAGCTGAACGAAAAAGCCACCGAGGAAAAAGGATTCACCAATTACACGTCGGTCATGGGTTACCGCAGCGGCCGCACCGAAATGATTCTGCCCTCGGCGGACCTTGCGCCGGGCCCGCATGACAAACTTGTGCTGCGCTACTTGTATCGCGATCAGTTCGCGACTTACGACAAGAACGCCGATGATTTTGTTTATTTGAAAGTTCCGGCGAACGGAAAAATTCCGGCGCTCGCGCGCGTGAAATCGAAGAGCGGCCAGGTCACGAATTTGCCGGTTTCGTACTTCCCCCAATGCAATGACTTCGAAGCCAGCCTTGACGCCGATCCGTTTTGCAATCGCTGGGATCGCGGCAGCAAGGCCGAAGATATCATTAAGTCGTACTTCGAATACGTCAGCGACAATTTGCTGGCCAGCCTCTACAACGTGGTCGGCGGAGGCGGAATGCACTGGTATTACGAGTACCGCCTGTGGAATTTGTCATTGAGCCAATTCAGCCGCGCGCGTTTATTCTATGATGAAATGCGTCGCCGTTTGCGCAGCGAGCCCGACTTGATCCCGATCTGGAATGAATTGCGCATGGACAAAAATTCTTTGTTCGAATTCTCGCAAGGCTGCCAAAAGCCGGATCCGACCAGCTCCGCGCAAGTGAAGTCCGGCATTTTACGCCGTCTGTTTGCGCACAAAGATATCGTCGATCTGTGTCGCGCAAACGCTATCGCGCTTAAAGAATTCGGCTTCTTCTTGAACTTGCCCGACGGCGATTACACCAAGATCGATCACAAAAACCGTTTCGTCAGCGGCGGCTACCTTGAAGGCGATGCGAATCGCGAGCGTTCATTCGATAACTTCATCGGATCCTGGTATCAGCTGAGCAATTTCCCATTGAAGTTCTCGTCATTGTTCACTCTGACTTCAGCCGACCCGTTCCAGTTCGATCCTTACTATGGAATCACGCCGAACTACTATTTCGACAGCGCCGAGAATCGCTATTTGTACCGCACGCTTTATCCGCGCGAGTACACCCGCTTGATTTCGTCGAGTGTTCAGAACAACATGCGCTTCACCGCCACCGGTATGAGCCCGATCAACTCGATCGGTAAAACGATCCTCGCGACCAGTTCGCTTCTTCCGTATCAACGCTTCAGCAGCAACGACTCGGCAAGGTTGCCTGGCGACTTCAACGAAATGCTCGATCAGCAAACTCAATTCCAATTGAGCATGGTCGCGGTGATTTTGACCGCCGTTAAACCCGACACCAGCTCGGGCGTTAAGGCCGACCATTACAAGAAGTTCACCGCTTCCGTTTATGATTTCTTCACCGGCAAAAGCACGACCGCGACGGAAGTGTTCATTATGCCGAAAGGAAATGTCATCGTGTGGGCGAACGGTATGTTCCTGTATCCCGTCACGCGCCTGAAATTTTATGAAGGCACGAACTCCTACGTGATCGCTTACAAAGTCGCCTTCGATTACGAAGAAGGCGATCAGTTGGTTGAGGATTCGGTCAAATACGCGCTCAACGACAAGCACACCGAAATCGCGCGTATCTGCATGGAAGGTTTTAACCGCAACGGTTTGGCGAGTTATTTCGACAGCGCGAACAGCGAAATCTCGGACGAGAATAACTTCGAGGGATTTTATATCCCTCAGGGTATCGCGGAAGAAATCGGTAAAGAGAAAACCAAGCTCTTCTACGATTCTATCGAAAGCTCGTTCGCAAAATACGATAAGCGCTCGCTCAAAGGGATCCCCGCCAATTTCCCATTGCATTCGATGCGCCAGGTTTGCGACCAAGCGATTCTGGGAATCGGCGAGATTTCCGCCAGTGCCGCGCTCTTGAACGGCTTTTGGCTCAACATCACCGCCGACTTTATGGAGAAATGATCATGAATAACCAAACATTTTTCAAATCCATATTGTTACTTACATTCATCGGCGGGCTGACCGCCTGCCCGCCTAAAAATCGCCCGCGCCAAGTCCATGAAGGCGCTCGCACCTGGACGCCTTTGGAAACGCCGACCGATGAAAACGTTTCGGCCGCGAGCTTTGCGACGGTGAATACGCAAAAATTGTATAAACTTTTAAGCTCGTCCGACGGTGCGGCACAAGTGAACTCGATTTTAAAACCGCTGTCGACTTATGTCTTAAATGCGCAGTTCGTGGAAAACCCGATGTTCCGCACGACACGCATGAGCCAAATGATCAACATTTTCAATCGCGCCTTCCTAAACGCGATGGACCGGCACGATTCGTCGGCGGAATTCTTGAAAATCAAAGAAGCTTATTATCAAACGTTGTTTGCCGGATGCTCGGCGGACTTACGCCGCGATTGCGTGAACGTCGATCTCTTTAAAAACGACGCTCACTTTTCACGCATCCTCACCCGCTTCGCGCAAGATCTGGACAATGGGATCGACGCCGAAATCAAGATCGCCGGGACGCCCGCCAAATGTGTCGAGACAAGTGCGAAGTGCCGCGAACTTCTGGAAGAGCGTTACCGCCGTCTGGCCATGGCCAACGTCAAACGCAACGTGAATTCGGATGCCGAGTTCTCATTCGCTTATTTGAAGTATGCGCGGGCCTTTGCCCTGCTGATCGCTCATGACCGCAACGCCGGAATTCAGGGCGGCTATATCACCGATGTCCACGGCAAGATATTCGAAGCCATCATCATGCACTACGAACCGAAGAATTTGAATGACCCCGAGTTCCGCGCCTTCGTTGAAAATTTCAACCCTTGGGTTTACTCACAAAAACGCGCCGATACTTTTGAACACGGAACGAAGAAGATGTTCGAGTTCGGCAGTCAGTGCTGCCTGTATCGCGACAACAGCAAAACACAATTAAGCAATTCGGTGAAATTAGCCATTGCGGAATCGCAAAAGGAATCCGACGCTCTCGGCAAGTCCTTTTACGAAATGGTCACGGAGATCGACAAAAATTTCGGAGACAAGTTCTTTGAAAATCTCGGCATGGGAAGCGATATCGGCAGCCTCAAGGACATCAATTCATCTTTCTATAACGAATACTTCCTTGTGGTCGACCGGCTATTTCGCGGCCATTTGAATTCCTCGGAAGTCGAGATGGTGCTCAAAAATACTCCAACCGGCCGCACCGAATCCATGCTGCCGAAAACGATCGCGACCTATGTGAAAGTGTATTTGATCAATATGGTTATCGAAACCAACAAGTACATGAGCGGCATTTACACTTCCAATATCTCGAGCGATAAAATCTTCGAGGAAGCCGCGACCCGCAGCCGTGAACTCAGCTCGCGTTGGCACAATATTCAGTCGCAAGCCGATCTCTTGGAGCGCCTGATGGGCAGCTACTTCAAAGGCAAAAACACGTCCAGCACTTCCGCGGACGACACCAGCCGCATGATCAAATCCATCAACCGCAACATCCACTATCTGTCGGTTTATCCGAATATGATCGTGATGACCTATTTCCTTTCCAAAATGAAAGGCAATATCATCGTGCACACTTGGTGGGGTGAAATTAAGATCAACGCCGACACCATTTTGGACGCGTTTTTTGACGGCGTCATCTCGTCGCCGTGGTTTCGCTTCGGCAAAGATCCGGAGGCCCTCGATCGCCAAATGTTGCTCTATAGTTTTGAGTACATGATCTCAACCGGAGCCTTGAGTACCTTCAAGGAGGAGCGACATAAGTTCTTCGATTTGATTTTTACCAAGTATCTCGATGACAACATCTTCGACTTGCGTAAAGTCATTTCCGAGATGGAGCGCAATTCCTTCGGCTCCGTGGCTTACAGCACTTTGGAAGCGGTCTGCGACTATGAAGTCGGAAACAAACGCTTTCCACCTGGAATAAAGATTAATCTTTACGACATGACCCGCTATACTTATAGCGGCCTCGGCGACAACGGCGTGAACACCGTCTTAAATAAGCTTTTGACGGAGCCCGGGGATGCGATCGCCGCGATACGCGGTAAAATTGAATCGCGTATCACTTATATCCGCGCGATGATCGACATCATTGAACGCAACGGCGGCAAGGAGTCCGATACGGCTAGCGGTTACGCCGTGATCAAACAATTGGAAAGCTACCGCCTTCAGATCACGCGTTCGTTTACCGCCAACCATAAGAAACAGTTCGAATGCGCTTTGCGCCTTCAGGAAATCGAACGCCGGCGCGCCAATAGATTGTATGAGGAAGAGCGCGCGCATCTCGGCAAAATTTTCGATCTCATGAAGCCGTTGGTCAATATTAAGGACAAAGCCGAACTTGAAGCGAGAGTTAACGACATCAATCAAAACTACTTTCGCAAGTCCGAAAACGGATACCGTTTCGACGAAGTCAACGGCCTGACTTACCGGATGTCCAAGTTCGACCTTCTGATGCGGATGAAAAAACGCATTGAAGCCGACATTTTCGTCACGCCGACCGCCACTGAGGCGCAGGTATATGGAAACACCGCCGATTATTACTGGCGCCCACGGCCGGTGAAAGTGGATTTACCGGAAGCGCTCTCACGCGATGATATGGTCGCTCGCCAAACGGCGAACACCTTATTTGTAAACGGCGATAGCGAGGAAGACCGTAAGACATTTATCGATCAAGGGATGGCGGCGCTCAACGCCAAGTCAGGATCGTATGTCGAATGGTCCGGCCAGCAGGCCAGTGACCGCTCGCTGTTCAAATACGTTACCGCGCTTGAAGAATTCTACATGCAGGGCCCCATCGCCGACACCGACGGAAAAGTGATGGAAGTCACCGCGGAAGACGTGCTCTCCGCTTACATCCGCACGATGGCAAGTTACGGAATGGATGACTTTGACGTGAAAAACGCCATCCAGTTCGGTAGCGACGGGCGCTTGGATGCTTCCTTCTATAAAGGACGGCTGTTTGAGGGTAACGGTTCGCCACTTCCGTTCTTTTACCATCTGATGATCGAATCGAGTGAACGTGCGGGCGTGTTGCTCGACAATCCGAATCTCACGGAGTCGGCCGCCCCGGAAGCGTTAGCGGTCGCGCAGAATGAAATCAATTTGCGCGCGGATGCTTTGAGTCCGGATTATCGCTCAGGCGCCTTCGTTTTCAAGCCTTCGCAAGGCATCGCTTTGAGCGTGAAAAAGCATTACGGCACGCGCGCCAACAAAGCCTTTCAGCGCATCACCGACCTTTACAACGAAATGGTGAAGATCGACAATGCGGATCTAAGCCGCCTTGCACCGCGCTTAGCGCTGCCGGTCTACTTACAGCAGAAGATGCCGGTCACCTGGTTCAGCCGCTTCTCGCAGACGGTCGATGAGCAAAAGCGTAAAGATCAACTCATCTTGCTCAACGATTTTATCCGCCGTACGGGCAACTTTTACGACACACAGGAAATCGTGAAAACGAAATGAGAATACTGACTCTTGCTTTCATTTTATTTCTTTTGCCTCCGGCCTTTGGCCAGGTGGGAAAGAGCCGCGGGCAGATCGCGCGCCCGCCTGAAGGAGCTGTCGAAGGCTTCCAGGGCGCGCTTCGCTATTCGGGCCTAAGCGATTTCGCGGACAACCGCAGCCCGCGCGCTTACACGCATGCGCTGTTCGGCTCCGTCGGTTATCAATTCAATGAGCGCTGGAATCTGGAAACGAGTCTCGGTTTGCGCGCCGAAACCATCGCCGGTCAAATCCCCAAGGGACACGAACAAACTTACGATGAGGCCTTGAATCCCAGCTCAAGTTTCGCGTTAACCTTTGAAGACAAGTTGAATTACGGCAATTCCTACCAGCTTTACCTCAGTGCGGAACCTCTTTGGGACGAAGCCAGCCGTCTCGAAGGCTACAAAGGCATCGCCGGCCTTGGCGGCAAATGGACTTCCGAGTTTTTTCGCCGCCGTTACGTGATGACCCACGATTTGGAAGCGGCCGAGCTGGTCAACACCTACGCTTACGGTTCGGACTTGAAGGCGAATCCCGATTACTTCTTCACCTACAAGTTCGCCAACGTATTTCGTCTGTTTGGAAACACGCGTTTTGCCTACACGTTCGGCGCCAAGGTCACCCGCTACATGGATGACTTTGTCGGTTACTCGTACTCGAACAGCTTCAGTCTTTCGCAAAAATTCGGCCGCGCGACCGCGGCACTCGTTTATGACAATGGTGGATTTACGGACGACGGTGAGATCAGTCTTTGGTACATCGACCAATACCGCCGTCTGGCACGACTCGTGGTTAGCTACACGTTTTAAGGGATGACTTTGTGAAAAAGTATTTGGGACTTCTTATTTCAATTCTGCTGCTCGGCGCCTGCACCGAGAAAGGCCGTCCCATACACGGCCACCAACAGGATTCACGCCAGTCCGCCCCTGACACCGCCACTCAAAGCCAGGCTTATAACGAACCCTCTCATCAGCTCAAAGGTCAGAGCTTACAATCTTTAGCCGACCGGGTTTTGAGCCATGAGCGCATCCGCGATCCCAAATCGCGCGCCAGCCGCGCGGTTCTTGACGAACTGCTGGCGCTGAATTCGATGTTGCTGAAGAACCCCGACGAAGCGATCTTAAGCCGTTACGCAGAGGCTTTGAATTTGGATTGCGAAGAGATCAAGTCCAGCTGCTTCGGGCTTCTTTACTTCCGAATGGCTGCAAATTCCTCGCAAGTCGCAAGATTAGCCGCCCAAAGATCCGCTTCAGTCGAGGAATCAACGCGTCTGATTTTAATCGCACTTGAAATTAAAAACTCGAACTTTGACGCCGATCTGCTTGGACTATTGCTTGAAAAGGGCAATCTGCTGGCCGCACACTCCAATGTAAAGCTGAGAGATACCGTGCGCTCGATGCTTGATACCTCGCTGATGACCGCCGATCAAAAGACAACGGACGGCGAGGAGCTGCGCAAGTTGCTCACTCGCATCAAAGCTTGGGACCTGGTCAATAATAAGTCATGGGGCCTAAGCTCCAGCGCGGAAAATGCTCTGTGGTCGATGATCGCGCGCGCCAGAATGATGCCGCAAAACGGCGGCACAGGAAGCGCCGACTTTGAAAAATTCGCCGCGCGCATAAGCGCCGATCCACAAAGCGCGATCGTACGCCAGCAAGTTTTACGCGCAAAAAAAATGTTTGATCCGGCGGCCCTTGGTACGGGCTTTATCGAGAAACTTGACGACATGAACCTGCTCGCCGACGCCGTTTTCACCGGCCAATTGACGCCCCAGAATGCGGCCGTTCTCTTTTTGTCCACCGGCCGTACAGCGGCGCAATTGGCCGCGGCGATCGAAGGCTATGCGCGCCTGCGCTTCGCCTTTGCCGTGCATGAGAGCACGCTGGAAGCCGAAAAGATCTTTAAGGCCAACGTGACCACCGAGCAGTTGCTTTTTCACTCGCTTCGCCAAAGCTCGCTGGTCAAACAAATCTGGGACCGGCTTCAGGGCCGCATGAATCAATTGAAGTCTTTCGCCTCGATCGCGCTGAAAGCTCTTCCCGACGGCCAAGACGCGGAGAAAAATCTCTCCATGATGTTCAGCTCGTATGGTCGCTCGGTCGAAATGACCGCCGTTTATCCGCATATGCTTGTTTTGTTCTACTACCTCTCGCAAAAGAACTTCGAATTGTTCTTAAGATTCGGCGGGAAATTGAATTCGGCCGATCTGATGACTCACCTGTATCACGGCTTGCTTGGACCGCTGATGGATTACAGCGACGAAACCAAACCGCTCAATTATTTTGAAATTCTTTATTCTTTCGATATGGCGGTCCGCACGCGCTTGTTCCAAACCATGGACATCGATGTCGACACGTTCATGTCAAACACGCTCTCGCGCCTGAGTGAAGAATCCGTTCAATTCGTACAAACCGAACTGGACTCCGTCGGCAACCGTTTTCAAGCTTCGACCGGCTTCCGTGAATTACGCAACGCCTGTGCCGAATTTAAAACCGGTGAGCGCATCCCGCGCGTTTTGAATCTGGAGGACATGCGCACTTCCCCCTACTACGGAAAATTGATGGAAACGGCCAACACCACCGTTTCATCAAAGGGATCGCGCAGCGGCATGGAACGCGGCAGCCTGCCCCAACTTGAAATGGGACTTTTCTATGCCGACGACGCATTTTCAGAAACGGTTGAAAAGGTCCGTCTTGATTTCCAAAGCTATATTCGGACGGCGAACGCCATGCTGGCTTCGTATTCGGATTACTTGGAAAAGTTCGAAAAATTGAGCGCCACGGATATCGCGAAGCGCACCGAAAAAACCCGCGCAGTGATTGACCGGCTGGAAAAACTCAGCACGCGCGTTCTGCAAGATGCCGCCAAATATCAAAATGATCTCGGTACCTGTTATTATAAAATGAATTTACATGATTTCGACGTTTACTCGGTACTCCTTAAAAAAGAAGAAAGTTATCTTCGCCAGGTTCACCGCGACATCAAACAATTGCGCGCCGGTCAAGCGCTGCAAAACTCCTATGAGTTCACCGGTCTCCCGAGCGGGTTCAAAGGCCTCGACCGCATCGACAAAGATGGCTACACCGCCACCGATCTCGATTTGATTATCCGCGTGGCACGCTACATGAAAGAAATCGCGCCGCAAATCACGGTGAATATGGGCTCGAAGCTGGATGTCGACGTCGAAATGGTGCGAAGCCCGAACCAAAAGCGCCTGATCTTTACCGAAAGTGAAGATGAGTTCGTGAACTCAGGCTTGCGCGCTTACTTTTCATCGTACAAAAGTTTTGTCCACTGGCACACTTTGACCGGCGGACGCGTTTCGACTTGGACTTCGTATGTTAAAACACAGGCCTCTCTCTATCGGCTGGAACAGGATCTTTTTCGTACGAACAACATCGTTTCGGCCCGCCAGGTTTTGGAAGCGCAAGAGCAAATTTTGAAAATGCTTGAAATCTCGCCCACCGATCGCCGCCTTTATTCGACGATCAAGCTAAGCCACCGCTTCGACCCGCTTGCGTTGGATAATCGGATTATATCCTTCGCGATTTTGCAATCGACGCAAAGCTTCGGTTTCCAGGACACCTGGGCTCTTTACGATTTGCCGGCCATTTTCATGAATATGGAAAAGCTCGGTTACGATTACGACATCTCGCTCATGGGACCCGAATTTCCGCAAAGCATGAAGCCGAAACGTTACGGCTTTCGCCAGCTGGCGAAAATGTATTATGACTCACGTTCCGTATGGAATCGCGGGCGTCCCATTGTTCCCTATAACCCGGCGCTGGACCGTGCTTTGGATCAAAACGTCACTCGATTCGTGCGCAACGAGAGCAATGCGATTACGGGCTTCTACGCCGAGGCCGACAAGTATCTAGCGGAAATTAACGCGAGACCCGTGACGCAACGTCCGCGCGCCGACATCGATATGAAGATGTCGGTTACGGAATTGATGAGCGACAATTTGCCAAGAAGCTTCCGCGCCGATCAGTTAACTCTGGGCCAAGACACGCAAAATTGCTTTGTGCGTAAGTGCATGGACTTTAAATAAGGCTCTGTTAATCTGGCGTCATGAAGGCACTCAAAAAATTCTCGAATCAGACCGAAGCGCACTTAAGCAAGTCTCTGCTCGCGAGTAACGGTATCGCGTCCAACGTTGTCGGCGCCAAGGAGTATGCCTCGCATTTCCTCGGTGGCGAGGAAGGCCGCTACACCATGTTCGTCGATGAAGCGGATTTCACGCGCGCTAAAGACTTGCTCGATGAAGTCAGCCGCCAGATTGTCGATTCGGACGGCGGCCCGCCCAATTATTTCCGCCGCGCGGTTTTCTTGGCTTTCGCCGCAGTCGTGATTTTGCCGGTGGTGTTTAATATCGGCTCGTTGCTGAATGCGAAGAAATTTTGGGCTTCATCGGATAAGGATTCTGTAGCGGCGGCGAAGTTGGTTTTGATTTTTCTGTTGCAGCTACCGACGGTGTGGATGTTGTTTTATATTTTTCGGTTGTTTGGTGATCTGTCGGCGATATTTGGCGGCGGGCTTGGGGATGATGGGTTGGGGTTTTAGGCGACGCAGGGCTTCTTGTCTGGACAAGAAGTGGTGCGTTAAGTGGAGGCTGCGCGATTCGAGTTACGCAAATCGCGCAGCGAATACATTACAATTTAATAATATAATTCAGATATGCATTAACGGGCCGAGTCTCATTTCCGCCCGTCGCATTTGTCCCACCAGTTGCAAGATTGTTGGTTGTTCGTTGCGCGACAGTACCAGCAGCAAAGCCATCTCCTCCCAATACAAATGAATGTGTATGGCTTTTGAATGCGTCAGCCTGTATCGATCCCACATTATCTCCAACATTTCCACCACTAGCCATAGCTGTCCGCGTGCTCGCATCTGGATCTACGCCTGCCGATCCGTCAACACCACGAATAAACCGCCCTCTTAAATCTGGAACATTAAATGAATTTGATCCATCTCCATTTCCAAACGCATCTCCGATCACGGCGTATAGATCCGAGTAAGTTGTGCGGCTTAGGGGTGTTCCATCACACAAGTGATAGCCGGTAGGAGCCGTTGTCCCAGCAAAAGGTAGAATCGTGCCTATAGGAACTACATTCCCTACTCCCGATGAGAGTTCAATCCAAGTCGATCCCGAATCACGTCCAAAAAATTTTGATACTCCCGTATCGAAGATGATTTCACCAAGATGCGGCGAGGACACACTCCCTTTGTCCGTCACTTGGGGAGCAATAAATCCCAAACCCTTTGCCGAATAGTCCGCAGCGACGGCCGCGCCGCCCACAAAAATAGCTACCCCACACGAAACCAATAACTTCTTCACATACCCTCCTTGGTATAAATAAATTTATATCTATATTTATTTAAGTTTATTCATTCATCAAGTTACTTTTTATATTTATAAACAATAATCCACTTACTTGGCGCCATTCGTTAGTCTGGTTGCTTACATAGACTATCTAATGTTTATCGTTTGAACTTTTGACTGAGCTGGACCCACATTATTATTTACAAGCTTGTGGACTCGGAAGGAGCCTTCAAAAAATACACGCAAATTATGGGCAAGCCGCTTGTGCATAACGACCATGCCACACATAGATAAATTATATTTACATTTAATTTCAAACACTTGCCGCACCGTTTCGATCCCAGCATAGAGTCGGTGCGTTATGGTGCTCGCGAAGTGCGGCTTTTATATAAACTAGTTTAAATTAGATGCGGAGCTTCTTGTCTGGACAAGAAGTGGTGCGTTAACGCGCCCGAAAGAGCTCGGCCGCACACGCGGCCGAGTGAATCACTTAAATTTATTCACGATCTCTTTAAAATAATTCCCGCGCTCAACGTACGAGTCGAACATGTCGAAACTCGAAGCGCCGGGCGACAACAGAACGGTGTCCGCGATGCGCGACTTTTGGTAGGCGATCAGGACGGCTTCTTCGAAGGTGCCGATCAAAAAGGTCTCGGAAAAATCGCCGATATCGCGGTTGATGCGCTCTTTGGCTTCACCGACCAGAATCAACGTTTTCACTTTGCGCTGAATCTTGTCGCGCAAGGGCGCGTAATTCAGATTGGTTTCTTTTCCGCCCATGATCAGGATCACATTCTCGTCGAAAGAATCCAATGCTCTCAAAACCGCGTGCACGTTGGTGGCTTTGGAATCGTTGTAGAACTCCTCTCCCCCAACCTTACGGATGTACTCGAGACGATGGGGCATGCCCTTGTAGGTGTCGATCGCACGTTGGATGGCCTCATGCTTGGCGCCGTGTTCGCGCGCGGCCAAGATCGCGGCCATGATGTTC
>CAZVOP010000008.1:0-69463 GCA_964628445.1 uncultured Pseudobdellovibrionaceae bacterium | reverse complement strand
GCGCGATTCCATGCCTGCAAATGAAGCGGCATGGAATCGGCGATCGTGCCGTCGCAATCAAATAAAAAAGCCGCATAACCTTCAAACTTCATAGCCATTCAGCATGGCTTAAGACTGGCGCACACTCAAGCGCCGATGTCCATGAGCGTGGGCGGGATCCGCCGCCGTTTTAGGATTGACTGAACGATCGCGATTTTTCGCCATTTCACGAGCGAGCAATGCCTTTGCGATCGACGTGGCGTTCTTTTTTGTCTTCTTCGGCGTCGTAATTTTACTCAATGCCAGAGCCTTAATCTTGCCGAGCGGCGATGCCTTTTTCTTTGCCGATTTCGATTTCGTCACTGATTTAGTCATGTTACCCGCTCCTTTGATTCAATTCTTGAGCTCATACAGAACGAAACACCGCAAAGCCCGTACCAAAAGCCCGTGACTCTTAGAGACAACTTCTGGTTAAATCGAACAAAGGTTAACTGGGAATATAAATATGCGCATTAAAGTGAAATCAACACATCGTTATAATGTACCGGCTGAGCGTGTTTACGAAACCCTTCTCGACCCCACGAAGGCGGCCAAGTTTATGTTTGCCACATTGACCGGCAAGATGATCAAAGCCGAGATCGACGCAAAAGTCGGCGGCAAATTTTTATTCGTCGACCGGCGCCAGGACGGCGACGCCGCCCACTACGGCGAGTACACCCGCCTCGAAAAACCGAACCACATTTCATTTCAATTCGCCGTGCAAAAAGACGCCAAAGAAAGCGATCCGGTCAACATCGACATTCTGGCTTTGCAACAAGGTTGCGAAGTGACGTTAACTCACGAAGTGAAATCGGAATACGCGCACCTTCAAGACCGTATCCAAGAAGGTTGGGACGGGATTTTGGACGGCCTTGGCGCGGCCTTGAGAAAATCCTAACGCCCGCGACCGCGCCGCCGCCGCCGGTAAGGCGAGCCTGCCGACTCGCGCCCCATGCGCTCAAGAAAGGCGTGATGAGTGCGAAGCTCGATCACTTGCTCTTCCAAAGAATCGCGCACCTTGGCCATCTCGCGTTCGAGTTTTTGCTTGATCGGCTGAAAATCTTTGCGCCTTGAAAATCCCCAAGCCGGCTGGCGGCGGAGTTTTTTGACGTGATGGTTGGTCTGCTCAATTTCATCGGCGAGCCATTTATGGCTCATATGCAGTTCACTTAGGCGCAATTGCTCAAGCTCACGGCCACGCAGCAAAACCAAATGGAAGAGCTTATTTAAGGCCTTTCCGTCTTGTCGCTTGTAGGCCTCTTGCACACGCTCCCACATTTTTTTACGCCAGTCCGCACTCTCGCTCTTGGCCGCCGCATGCATATCCGGATGAAGCTTGCGTGCGAGTTGGCGGTAGGTCAGCTTCAAGGCTTCGAGTTTTGCGCCCTCAACGGATTCGCCGTCATTCACGCGCCCGCGCATTTCTTCGATGACCTCGATCAACGAGTAGCCGTGCTCTTTCATAAACCGCCTGGCGAACTGCTCTTGAACCTTCACATGGGTCACATCCCATAGTCTAAAGAACAAGGTGAAGTCCTTGGTGAAACTTGCCACGCGCAGGGTTTTACCGAGCAAAATAAACGCCGACTTCGAAGACGCGCACCATTCGCGGAGTTCCTCATCGTCAAGCTGTGCAATCAGCTCGCTCTCTTCCATGTCTTCTTCATCGGGAGGAATGTAGCGATCTTCAGAAGCCTCGTCGTCCTCGCGCTCAAAACGCTTCTCGTTTCTCTCGGATTGCGAGTGCACAAACTGTTCACGCAGGCGGCGCGCATCATTGATGAGACGGCGTTGCTCTTCACTGCCCGAGTGGAGGAGGCGCTCTTCCTCACGCAAGATAAAAGCCGCTTCGGGCAAAGAGAGATCTTCCATCTGGGCCAGCGCATGCATCTGATTGTGGAAATCGGCAAGTTCCCGGTATTGCCCGCGAAGGGCCGCGACCTGTTGCTGCTGTTCACGAAAGGTCAACTCAAACCATTCTTTAAACAGACGCTCATCACGCTCATGGAAAGACTCGACATTCGTTTCCATCCGCTGCAGCTTCTTCAGCAACTTTTCAAGCTTGGAAAACGCCTGCTTACGGATTTTTTTATCGTCGATCAGAATTAGATTCGCCATGAAGGTGCAAGTCATACCATAAACTGCGGCGCCATTGAAACGACATTAAAACAACGTTGGAAGACAGCGATTTCCCATAGCAATTCCATCCGGGATGCGGGCCAGGCCGTTCATGCGGCGGATTTTTTGGTGGCCAAAACCGCATGAACGATGTTTTGATTCGGAATTATGACTCTGACAAAAATGACATCCCAGGAATATGCAATTTGGTCTCCGCGCAGCAAAAAATTGTATGCCGCGGATAAAATGAGAGCCCAGCACTTGAGCGAGGCGGAAGCGCTAAGTGTGGCCGAGGAAAGCTTCAAGCGCTTTTTGCCCGAAGAACTCCACTCCAAAGACAATCACCTCTACACTTTCAAAAATGAACGGCAAGAGATCTTGGGCTTTATTTGGTTTCAAGTCATGAGCAGCCCCTCAAACCGTCACGCCTTCATTTGCGATGTGATCATTGAAGAAGAATTCCGCGGAGTTGGTCTTGGCAAAACGATGATGCGTTTAATTGAGAAAGAAGTAAAAAACATGGGCTTAGACCGCATCGGCCTGCATGTGTTCGGTTTTAACGAGACGGCGATCCGGCTCTATCAGTCGCTTGGCTATTCGACCGTCGATCTGGTTATGGAAAAATCAATTGCTGGCGGACTTTAAACCATCCGCAAAAACTAAATCGTTCTTGATGACTCGGCATGACCTCGTGTTCGGATTCGCGGCTCATGAAGCAAACCATCGTCCCGCCAACGGGATCTATATCGGTGTACGAATCGCCGTCATAAATCCGCAGTTGGCCGCCGTCCGCGGATTTCCAGTCGCGGTTCAAATAAACGATCAGCGAAACTATGCGTTTTGAATCCGCGCGAAAACTATCTTTATGCCGTTTATAAAACCCGCCCTTGGGATAAGCCGAGTAATGCCCTTCGAAGCCGGTGATCCCAAGAAAGAGCGTGCGGTTGAACGCCTGCCTCAACAGATCGAGTTTTTCCCAAATTAATTCCTGCGCCGGGTTTTCAAGCTCGCGGTCGAACCAGTAGGTCTCGTCGCTGCGGATGCCTCCGCCTTTTGTGTTCTCAAGACCTTGGCCGGTGCCGGCGCGCTCAAAACTTCCCGCCGTACGTAAGCGGTCCAAGTCATCGGCGGTTTCACGAAGCGTTTGCGGCGACAAGAAGCGCGGACAGATGCATAGACCCGATTTACCCAATTCTTCGGCGATGTTCGAGGGTGTCATTCCCCAGACTACGTCAGACAAGGGGGATTGGCGATGTGCATTTTGTACCAGAGCGTCAGGGCGCGACATCCCCGGTTCAAATGCAGTATCTTTTATCTCTTACGTATGAGGTGAAGTATGAAAAATCCGCTGTCCTTGTTGGTTGCCTTAATTAGCATTGTGGGGACTCCGTTCGCAGCCAAAGCCGCCGAGTTGAGTCTGGATACACCGGCGCCCACCTTCAAGACCAAGACCCACACCGGCGAAGATTTTGATTTGAATTCACGCAAAGGCCAATGGACGGTCCTTTATTTTTACCCCAAGGCAGAAACTCCCGGCTGCACCAAACAGGCTTGCGCGTTTCGCGACAACATTAAAAAGATCCGGGCTCAAGGAGCCGACGTTTACGGCATCAGCGCCGATAGCGTCGAGGCGCAAAAAAAATTCCATGAGCATCATCATTTGAATTTTACTCTGCTGGCCGATGAGAAAGCCGACATCATCAAACTCTACGGCACCAAGATGCCCGTTCTGAATATCTCGAAGCGCTGGACGTTTGTGCTTGATCCCGATTTAAAAATCCGCGCGATCGAAAAAGACGTCGATCCGGTCAAAGATGCCGATCGCGTCGCCAACATTATCACTGCTTTGAAAGCCAAAAAATAATTTAGAGGAGGATCTCCCGCTATGAAAACCACGTTATTATTTATCGCCTTACTTTTTGTCGCCGGCTGCGCAAGTAAAGCTAAACAAAATACGGCCGGTCTCGAAAAATTCCCCGCGTGCTATCACAAAAATATCAAGATCGTGAACAAGTGCATCGAGAAGAATGAAGCCGGCGAATCGGTCACCGCCCTTCAACTCGAGAACACCGCTTATCCGGGCCAATACAAGTAAACTCGTAATGTTTACGAGGCTTAAGCCCTTCACTGCCATTGACGACATCGAAGTTCACGGCCGCATTGAGGCCGTGGGCGATCAACTCATCGTTGAATTTTTGTTGAAAGATCCGCAAAACCGTATTGAGGACTCCTTGCGCCCCGGCCAATGGAAGACTTGGGAACGCGCGGATGAGTTATGGAAGACGACTTGCTTCGAAGCTTTTATCGGCGTCCAAGGCGAAGCCCGCTATTGGGAACTGAATCTTTCGCCCGCACTGCAAAAATGGAATCTGTACTCTTTTGACGGCTACCGAAGCCCGCAACCTCCCCGCACCTCCGATACCCTCGAACTCGCGTCGATCGCGGCGACCGCGAATTCGCTGACCTGCGGACTGCATGCGAAAATCGCGCTTAACCGTCTTGAAGCAAGCTTGAACGCCGTGATCCGCACCAGAGAAGGTGTAAACTACTTCGCTCTCAAGCACGCGGGACTGAAGCCCGACTTTCACCTACGTGAAAGCTTTGTCTGGCGCGAGTCTTAAACGCGCGCCTCCCTTTGGCATCTATATTGAACATTCTCCTCTCGATTCCAATTTAACCGCAGTCAAGTCGAGTTGGCCCGACAAAAATTGATCCGCGTGCCGTTTAACGGCCGTACTTAGGAGAGATTATGAAGAAGCAGTCCGTATTATTAGTGCTCCTTTTCACCGCAGCCTCGGTCAGCGCGGCCAGCGAATTTAAAGAGGATGATTGGAATCTTTCCGACGATTCGGTCACGCGAATTGAATCGGTGAGTGCCACGTGCGCGACCAACCTCGATCATCTGGCCAAATACGGATATCGGGGCTCGCAAACGACCACCTTTAAAGTGATGCGCCCCAACTACATGAATTCGCAAGTCTTGGTGGATGCCGAGTTCTTCTATTTGAATTTGGACAAAGGCCAGGCGGGCAAGAAATTGTCACGAAAATCGATCTCGAACATCGGAGCGGCAAATGCATTGTTGGGAGCAGGTTCGCGATACATCAAAAAAGACGTATCCACCTCCCTGATCCTTCAGTCCGAGTCCCGTAAACTATTGAGCGATAAAACGTCAGCGACTCTCACCTTACGCACGATGGATAAAGATTCCGGTGTAGAAATCTCATTGCCGAGCGGATCTATGATCGCCCGCAACAATGAGACTTCAATTTCGATCTCGGCGAAAGACGCTACGGTGATGCTGATCGACGTCGAAAGTGAGGATATGTCCAACTGGTCAGGAAGCGGTTTTGCGTCCTCATGCCGGCTGACCATCAACTTCAATAAATTTCCGGCGAAGAAAGTTAGACATGGAGAGATGAGCGGCACTTCGTACCGCATCTCCGGCACCAACGAATTGCTGCCGGTAAGGTAATTACCGGATAACCTCATCCTTGAATTTAAAGGATCTTCAAACCTGTGTTGAGGATCCTTTGCTCCCCGGCCAATGGAAAACTTGGGCGCCCACTATTGGTCGATTCTCACTGGCGCGAGCCTTAAACTCAGGCCGGAGCGCATCTTGCAATTGCCCACACTAAATGTTTTTAAACAAAATTAAATAGATTTGGATGAGCCGTCGGCCGCAAAGCGGCGGTATCTGCCAAAAAATAAAACAGGAGATTTCCCATGAACTGCATATCATTTCTAGCTGCTTTAATGCTTTTCAGCTCAATTGGCTCTGCCGCAGAGACATCAATAAATAAAGATTGTTCACGAAAAATCGTCAAATACCAAACCAGCATTCAAGGATCGGCAAACGCAATTCTCGGCAATTTCGCGATTTTGGAGAATTCGGGGGACGAAATCGATGCAAACAGCCAACAATTGATGGCCGATGCTCGCTCTCTTATCGATGCGGTAAATGGCCTACGCGAAAGCCGCCAGCTGGGCTTTCGTCAAACGAAGATTCTTTCCCGAGTGTGTCAGCAAAATACCTTTAACTCGGACTCAGTCAGCTTGACCCTCGAATCTTTGGATCAGTGAGCTGCGCTTAAAGGCCCTTCCTCGAGAGCCCCTTAAGGGGCTCTCGTTTACGACAAACCCTCGTGAACGCGGAATGAGAAATGCAAATTAACGGGTATGCCCCGATCTATTTTCGCTAAACTCTTGGCGTTTCCTTTAGCCGCGCCTAAAAACGGCACTTCGCGCCGTTTCCGGCTCTTTGGCGTATTGGGATTCACTCTGTTCTTGAGCTTTTCCGCGGCGGCTCTCGACCTTACGGTTTGGAAGCCAAGCCCGCACGGCCCAGGGATCATTCTTGCCGTGAAAAATGGCGAAACCCCAGCCCAAGCGGCCCAGCGTTTTGAAGCCGCCGTTTCGCAAAATTCTGAACTTATGCCGCTGATCAAGCGCAGTCCGTTTCCAATTTTAGAGAAAACACATTTCGAAGATCTCAAATCCAGCGATTTCAATCGCCGTACTCTCATTATCGCGAACATGCCGCAAGACATAGCCGCCCAAGGCGAACGCATGCGCTCGATCCTTGATCCCCTTTATGGCGGTGGGGTCACGCCCTACCTTGTTCCTCTCGCCGCGGACTTAGGCTTAAGCAAGAGCGAGGCACAGCTGTTTATTGAACTCTTGGACAATGCCTTCATGTCGTTTGTCGCGATCGGAGGCGATGACATTGATCGCCGCGTGTTCAACGAAGAAAATATCCGCTCCACCAACGTCAACCTCGTGCGCGACCGTTTCGAGGCCGCGCTCATCAAGCGCAAAGTGCTGACCATCACGTCAAAGCTTGTGGGGCGAAGCGACCGCCTGCTTGCCATCTGCCGGGGAGCACAACTTGCCGCCAAAGTGATGGGCTACGATGTGGGCCATGACATCACGGAAGAAATCAAAGGCCCCATTCGCCACGGCCGAGGTCTTGGCGAAGGATCGAGCCATGCGCATTCGGATGAAGAGCCTTCGCATCCGATTCAAATTTTTAAAACCAGCAAATCGATTTTTTATAACCTTACAGGCCGGGTTAAAAATATCACCGCCAACACCTATCATCACCAATGGGTGATCCACTCGCCCAATCCCAAAGCCTGGGTCAAACTTCAACTCGCGGCAGTCAGTCCCGACGATGGCGTCACCGAAGCTCTTGAGTATGACGATTCGATTTTACTTTTGCAGATGCATCCCGAACTTATGGCCGTGCGAAGTGCGGGAGAAATGCAGCAGGTTGGAAAGCGCATGATGACGGGCTTGGCTCAGTTTTTATCGCCGCGTAAAAACAACTGCGAAGGCCTGCTTGGCGAAATCACTCCGCCGTCAGCTTTAGCCCGGTGATGGCGATCAAAAGCAGGGCCAGAAAAAATAGACGGGCTGGAGATGCGGATTCGTTAAACAGAAATATGCCCAGTGCGGCCGCCCCTAAAGCGCCAATCCCCACCCAAACCCCGTAGGCTGTGCCGATGGGGAGAGTTTGGCTCGCGCGCGCCAGCAAATACATACTGCCCGCCAAGGTGACGATCGTAAAAAGGCTTGGAATAAGCTTCGTGAAACCATCGGTGTATTTAAGGCCAATCGCCCAACACACTTCCAATAGCCCCGCTAAGGCGAGAACGATCCAAGACCAAGTGATTGACATATAAACTCCGACATAAGCGTCTTGATTTAACCCGGGGGTTGCGGATCTGCAATCCATGCCGGGTTAGTGTGGTTACTTACCGAAGTATTTAGATTCACCAAGTCGGTTCAGGCAAGTCCTTTCTGAGTGCGAATAAGAGTTCAACCTACTCGAGACAAAGCGCCATGAGGCCCTTCAGATGTTGGATTGTGTTCCAATAAAAACCAATCATTATCTTCGCAGGCCCTGTTGAACATCTTTCGAAACCCCCTTTTGCATTGAGAGCCAAGAATTATCCCACGAATGCAACTGCTAGGGATTTTCATTGGAATCGGGCCAGGTTTTCCAATCTGAGCCACCAATCGAATTTCACGCTCGTAATTCCAGTGAGGAGGCTTAAAAAACAGTGCGTTCAATCGCTCCACGTTGACTGATCCATCCCGCTCTTTAAAGACAGACTTCAAATCAACAGGAGTGTTTAACTGGAGGAGCTCGTCACTATCAATTCTAGTTTTTACCCCAACCTGCCGGCCGGGATAACCGTAAATTACCCGCTTAAGTGCGAATATACTATATTCATTTTTTGCGAAGAACTCTTCGACACAAGCTCTAAATTTTTCGAGGTCAAATATTATAACAACCCCAGTATGTACTCGACCATAGCGAGACCACATAGGCGGGATCAAAAACGGCGCAGAAGAATATGTGATCTCGTCAAAAGGCACATTCGACCAGCTCATACAAAACACTTTGAATTCTTCTTTTATTTGAGTCTTAAGACTAGAAAAAAGACGCTCGGGAAAGGTCTTATCCTCCTGCTTCAAATTTAATTTAAACTCCCCTTCCTCTATATCATTTGCCTGCCCCAGAGGATTTAGCCGCAACTGAATAACTTTTGTCTCATTTCCAAAGTCGTGATTATATTGCGAAGGAAGAATGTGAAAAAGAGCCGTTTCCGCGCTTGTGTAGTGACATGTATATTCGAAACCATTTCGAAATGACTCTCCTAAATGAGGGTTGCCGAAAATCAATGCATTCCCTATCGACTCAATAATTTTATCTGACCGATGATTCCCAATTTTCATGCTGTTGTTGCGTAATGATATTGAATTTTTGCTTTTATTTTCCTGCTGGATCATCTCCTCCTCAAAAGCCTTTTCCCTATCCTTTCCTTTTTTTAAAAAACGTGAAATTTTATTATCAATCTCAAATATACCAATAGCGTTTCTGGAACCACCTGCAATCGCTCGCTCAAGATAGTCTTTTGCAATAAAAAGTTCCTCACTCTGTTCGTGTACTTTAGCAAGAAGCTCCTGAACACTATATGGCGCCATGAGATTCTTGGACTCTCCTGTTGAAAGAAAATTCTCAGCTTGTTTTGCTAGTTTGAGTGCCTCTTTATTTTGACCTAACTCAAAGTAAGCGCTTGCTAAATAAAACTTTACAAACCCCGCCAAAGGATGATCTTCGCAAACATTTGCGATCTCGAAACTCTTTATAGCCTCGCCAAATCTACGATTTGCATAAAACCACCATCCCTTCGCGATATGGACAGAACACTTTTCGATATCACCCATTTTTGAAAATGAATCCAAGACAGTTAATTTTAAATCATCACTTTGTTCTTTTACCAAAGAAAATGCGAGATAGAGAGCGATGATAGAGGGGCCCTTTGAATTTAGCTCAAGCGACATTCTAAATGCTTCGACTGCCTCAGGATATTTTTGATTTTCAAAGCACAATACGCCTTCCCTAAATTTAATCACTGACCGAAAATCCGATGACTTTTCACTCCGAAAAGCCTCTCGATATTTATCGATAGCCTTTGCAACATCACCTAGCCCTTCTAGCGTTAGGGCCATTTCATAAAGACAGATGGGGTTAGGCTTGTTACCGCCTAAAGTCGCAGCCGCTTTATCTATAATTTCCAGAGCTTCTTCAAATTTTTGTGTCTCGCGCGACAGCTTGCCCTTTGCCATGAGAACATTAAACTTAAATGCGTTTGGGAAATCCAATTTAAGAGCATCGTCCAACGATTGAAATGCCTTAAAGTAAATACCTTCGGCTTTGTAAATATTAGATTTAACAATTAGACAAGAGGCTTGATGCCTAGGAACCTTCCACAACTCTAATGACTTATCGATATTGTGAATTGCCTCTTCAAAATTTCCCCTCTCCCGCTCAATCTGAGCTAATGCCCGCCAAGCCAAAGCTGATTGCTGGCCTCCGACTTCATTTTCCAATGCCGATTTTAGTTCTATTTCGGCTTCGTCTATCTTGCCCATTTCCAAGAGTAGATCGCTATGTTGTCGAAGCAGTGGACGCCTTATTCCCAAATCTTCATTTAAACTTAAAGCCTGCTTAAGATTATCTAAAGCTTCGTCCTTTCGGCCCTGAGAAATATTCAATTTTGCTTTTTTCCTCAAAACGTCAACTTTATGTGAATTTTCTTCCGCCATCTTAGAAAGCTTATCAATTTCAATTTTAGCTAAACCAACCTTATTTTCATCCAGATAGTGGCTAAATTTTCGTTTATGAACTTCTCTAATCCAAGTAGGATCCTTACTGCCCTGAGCTATTTTATCCAAATTAGCCAAAGCCGAATCGGCCTCATTTTCCATAAATAGTAATTCAGCTCGGACAAAATTCAGCGAAGCCTTTCTTTCGCTTTCAATAGGAACATGAGATCCATCTTCGATTGCTTGCCTAGCGCTTTCTAGGTCATCCAGTTCAATATAAAGATCCGCTAGTCTCTTATATATATGAAGTCGATGATCAAGATTATGCCCATTAAGACTCAACGCTGACTTTAAATCCTGAATTCCCTCCATCTCCCTGTCTACGTCATAAAATACGTTTGCTCTAGTTCGCAGAAGTGAAACCTTCGACCATTCACTAAGGTTTGGCTCCTCAAGCGCACGATTTAATATGTCGAAGGCCTCCTCATGCTTATCCTGTATAAGAGCCAGCTCTGCCAGTCCCTCGAGACCCCTAGCCCTATTATCGACGGATCCCTCTAAAGACTGTTTGTAACAGTTTTCTGCCTCATCGCGTTTATTAAGCTTGCAAAGTACGATCGCCTTTCCCCACTGGCATAAAGATTTTCGCTTCGAATTTAGGGCAACCGCGCCATCGAATGACTCTATTGCCTGTGCATATTTCTTCAAATCTGTATAAAAGAATCCTAGCGCCTCTAAAACTAAGTCTTCCCTACTATTTGAATCCTGCATTGATTCCTTAAGAATTTTTATTCCCTGATCAAATTCGTCCAAAAAATAATAACATGCCGATAATAGAAATATTCGATATGGCTTCAACTCTTCATAGATTTTGAGACGTTGAAATTGCTCTCTAGCCTTTTTGTAACTTGATATTTTTTGCTGGTTAAATAATTTGATTCCCTCAAGGAGTATTAAGTAGCCCTGTTCAGAGCTTTCGTTAATCAGCTCTTCAAGTCTTATCTGCATTTTTCTGATGACTTCAACGCGAACACTACCCTCGTTAATAATTTCATCCATTGCGTCGGTCAGCAGCCTAAAATTCATTAACCCCTCCAAGAATGCTTATTCTATCGTTCGGCAATATTTGAGAAATACTTATGACTCATCTAGAGACTAAACATCTTTATTACGGATTAAGTATTTCTAAACCGATCGAGGCGCCTCGTGCATGCTCTATGGCCAGTCGGGTAATATTCGGCTCGCCTTCTTTAGACTCGCTGCAGTGCCTGCACTGATCGGAACACTGCCTAACACGCGACTTCAAACTATCGACCATGCGTTGATGACCACGGCCTCTCATGGGAGAGGCGTTAGTAGTCTATCCGTCAGAAACATCTCCTGTTCGCTTAGTGGGATGATCTAGTAAGCATCGCCACTTTCGCCGTGAGTGCTCGAATATTGATTTATAACGCTACCTTAGACCAACTTTTACTGGCTTCAGCTCAAATTCTTAAACGGCTTTCACAAGAACTAAACGATAGCCGTAGGACCTAAAATTTGTTGAAAAAAAGCTTTTCATAAGCCCTGCCGAGCCCGCGCAATAGCTGCCGCTTTAGGGAGCGACGCTACAACTTTTAAACGACCAACTTCCCCGCGGTGAATTGGGCGAAACGATCTGATTTAAAAAATCCACCACGTTCTGCGCCGTCCATGTGCCGGTGAATTGCACGTAAGCGGGCAACATGCGGCTTGCGGACATCGCCATCACGGGCGAAATACTCGAGGCCGCAGACCCTGGCACAGCCAGCCGCACTTGCATGGTGTTTGAGCCCGCGGATTTATTGATTTCGAGTGACGCCATCGGCTGCGCGGGGGTCGCCAGATTCGGGAACAAACATTGGATTCGCGTGCCCGAAAGATTCAACGTCTGATTCCACGGCAAAGCTTTAAGATCAAGATCGAGCGACACATTCGCATCGGCGCTTTGAAGAATGACTTCATTAGCAGAGCTCATATCTTGAAGACGCAAACTGACGCTCAATGTTCCAGAAGCACTGGTGAGGAGACGGCTATCGCGCACCTTCATCGTCAGCGGTAAAGATAACGTTCCCTTCGCCGGAACCGTCAGATCGGAAAGCAGCACAGGCTGTTCCAAATTGAACACGCGGCCGTCATTGAGCGTGATCGAAACATCCGAGCTCGGAACCGTTTTCGAATTCCAGCCGATCATCACGAACAAAGGTTGGCTACCGTTTGGGCCTAAATCCGTCGATCCGACATTCTTCAAGGTGTAAGAAAGAGATTTGGGCATCTCAAACAACGCCGAAATTCTTGAGGCTGCGGCCGTCAAGGTCAGCGGCCAGCGCACGGCCATGCCTGTGTCAATATCGGCATCAAAACTCACATTGTTTATGCTCAAGCGAATCGAAGTCGTCACTTTTTTGCCGACTAACGCGCTATCGGCCGGAGTCTGCAAAGTCAGTGCGCCTTTCTTGAACTCAAGAGCCGAAACCGCGGACGCGGCGATCGGCGCGCTTGTAGCCGAAAGCGGCGCCGGAGTCAGCGCGGTTTTCGACGGCAGCACGGAGATGCGGATCGTTTGCCCGGCTGGACTGGGCATTGGCCCCTTGTTGGTGATTTTCAAAGTTTTTAAATAAAGGCGCTCACCCGGTTGCAAGATTTCATCGCCGGTGTCATCGACAAATTTAGCCTCACTGACATCAAGAGCGAAGATGCTTGCAAACGTTTGCGTGCCGCGGCTATCCACCAAATTAAAGCTGCGCGAACCCGAGCGACCGCCCGAACCATCGCGACCCGAAGAACCGCTGCGGCCCGAATTGCCGTTACGCCCATCATTGCCGCGCCACCCGGTCGAGCCATCAGGTCCCCACTTGGGATTTCCTTTTTCATCTTTGCAAGTGTTGCGTCCGCCCCGGCCGCCGTCACCGCCGCGACCTCCACGCCCGCCCGAACCTCCTGAACCGCCGTAACCACCGCGGCCGCCATCCCCACCGCTCGTCGCGGTTTTCACAAATAACATCAACTCACTTTGATCGGGCGCAGTGCTCACCTGCACCGTTCCGCCGCGGCCTCCATAACCGCCGTTGCTTCCGTCGCTGCCATCGCTTCCGTCACTACCGTCGGATCCATCGCTACCTCGGCCGCCGTCTCCAGGAGGGCATCCATCGTTCCCGTTGGAACCGTCGCGCCCCTCTGAACCATCGCGGCCCGAAGAACCGCTTGAGCCCGAGTAACCATTCGCTCCGCTACCGCCAACGGCGTAGATGACTATGGATTTAAGATCTTTGACCGCGATGCGCTCGGAAACCGAACTCGTTTTTCCGGCGCGAACGGTTGTGCCTGTAATTAAGACGATAGTTTTTGCGGCATCTTCGTAGGCGAGATGGATATCGGCCGTGCCCGCGCTGGATCCGCTTCCGCCCCATTGATCGGAATCGTATCCGGAAACATTGATCGTCACTTTACCGTTTGAGACATCGACGCTGGCTTGCGCTTGGGAAACACAAAACGGCGACGCCAAATATACAGCCACGAAATAAAGAAGTGTCTTATTCATCTATCCCCCCGGAAGATTGCAAAGCTTGATCGCAACGGTTCAAGATCTAATCGTAAATTTGTTTGCCTACAAGTCGGAAATTCGGGTAGCGTTGGCCCGTGATTCAAAACGATTCGGGGGGATCGAAATGCGATTATCCATCTTGGCTTTATTTTTCTTTGTATCCATCGGCGCTCATGCCGTCACTAGCACGCAACTGAATATCGGACTCGGGACAAGCGTTCCGGTGGATTCCACGATGCTTGTGCAAAAGAGCGGGCCAAGCAGATCCTCGGGCGGCGAACACATTTATATTAAGTTTGCGAGTGCGAAGAATATTTTGGAGATCAAACTGACCGGTTATTCTGCAGGCAAGGCCGGAAAAACCCTGATCCATAGCGCTACCGGCATCAACGGCACGACAAAAGTTTCACTCGACGGACTTTCCCAATTTGCAAAAGTTACGAGCGGCAATCCGGAAAACTATAAAAACTTGGTGATGTTACCCGATACGACCTTTGTCCTTGTTTCTCCCGGGCAGGCCTTCACGCAAATCGACATCGTCGCCGAGGGTTACACCAATAATGACTCGTCGCTTGTGCTGCAAATCACTTCAAGTGACGGCTTGCCGCTTTCTGAGTTCATCGTGACCCGCTCAAGCACCAGCGAAACGTTGGGCGGCCTGATCGACGAAAGCAAGTTCGCCAAATTCGGGTTGAGTGAATTGCGCTCGGTGATGTCGACGGCCGTGCCGCCGGCACTCGAAGATCTGGTGGGAAAGGTTTTTGTTTGCTCCAGTTATTCGCGTTTAGACGCCACCAAAGTGAATTACAAGACCCGCGCCTATCTGAGTCCCGCCCCCGGCGTGCTTCAATCGCGCAGCGAGCTGCAGGGCCCGATCCAAACGTGGACCATGGGCGCCTACGGCGTGGAACTGCCCGTCGAAAATTTTAACGGCTGCGGCAACTACATCACCACCAACACGTTGCGCGTGACCGGCGCGGGCAATTTAATTTCGGAAGTGTTGCTCGATCTCGAAAGCTTTCTCACCCTTTGCGAAAAAGCGGGCTTCGATAAAGAATCGGTGCGCGCGGTGGAGAGCAACTCGACGTACCCGTCGGTGCTTGATCCCAAGTTTGTTGTGGATAGCTACGAATTCTGCCATCCCGCGAATTGAATCGTATGTCATGAGGGCGCAACCCCGCGCCTTCGTAACGCGACACTTCTTGTCTGGACAAGAAACAATGCGTCGCCTGTGAACTATGTTTCATGAAGCCTTCGATACAACATAAGCCCGATCCACGCGTCCGTCGCCGCGTACATCAACTGTTGATCGGTCAAGGTGTGAGCTTCCCAATTCGTCATCTTCGTTCTTTTAGAGAGGGCCCCCTGCAAAACCTCTTCGGCCATTCCCCTTAACCCGAAGTTCTTAAGTCCCTTTTCTTTGGCCAGAGTTTGCAGTTCCACGAAATTGCGCGGGGTGAAGTGAGAGATCTTTTGTAGAGACTTGATGTCGTCACGAACCGCTGCACCGATTTTAAAGATGCCATGATTTTCGAAGATGCTGTTGATCACTTGAAACTGGGTCACATAATGAAGCCGGATAATGTAGGCATCCTCTTCGGTCGCGAGTTGCAAGAGCGCCGTTTTAAAAACATCGCCCTTGCGGAAACTTGGCTTGGTTTCGGTATCAAAGCCGAGTTCCTTGGCCGCGTGCAATTTGTCCGCGACCAACAATAGCTCTTGATCATTATTAATGAGATGAATTTTTCCCGGAAAGGAGATGGGCTTTAACTTGGGTCGATCTTCCGGTTCATTCATAATAGTGAGTGCAAGACTACCTCAATATGGATCGCAGAATCACGACGCAACGGTGTCAGTTTGCTCCGATTTCCTTGGCACTAGGCCTGCAATGGCATGTAACAAAGTGCCAACGTGACACTACAAAAAGGGGGCGTCGCCGTATGTTCAAATGGATCACCGGTTTCATTTTGCTTTCACTCACATCCCTTCAAATCAACGCCACACCCACGATAAAAGTAAAACAGGACAACAACTGGCCGGACTTAAAAGTCGCCATCGACAACAACTGGCCCGATTGCAAAATCAAGTTTGAATCCAATTGGCCCGATGTCATCATTCAAGAAGAGAGCAACTGGCCGGATATAAAGGTGAAAAAAGACCAAACTTGGCCCGACATTAAAGTGAAAGAAGACCCTAACTGGCCCGACGTGAAGGTCGGCGGCACAAGAAATTTGATTTTGGCGGCGGCAGCCTGCCCAGGCGCTCAAAAATATCTACAAAATGCGAAGGCTTCGGCCAACTTAAAAATGAATGCCTTTTTCGGTTTGATGAAGCCGATGAAAAAATGCAACTCAGATGACGATTGCCCTGGCTTTGCCAATTCTTGTTTTGCAGGGCAATGCACTTCAAGCGATCAAAACCAATGCGATTCAGACGATGATTGTCCAGGCTTTGCCAACTCATGCTTTGCGGGCAAGTGTACATCCGAAGACACCAACCAATGTGACTCAGATGACGACTGTCCCGGCTTTGCCAACTCGTGCTTCGCCGGCCACTGCACCAATCCTTAGAGCCCGGGCATTTACGTCATCGTACTCTCCGCAGCGGATCCGGTCTCGACTCGAGGAAAACAGTAGCTATTCTCGATCCAGCCAAGATAGAAGAGAGCGCATGACCGGCCTTCGATTTTTGCCTAAAAAACTAGCATTCCTTTGCCTCGTGATCCCCATCTTTGCTCAAGCGCACGCGGCCGATATCGATTTGAAGTGGAATCGGGATTATGACCAAACCGTGGCTTCACTGAGCTCGGGTGATGTCGTTCATGTGCGTGAGTTCAGGCCGAAGTATCGCTTCTTTGGCCGCCGCACTCTTTATAAGACCCATACTTTTATGATTGATCAATTTTTAGGGGCTGGCGGCCAAACGCGAGTCTTTTCGCTTCGGGGCGAGCCCGACAAGGTTTTGCGCTTGGCGATCAGCCGTGAAGCACCCTTTTCCGACGGACAAGATGGAATAGACTTTCGTGCTCCCCCCGTGATGATGAGGGAAATGCAGAACGGCTACAAGGAACTCGCCGAACAAGGCGTGCCAGTGACACGAATATTTGATGAGTTCCCGGGGCTCTTTATTGTTGCGGAGAGAGCCGAGGGACCGACATTAGATCTGTTCATAAAGAATCATGGGTTCTTCACGAGGCAACAGCTGAACGAAATGACGGATGCATTAAGAGCTTTCGCACGCGCGACCAGTATGTTCGAAAACATCGGAGATTTTCGCGCCGACCAGATAGTTTATGTTCGCAGTCGAGGTCAATGGATCCTTCGTGACTGGTCAAGCAATCACTCGCTCTTTAAGGGGAAGTCACTGCTTACTCTTTTTGGCCGGTATTTGGGTTATGAATCGGATTACACGATGAACGACATTCCCAAAGTTGAACGTGACAAGGCCGGCAACCTACAATGGACCTGGGCCGCACATCTTCTTATTGAACTCGAAACCGAAGCTCTCAATGAGCGAGCCAGGCGAGGTTACCAATTCCAAGTCGGAAAACTGCATGCACTCGAAAATTATGCTGAAGGCGGCGTCTATGGCCGCAGGCGTAATTGTCAGTCTTTGCTCTCCGACAACGACGTCAAAAATTCAGAAAGATGATCGTTAAAGCCCTGAGGATTTTCTAAATTACTCAAATGACCACTCTTGCTTATGATTTTCACCCGGCTGCCGGCAATGGCTTTGCTCATGGCTTCGGATTCGCTTACAGGCGTCACCTTATCCTCCTCACCGACCACAAGCAGCGTGGGAACTCGAATTTTGGAAAGGCCCGGCGTGCTATCGGTGCGCGTGGCCATGGCGGCAAGGCCCGCGGCTATTCCGCGATCCGAAGTTCCCGCGATGATTTCTTCAAAACGCATCTTGAGAAGGCCGCCATTTTTTGAACTTGCGCCGACAAGCGCCTGCCATTGGGCCGCGATGAATTCAGCCCGATTTCTTTGCAACATTTGAATGGCATCCCAGCGTTTCAGTTTAGCTTCATTGCCGTCGGCACCGGCCTTCGTATCGCAGAGTATGAGCGCACGGCACTGATCCGGCGCTCGTTCATACAGGCGAAGCGCGAGATAGCCTCCCATCGAAAGGCCGCACCAAACCGCTTGTTCAATTCCCGATTCCTTCAAATAATTCAAGACGGAATCGACATAATGCTCAAAGGTCACCGCGTGATCAGGGAGAGCACTTTCCCCAAACCCCGGCAGATCGGGAGCCAGACAGTAGAATCTTTCTGAAAATAAATTCAATTGTTCTTTCCACATTGCTGCGGAAAACGGAAACGCATGGAGGAAGAGGAGAGCCGGGGCGCCGATTTTCCCTTGGGCATGAACATGAAGAGCTTTCGCGGACATCGTGACCTCCAACGCAATAGCGCTCAAGGGCGACCATACATGACGCCGCCGGGATTTTCCATAGAAGTCGGCGTCAAGCATTGATTCTACCCGCCCACGACGCCACGATCGAATACATGAAAAAGAAAAAGTTCTGGGAAAACGGAATCCAGTTTGAGTGCCAAGGCAGCGGCAACTGCTGTGTTTCGCGCGGGGGCTACGGCGCGGTTTATCTGACAATTGAAGATCGCCGTCGCATCGCGAAGCTTCTGAAAATAACGACACGCTCGTTCACAATTAGGTACTGCGACAAAGCCGATGAAGTGTGGAAACTCAAAGACTCGCCCAAGCCGGAGTGCGTATTTTTAGAAGGCAAACGTTGCGGGATCTATCACGCCCGTCCCACGCAATGCCGGACTTGGCCGTTTTGGCCCGAGATCATGAATGCCAAGGCTTGGAGTTCGGAAATCACGGCTTTTTGTCCGGGCGCGGGCAAAGGTAAAGTTTGGAGCAAAGAAGAAGTCGAAAAACAGCTCCATGAGCAAATCGCCAGCGAGAATCGCTACGGCTCATGAGAACAAATATGGAACCAATCCTGAATTTATTGCGCATTCTTTAAATACGGGGCGCCCCGACGTTGCCTCCAGTTAATTTTTGTTTAAGTTGTCGTGGATGAAATTAAAGATCCTGGCTCCACTATTTTTCTTTTCGGTGAACGCTTTTGCCGTTGAACCGGATTGGCTGAATCCGTATCTAAGATCAAAAGCAATTCGCTGTGACATGACACAGGCGCAACTCAACAATCAAGTTGCCACTCACATCGATTTCAATATTCAGAAACTCACTGAGAACTTGAAAGCCCGAGGCTCGGCAATTGAATCCGTTTTGCATCAACGCGATCAAGTCGAAATCGGCATTTTCCCCAAAGCCACAACTTTTGATCTCTCCGTTTTCACGAAGGTCACCGTTGTTATTCAAAATTGGCATTTCTCAGTTCAAACAACTTACGCTACGGAAAATTCCGCCACCCCAAGTGTTGAAAAAGGCCTTTGGTTTCCTTTGGCGATTGTGGACTCCGGCCCCGGAACGCCTTGCACCTTAAGCCGAATTGGCTACAAAGAGGATGGCCGGAAGTTTGTTCCCGTCGTCGATTTGGTGTTCGGCGGGCCTCCCCGAGTCGTTGCCTCCGATATTGTGCAAGTGATGGATCCCGAAGGGGCAATACAAAATCCGGCAGCGCTTGCAAAACCCGAAAACAAAAAGAAGCTGAGCGAAGAGCCTCCTCCAGACCCGACCTCAAAAGCTAAAGATTTAAAGGACAGTGAGCCCGAAAAGCCAACTGTCCGCTCGAGCCATCGCAGACATCGACATCGGATTTCGCGCCGCAGTTCCAGCCGGCGGCACATACGTCACCGGCTTCGACACCGCCGGAGCGAAGATTCAGCGGTGCAAACTTCACAGAAGCCGCCACCCGAGAAGCCCAGCGAATGCACCGGCGACGATTCACCCTGGAGAACCGCCGCCTGCAAATTGGGAATTTTGAAGTGAGTTTTAGTTCAAGGCTAGTCACTGCACTGCCCACTGCCCCATGGTGGTTTATTCATATTTTGTTTATAAATTAGAATTGATTTCACGTGTCGGACGACTGGCATACCACATGCATATCTGGCAGATCCGAGGAGACCGTATGAACAGCATCCATTTACTGGCTTTATGCTCTATTTTGTTTGCCGGCGCGCACGCGGCCGCCGAATCCCTGGCAAACTGCCAATCTACGGTTATTTATCAGCCTTACACTTCTTGCGAATCCCCTCAGCACGGCAAGAACTTTAGGGAATTACGAACCAAAGCTTGTGGACCTGAAAAGTACAATTGGTGTAATATTGTCCGTCCTTTGGACGTCCGGGACTACACATTCGATTGGCATGTGAATGAACAAAATCCAAGAAGCTCAAATGCCGGTCCCTATTGCGCAACGGCTTTGGCCACTAACCCCCAAATCAAAAATAAATTGGCAGAGATTGCCTCCCTTCAAGAGTATTGGGACTACTGGAAGGAAAAATCTACGAACCCATCCGAGGAAGCGGCCCTCCTCAATCATATTGCTAGCTTAGATCCCTCAAAATTCGACGTGTACGACAATGAGCGTAGTCACTTTAACGGCCTCTATGAAGGCCAAGCCAACTGGCATAACATCAAGTGCATCGTCTCCGTGAGAATCACGGCTAGCCAGTATGTCAACTCGGAAAAATGCGGCGTGAAAGACTTCAAACTTTGCCGTGATCCTTCCCACGGGTACGAGGAGAAATTCATCAATAAGGTTTCGCCCGCGTGCGCGATCGACCCCAAGGAAGTTAAAATCTCCTCCGTGGAAAACTTGAAAGCGCTTGGGAGCGATGCGAATAAACGGGGGAAATTAACCTGCCCTACAATCGACGACGCCGATGAATCAAAGCAAAGCAGCATTGACAACAAGATCAACGAGTTGAACCAGAACTTACACCTCGTTAAAAATATCCTCCAAAAAGGAGTAGGAGAGAAGAAGACCATTGATTCCCTCACACGCGTTCAACTACAAATTTTACTGGAGCTCTATCGCTTAGCGGTGAAAAGCGGCCGCGTGGAAGTGGCTGCGAATGACAAGGTGCAGATCAGTGAACTCGTGAACTCTTCCAATTTGGAATCCACGATCGACTTCTTCGCTCAAACTCGCCGGCTCAAGGCTTTGCAGAGTTTGGCAAAAATATTTCCCGAAGATTTCCAATCCATGGCCGATAAGAACGTTGCGCACTTCACTCAACTGAGCGACCTAAAATACATATCCCTTTTTCCGAGCGGCATTTTGCTTCAGAAATCCGATCTCATTCGGTTGAGCAATGAAGTTCAGCATTTGACAGGAGCCCAGGCTTTCCGTGCGACTGAAACTATTGTGCGCTCGACATTGGCGGAGGCTAAGGATTTGGATATCAAAGCTTTGAAGCTACTCGAATTGCGTGAGTCTCTTCCGCGAGACGCACAAGACCTCGAACAATTGGTCATTTCGATTATGCAAGTTCGCGGACTAGGGGCCGCCGACGCGCAAGAGTTGCGGGAACAATGGCAGGCCCTACTCAAAGACCGCCAGAGACTGAATTCGTCCATAACTAACTTTTTGGACAGTCAGATTAACAGCCTTGAACGTGAAGCTAAGAAAAAAATCGAAGATCTGTGGAAATTTGTCGACCGTATGGCGTCGAACGATCCTCGCCAGCCTTTGCTGCAAGGTTACCACGCGCTCGTGCAAGCCGACGCTTCGGGATTCAAGCGCTCCCTTGAAGAGTCCATTAGCCATCTCAAGGACAATACGTCTTATGAAGAAGCCGTATATTCCATTAACCTTCTGCAATCTTCTGCTCGAAAAACACTGAGCGCTTTACGCGACTTGCAAAAAATATTGCATAGTTCGACCTCGGCACAGAAATCCTTTATCGCACTGATCACTCATGTCGTCGAAAAACGGGATGTGAATGACGACAAATTGGTTCAACTCGTCATGGATGCTTTGGAAGGTCTCAACGGTGAAGCAGGAGCCAACATTGCATTCAGGGCAAATTTAAAAAATGTCATTGCCGATACTTACGAACGTTTCATGACCTCATTGGACAATTTACCAAGCATACCAAACTGAGTTGAAAATGCGCGCAATTTGGATCGTCCTATTCATTTCGACTATACAGACACATCCCGCCGAGGCAGCATCGCTGAATCAGCTCATTTCGAATTGTCGCGCCGGGGATTCCGAGATTTTAAGTCCCGGAGCTAATGAGGACCCGGACGACTTCGAAGACCGCCTAAAAGTTTCGCAAGCGAAAAAAGAACAGAACTGCCAAGCGGCGAAAGCCGCGCTCGCGGCACAAGAACAGGAATTGGCCAATCTCGACGCCATCATGCGCGCATTGACGATGGATGAGATTTTGAAGCCCGTTCACAAGGCCGAAGCCATGATCGACGTGCGCTTGCATTCACTCGAAAATACACTCACCAAAATGCGGTCCATCCCCAATCAGGGCAGCTCGGAAAACAATGCCCAATTGCGCGATATCGACACCCAACTGAGCAGTGAACAAACGCTCAAGGCGGACTTGGAAGAAAACTGGGATAAGTTGCACGACTCTTCCCGCCAAGGAAAGCTCGGCGAACTCATCAAGCTTAAAGACAATGACGCGCTTCCCGCCGGAGTGAAAAGTTCGATCGCCATCTACTTGCGCACACTCCCTCCCTATTTGATCGGCGAAGGCAAAGCTCCGCGCGATAAAATTAATTTTCTCAACGATCAAATTCGCCTCTCCAAAATGGCGGCCAATACGAAAAACCTGCAATACACGGCCGCACTGAGAAACCAGATTAAGACCGATATTCATAAAAATTTAGGCGTGGACGCACTAGCCGCACGCGCGAGTGCGATCCGCGATGCCATGCTCGCGGAATTCGGCAGTCACAATCCTTCTTGGGCCAATCAAATCGCTTACCCTCAAGGTGCTTGTAGATTTGCGCGCGAGAAAATGATCTTGCAGCAAAGCGCGCTCAAACAGGCCATCATTTTGTCCGGCTCCATAATACAACAGTCATTGGAGCAAGAGCTTAAGTCGGAAGTCGATGAACGCACGCTTGTTCTCGCCTCTCTGCAATGCAATCCGGCCCAAGATTCACTACGGTTGGTCAAAACCCTCCAACGCCAAGAAAGCCGGCTCAGCCATTGCGCCTCGAAGGACGAAAGCATTCGCAAAGATGCAGAAGGAATTGGAAATGATATTCATACCTGGCTAGAGCATACAGCGACCAGCCGACCGCAGTCGGAGCAAGAATATTTTCAAAGTTTCGGTGAAGATCTTTGGAACATTGCGAGTGGTTCGATTCAGCGCTGCAGCCTAAGGAGGCAACAATGAAATTCTTCGTTGGAATCCTACTGGCCGTTCTCTTGGGAAATGGTGCCCAAGCTCAAAGCAATCTTGGATATATTCGCGTTATTGTTCGGCTACATACCAAGGGTCACTATTGGCCAGTGCAACTGTATGCGAACAGTGTACCGCTCGGCCCTACCTTTTCTCATGAAAGTTCTGGTTTTGAATGGAGAGCACTCACTCCCGCCAACTTGAGCCCAAATTCAAAATCCACTCCCATCTATGCGGCTTACGATCCAAAGATTGCGGCCGAGGGCTGCGAATTTGACTATGAAATTGATTTTTCAATGGATGGCCGAACAGCCATGCAAACGTTCCGTGGTCTCCATGCACCACAATCGAGAAACGCGGGATTTATTCCACTTGGACTAGGCTGTGGCCGCGACGGCACACGGCTCTGTAGCTCAGATGCTAAACTTCAGCAACAAATCATCCAGGCCGCAAATCAAAATGCCAAGGCCAACTACGACCACTGGAAGCAGGATTATAATCAGAGAATGCAGATACGCACAGACGCCGCAAAGCAAAATGCCGATCGTCTAAGCAACGATCTTGAACAAAAGAAAAGCCCCGACTTCGAGGAAGCGCAAAAGAAATTTCTCGAAGAACGAATCAAGGATTGGAAAACCGAAAGCGACCGCATGGGACGTGAACAGATGAAGCTCGACAGTGAGCCCTCTAAGGTACCAACAGAATTCAATCCGACGGAAATGGCCAAAGTGGCCAGTGAAACGGCCGCCGCCCAAAAAAGATCCGAGGCCTTCGCCCAATTGGCAAAAACCGAGGCCGGTCGAGTTGTTGTCGAAATCGTTGAATTGGACAAATCGCTATCGGACATGATCCACCGCGAACAAAATTTTCTGCGAGCGGCTCGCACAATGCCCGGGTCAGAAGCCGAGGTTCATTTCAGTGAAGGCTTGATTACAAGCGCGGAGTTTCTCAAGCGTGAGGTACTCCGTGGTGAGCACTTCCTGAAAACAATGAAGTTCATGGTCAAGACCGGGGTTGACGTCGGCCCATCTTGGTTGAATATCGCAATCAAGCTTTGTGAAGCCGGCCGCGGTCGTGAATTTTGTATTGGGCATGACCTTACCGATGCGGAGCGATTCAGTGCACTCTGCTCGCTTACATTGAGCAATAGCCGGTACTGGAAAAAGGTTAAAGATCTTCTCGAGGAATCCAGAGATTCGTTTGGTGGCGTAGCTATAGTTCGATTCGGGGATTCAACGGCCGCGGACGGTGCGTGCGGCAAAATGATTCTGCCGAAAGACCCCAAATGATAAACGCCACATGGCGCCGAAAACAATCTTAAGTAATTTTTCAAATTTTGTTTATAAATCGACCGCTCTTCAATTCAGAAAGATAAGGGCTATCTTCGAGGGCCTCGCGATTCCATTTACCGAGATCTGCGGCCGCCCGATAGGTGGTTTTCAAAAAACGCATCAGCTCAGTTTCGGGCGAAGCGGTCGATCGCACGAGGTCGTACGGTAGGATGAATTCCTGAAGGTCAGGATGGTAAAATGCAGAGTCAGGTTCAATCAGATAATCTTTGAGGCCTTTGGGTTCAGGATAGGCATAGCTGTAAAAAGCGGCGTGGGGATAAATCTCGTTGCCCGGCCAAAAGCCGCAGCTGCTGACTTCGTGAGAATAGGCATCGCGAACGATCTTGTCGGAAAGGTGCGGCACCCCGCCCGGGTGTAATGGCGCCGTTCGACCCGAAAAGCGGGTGACCGCCAGATCGAAGCCGCCCCAGAAGAAGTGGACCGGGCTGCATTTTCCGATAAAATCAGATCTGAAGAGTTTAAAGACTGGTGAGATCCTCACCATGACCTGCCAGAAATTATAGGCCTGTGAGGGCACGTAAGTTTGGTGGATTCTATCCTCGAAAAACGCGACCGCATCGGGAAGCTCGTTCGGATGCGGATCAAAGGCGGCCGCGATCTCAAAATATGCGAGTGCTCCCATAACTTTTTTGTAAAACGAAGCAACCGACTCGCTCTTAAGCGGAAGAACAAGCCTTTTCCCTTCGCTTGTTTGGAAAATTAATTGGTGCGCGCAGAAATCAAAATCTACAGAGAAACTTCGAGCGCCGTCGGCAATTGCCGAAGTGGTCAGCCCATAAGGAGTTAAATAAAAAGTCGAATTCCAGGAGTGATTGACCCATTCGCTTTTGCAGGTTCGAAGTTTACCAATGATTTGAATCCATCGATGCAGTGTTTGGTAAGTTTCTTTCCATAGATCATAATCCAGTGCCGGCCAGTCTACATGCTTGCTTCGCACGGCTGCCCTTGAGCGCGAGGCATTATTACGCGCGTGTTTTCCAACCAAAATTCCTCCTGCTTAGATGGGCCGGTCCCCGAAGGCCCACTCATGCAACGGCGGCTGTTGATGCAAAGTTCAGTCCCGATGCACCCTCGGCGCCGAAGGCAAACTAAATGCGGGCATCTCTTTTGCTATACCTAAAGGGCGTTGAGGAGCGGAATTATGAATCACAAGATTTTCGTTTTACATGTGGAAACCCTACCGCGCCCTCCACACAACAACCAATATCTTTACCTTAAAGGAGCGCGCTATGCAGATTCGAGAATGCATGACAAAAAATGTTGAATTGGCAGACCCTCAGATGACTCTGAGCCAGGTCGCGAAGAAAATGGCGGATGGAGATTTCGGCTTTCTGCCGGTCGGCGAAAATGACCGGCTCATCGGTGTAATCACAGATCGCGACATTGCGATCCGCGCCGTCGCCAAGGGTATGGATCCGAACAAGACCAATGTGAGGGAAACCATTTCTGACGACGTGCTTTATTGCTACGACGATCAAACGGTTGAGGACGTGACGCAAAACATGGGTAAAAATCAAATCCGACGGCTACCTGTATTGAACCGCCAAAAACGAATGGTCGGAGTCGTATCTCTAGGGGATCTTGCCCGAGCCAAACTCGCTGATGATGAAAAAGACAATGTGGAAGAGGCACTAAGTCAGATATCCAAATCGGCCCACGATGAACAGGTCACTAGGACGTTAACGTAATAAACTTCAGCGTGACCCGTTCTGATATGAATCGAAGCACTGTCCACTTGCTCAAATACTTTAAAGCTCAACGGGTCATACTGAGTGAGCTTGGGCTGAAAGTATTTAGCAACGCTTCCCGGCCTGACGTGCATCAACTCCGAATCGCCGTTCGCCGCAGTCGTGCCGTTCTGTGGATATTAAAAAATAGCTCGCCTCCCCTACCCTTTGACAAATTAGATCAGCGCCTGCGAAAGCTTGGTCATTTGCTTGGGGCCGCCCGCGAGTTGGACATGGCGATCAAGGATGCGAAGAAATATGAGATCGATCCTTTGAGCTTGAAATTAAAACGTAAAGTGAAAGTAAAATCTCTGCGCCGCCACTTGAAAGAGAAGAGACGTCAAAAGTTGTCCCGTGAAATGGCAACCGTCATCAAGGATGTCCGTTCACAAAATGAACTCGAACTGGGCTCTGCATTAGGAACGCTTCGAAAGAGCATCGTCCATTGGCAAAAACGCCGACTTCATGGCAGTGCGCGGCTTCACAAATTTCGCATTGCGATTAAGAAAACACGCTACGTACTTGAGGCTCTTGGGAGGCCCGTTGAGTCGTTGAAAGACGTCCAGAGCCTATTGGGAAAGGCACACGACCTCGAAACCCTTCAACATTTCGTCGGGAGGAAACGCACTCTGAAGCGCGATCGATCCTCTCTCGCCGCCGCAGCGATTCGATTGGCTGGGCCGACACTTCAAAGAGTGACCCGCAAAATTGATAGCTCTTACCGATAGCACCCGGCTACCTTCGGCGCCGAAGGTAGCTGGAAAAAAGCGCAGTTTCTTTTTAGAATGGCTTGCGGGGCCTCAGTCCGATGTCCTCTGGATTGGCCACATAGATAAGATGGTCGACCCACCCTCCATACTCAAACCAGTACCTCTTCTTGATCCCCTCTTTCCGCATTCCAATGGCTTTCGCAAGGCGAATGGATTTTCTATTGTCGAGATTGATCGCAGCTTCCAATCGGTTCAACTTGAGTTGCCTGAACCCGATTCGCAAGCCTGCTGCTGCGGCTTCTCGTCCGAAGCCATTGCCCCAATGCCGGTTATAAATTCGGTATCCAAAATTTGCGAATTGATGAGTGCCTCGAACAAAGATATCGAAATCAATATGTCCGATCAGTTCGCCGCTTTTCTTTTCAAACACACCGAACCAGTAATAATCATCGTTTTTAGCTAAATCATGATGCCGCTTCATGATCCTCTTGAACATCGCTTTTGAACACTGGCGTGCAGGCCTTGGGCCCAAATCCCATTTGGTCTGTACGGGCAAACAATTTATATAGGCATCAAACCAAAACTCATAATCGTCGGACCGCAGATGTCGTAGGACAAGCCGGCGCGGACCGACCTCTTTTCTTCTTAATTTCACCTTAAGCTCCTAGGCTGGTTGCTGCTTCAGGAAAGCTGAAGCAGAATTGATAAGTGCGCAGCCGTGCCGAGAACGCTTTCGAAATAGTCTTTGGAATTATTCCTAGCGGAGAGTGGAGGCTGCACGATGAACGAATTGAGTTTTCATGGGCACCTCCTTTAAGATGACTGGGCAGATAAAATGACTGAGCCTCTGCCAGCGCCTTAAGTATCGCGAATCATGAACTATCAAGTCAAGATGGATCCTGCAGAGGCTTAACTTTCAACGCCTCTCGAACGCCCTTCCACCATGGCCATATTATGAAAAAGCGCACAATCAGTATCCCAGGATTTGGAAACATATGGAGGATCACAAAGGCACTGTACAATGCCAAAACCGTATCCAAGGAGAAAATCAGGAGCCCTAAAGCAAGCGGAGTGAATCTCTTTTTTGAGTTGCTAAAAATAAGGCAGAGAAGAAAACATGTTCCGATCAGGAGATTGTAGGGCCCAAAACCAAGACCTAAAAGCATTTTCGATTTGATGGCGATCGCCATAATTCCAATTAAGAAATTGATGGCGCAAATAAAGGCCATTAAATTGTAAGCGGTACGTATGCGAGTCCCGCTGTCATTCGCTGAGCCTTCGACCGGGTTTCCGTTATGGGAAATCTGAAATTCGGGAAAGGGGTTCGACACCATCTTGAAAACCAAGGTTGAACCGTCTTGCAGAGTGAACTCTTGTCCCTTTCGAAGCTCCTTCACGGACGCAAGGTCCGCTAACTTTTCTTGATCAAGAAATATGCCCATTTTTCCAAATAGACTTTTCCTTTGAAGGATTAAAGTTCTCTTAGCTGAACCGACGGTTAGATTGAACTTTTGAGCTTTCATTTTTCTCCAAGTATTGATCCATGATGCCTATAGTGCTATTTGTTTACCCAAGTTGGTCGAAGGTAAAGAAGACTTGTTTTATTCAGTTATGATTTTGATCTAATCTGGCCAAAAGCCTGGATCTGGTTAAATGGAACAAACTCAGAACTTATTCATTCAGCCATTCCGCGGTCGTATTCATTTGATAGGAAGCCCACTCACTAAAAGTGCTAATCATCAATTTATCCCCTGGCTTTAAATGAATTTTAAGTAGATCTCTAATTGCTGCGGAGGTTTTGTCAGTTTTCACCAGCCAAAAGCTTCCCTGAGCATGACGAGCCTGTCCGATTGTCTTTATTGCCTTAAAAAGATCTTGATAATCATCCATGTCACCATTTTGTAGATCATAATTTATTGCTTTAATTTTCATGTTACCTCTCCCCTTATGTAGAATATATTTTGTTTATATTTAAGAATTTATAGGGACCCTACGCAAGATTTATTACTTGAGATTAAGGTCGAGACCTGAATGAATTACCTTGAAGCACGTACCCCAAATATCAGAAATTATTGGAGTAATAATGGCGGAGGAAATGGGGCGAGTATCGAACCTTTTGCCGCGAGTCATTTGAGTGATGACCATTCGCGAATCTCCAGCTACCGTTTTCGAAGGGTAAGCTCATTCTATAAACCGGAGATGACGTATGACTCCCACAATTACAGCCTTCAAAAACTCTCCCGATCGCGGCCGAGGACTGGCGCGCGATCTGCGCGTTCGCTGGGCTCTCGAAGAAGTGGGACAGCCCTACGATGTCCGTCTTGTTTCATTTCAGGAGATGAAAGAGCCCGCGTATCGAGCGCTTCATCCATTTGGGCAAATTCCCACCTACCAAGAAGGGGATCTCGTGCTGTTCGAGTCGGGAGCCATCGTGCTTCACATCGCCGAGGCACACGCGGGCCTGCTTCCTGCGGAACCGAAGGGCCGGGCGCGCGCGATCGCTTGGATGTTCTCCGCCCTCAGCACAATGGAACCACCGATTGTCGAGCGCGGAGTCTGCGCACTCTTTGAGCGCGACAAGAGCTGGCACAAGGATCGACTGCCTTTACTGGATGAGCGCGTCCAAGTCCGGCTTAAAGAACTTTCCACTCGACTAGGTGCCGCCGAATGGCTCGACGGCGAATTCAGTGCCGGCGACCTGCTGATGGTCACGGTGTTGCGCAGACTAGACGGATCAGGTTTACTGGAGCACCACCCAAACCTTTGCGCCTATATTGCTCGCAGTGAAGCGCGGCCCGCCTACCAGAATGCTTTCGCGGCTCAGTTGGCGGTCTTCAATGCGACATTGAAGGAATAAGAGGTTCCAGCAGAACCGCACGGGAGAGTCCGCCCTCCAACACCTTCGGCGCCGAAGGTAAATCAAACGCGACCAAAGCGAGCGTGAGCGCAAAAGCGCGAACACGTTCGCCGGAGGCGAACAACACAACAGAATGTAAGATTTTGGGGAGCCGAAAGGTGACCAGACCTCTAGAATCTGAAATGGCGGGGCAAATGGGACGAGTATCGAACCTTTCTCCACTCTGCCGGATAAGGCGTCGCCATGAGCAGTGTCCGATTAATGCCCTGAATCACATTCAAATCGGACTTTCTCGACGTTATGATGATCAATCATTAAGAAAATCCGATTTTGCCACCCAAACTTGAGGCGACAAATGGTTTTCGAATCTTCTGCAAATGACGCGTTTATATTAGGTGTCGGATTTTCAAACGGCATATCATCGGATATGCCGCTAATGAGCGGATTGACCGATCTTATTCTTCGGAGAGGCGGCTTTGAAAGATGGCAATCTCTCGGAAATATCGAACCGTCTAATTCATTTCCATCCGCAAACGAAGTGCGAGGATTCGTAAGCCGATGTAGTCGGCTTACGTGGCTCGCTAAAGGCCATTCACAGATCCAAATTTATCCAAAGCACTTGCTCACTGTCATTAGCAAGTTCGGCTCACAATTCCTAAATTCAAATTTTCAGATCGGCCCTTTCTCGACTCGTCGCCCCATCAACCCTCTAAATGTGCATGCGCAGGGGTCTCAAAATCATAAGTTCCATCAAATTTACTCTAATTCCCAAGATCGACTTGTACACAGAAAGTTCAGAGAAATATACTTTGCCCATGCAAAATTTAGGGGGATCAAAATCCGAATTGTTTATTGGATTAGTGGCTGCAACTGGCACTGATTTGGGTAGAATACAGACAGTCCTGGACCAAGTTCTAACAGAGTACGATTATAAACTTCAGCCAATTAAATTTAGTGATTTTTTCTCTCATCAATATTTTCAAAAGCTAAATCTTAAAATCGATAGCGCCTCTCCATTTAACGAAATTTATTCTCAGATGGAAGCTGGCAATAAGGTAAGAAAACATTATAAGAGTCCGTCTTTACTAGCCAAGTACGCCGTTCAAATGGTGAAAAGCTATCGCGGCAAAACTCCTGCTGCAACTGCCTACCTATTTAGATCTTTAAAAAACCCTGAAGAATCAAAGCTTTTACGCGAAACTTATGGCGTTGGATATTATCAGATTGGCGTCTTCTCACCGGAAGAGGATCGAATTCAGTTTTTAGACAATAAACGAGGGATTAAAAAATCCGAGGCTTATGAGCTGATAGAAAAAGATATCTCCGAAGAATCTGCGTATGGCCAACAAACACGCGATACCTTTCAGTTGTCAGATTTCTTCCTAAAGTTCGACGCTCAGGACGATAAGGCAATTAGAGAACAATTGGTTCGAGCTTTAGACCTTATCTTTGGAAATCCCCATATAACCCCAACGTTCGACGAACACATGATGTATATGGCGTACTCCTTTTCGGTTAGATCCGCTGATCTATCTAGGCAGGTTGGCGCCGTTCTAGTAAACGCCCATGGCGATGTTATTGGCCTTGGATCCAATGATGTGCCCCGTTCTGGTGGCGGTCCTTATTGGCCGACCCCTCCAGAAGAGGATTGGCGAGATTTTAGATTGGGTTATGACCCCAATGAGAAGAGCAAGAATCAAATAGTCCTGAATGTAATGAAGAAATTTAAGTCCGGTCCAGATCCTGACCTGTTAAGCGAAGGGCTGAAAATCCTAGAGGAGACCGGCTTAACCGATATCACTGAATTTAATCGTGCGACACATGCTGAAATGTCCGCAATCTTAAGTAGCACGAGAATAGGTGCAACTACCAGGGATGGAACAATATACTGTACTACTTTCCCTTGCCATAACTGTGCAAAGCATATTGTTGAGGCAGGAATTAAAAGAACCCTGTTCGTTGAGCCATACCCCAAAAGCCAAGCAGGTAATCTTCACGGAGATGCAATTTCTTTAAATCAACTCTCCTCTGGAGAAGTCACTTTTGAGCATTTCATAGGCGTTGCAGCCAGAAGATATTTGGATCTTTTTTCTATGAAGTTAGGAATGGGCCATCAATTAAAGAGAAAACTCAGGGGCTCTGGCGCGGTTACAGTTTTCGATAGAAAATCAGCTAACGTCAGGGTGCCATTAGTGGTGAGTTCATATTTAGAAAAAGAAACACTGATAACGTCCGATTTAAGCAATGGAGGAGTAATATGACAGCTAAAACTGATGCAGACCCAGGGTTAATTGACCCAATTAAAACAATCTTAGACTCTACTCGTGAAATCCGAAACTGGCCCCAATGGAAAATTTTAAACACACGCTTAGCCTTCTCCGAGCAGCCACCTTTAAAGCATACTAAAGATGAAAAACAATCGAAATCTATAGAAGGTCTCGATGCCTCTCTTTAGAACTGCTCTTAACTACTTGCGCTCGACTTAAAGTTCATGACTAAAGAAATCGGCTTAGGCGGCTTCGATATAAATATCGCGAAGGCAATTCGCGATTTAAAAGAGGATCTTAAAGACGATTGGTTTCCTGACCCTATTCGATTTCGGGACTGTCTTAATCGAGATGACATCAGTAAATACTATTATGAAAATATCCACGAAAATCATGGAGTGTACACTCCAGAAAAAGCTGAAATATTTAATGTTCCTAAAAAAGACTTTCTAATACGATATAGCTTGGAAACTAATGTTTACGATCGCCTAATTTATTTGGCCCTTACTAGTTATTTAATCCCCTACTACGACCCATTACTCTCTGACAATTCATTTAGCCATCGATACAATGATGGGCAATCCCGCAACGATAAATTCCTATTTAAACATCATGTTGAGCAATTTAAGGCTTTTGAAGGGCTTATCCGACATTCGGCTTCTCCCAATAAGACCATCCTTATAACAGACGTATTTAATTATTATGAAAATATTCAGATCGCTCAACTAAAACGGTGCCTAGAAACTAAGATTAGAGATCTCAATGCGCCACCTTCAGAAAAAATTAAGCTCCGAAGGACAATCGAGCTGCTTACAGACTTTATGAAACTTTGGAGTTTCAATGGCACAAACGGCATTCCTCAAAACAGAGATGCCTCATCATTTTTAGCCAATATTTTAATGGACTATGTTGATCGGGAGATGCAAAAAGCAGGCTTTGAGTATTTTCGTTACATGGACGATATAAGAATTGTATGTGATGACAAAAACTCAGCGAAGAGAGCCTTAAAATTACTCTCCGAAACCTTAAGAGCAATCGGACTTAATTTAAATTCTGCGAAAACAAAAATTGGAACTCTTGGGGAATCTAAAATTACCGATTCATTTATGAATACAGACAGGCACTTGGAAGCGATAGACAACATGTGGCGCTCCCGCTCACTTGAGCTAATTCAAAAAAGTCTTCCGTACCTGCGGGACTATACATTGAACCTAGTTCAAAATGACAATACCCAATCTAGAGGTTTCAGATTCGCGATTCGGAGGATAGAGGGAATATTAAGTTGCGAAGAATTAGATATTCCCAATGATTATTTCACCGGCCTCACAGAACAAATAATCAATGAATTGGAGCATCAACCAGCATCTACGGACTCACTAATTAAATACTTAGCCTTCGCACATCTTGAAGAAGGACATCTCGGAAAAATAAGAGATTTTTTAGTTATGCAATCGAAGTCAATTTATAGTTGGCAGAACTACAGAATCTGGTCGTTATTTATATTGAAGAATCATAAGCATGACGACTTGATTAAATACGCCTTGTCGGTACTTCAACGCTCGACGAAGGCTCCCGATCTGGCTGGAGCGAGTCTTTATATTGGCAAATTTGGCGACCCTGACCAAAAAGCCAAACTGCTTCAAAAGTTCCAATCATGCAAAAGCTCTTGGTTACAACGGCAAATGTTGATCTCGGTCCATGAAATACCTTTCAACCAAGGAATACGAGAGTATATTGCACCTCATTCAAATCACTCGACTAAAGGAACATACGGTAGGGTTAGAGAAAAAATGCAGGGGCAATATTTTATCGGCCCCGATAAGACAAATTTTAGAGATCTGTATGACGGGATAGTGGTCTATGAATAATTCTGAACTATTTCTCATCGCCGTCCCAAACAACACTGAAGCAAATGATTTTAGATATTTCCAGTATGACGATAACGAAGGTTTTTTAAAATCTGATATTAATGGGCTTGCTAAAGAGAACCGCACTATTGTGACCTTTTCTATTGAAAGAAGCCTACTTAAGAAAAAAATTGAACCTAAGACATTAAATCCAACCTTCGTGGATATTACGTCTCTGGCATATTACTACTTTGGACATCCGAAAAAAGAATTCGGCACGGATGTGCCGTGGAGCCTTCATCAGCTTTTGAAGGATTACTATGCAGACTACAGCGAATTACTTTCGATATGCAGACAACTTAAAGGCTTTTCTTCAAAGAAACAGTTAAACGAGAGTGACTGTCAAATATTTTTACAAAGGTTAGCCGGTCGATATTTTGCGATTAAAAAAGATTTGGAAAAACGAGGCGAATGGGAACGCTTTGAAAACTGTGAGATAAAAGCCTTTAATATTTTTCTTCGCTCGCATCTGGATGGAATAAAAGTTGATAAATCTAAAATTGAAGAAAAACTTTCGAATATAGAGGCTGACCACTTCAAAAAACTATATGAGTTACGTACTCATCATGGCTTCAAAGGAACCACTGCATCTTACGAAGAAATCAAAAGGTATTTGAGCCAAACTGGCGAATCTATTTTAAGTGAAGAAACAGATATCTTCAGCTTTTTGAAAGCACGTAAACACTTAGATCCTAAATTTTCACTCATACTAGATTTAGTTAAAGATGAGCGCACCAGGCGATCACTTTTGGATATATCACTTTCAAGCTCTGACTACATTAATCCCACTTATGATATAATGGGCACTATAACAGGACGAATTCTGGTAAACGATCCGCGTCTTCAGATCCTAAAAAAAGAGCACCGCGATGTCATCGTGCCGGAAACAGGAAAGCAATTTATCTATTTTGACTATTCTTGCTTTGAGCCGGCGATCCTAGCGTCTATTTCTAATGATCAGTATCTAAAAGACCTTTGCAACGCCGGAGATCTTTACGAAAGTCTCGCTAACGACATAATGGGACAGCCGGGGTACCGATCTATATTTAAAGTAGTTTTCCTGGCCTTTTCATTTGGGATGGAAAAGGATGGCCTTGTCGGTTTTCTATCTGAACTTCTTGGAAAATCAAGAGTCGAATCGACAACTATATTTGAAAAGCTATTTAGTCAGTTCCATGAAATTACACGGTGGAAGGAACGAGTTTGGCGAGAGATGGAAACTCAGGGATATTCCGCCTCAATAAACGGAAACCGCCGGTATAGAAAACATACTGGGAAACTTTCTCCCGCAGAGCGGAGATGGGCCGTAAATCAAATAATTCAGGGTACTGCTTCGTATATTTTAAAAGAGTCGATAATTTCTATAGCGGAAAAATTTCCGGTTAAGATTATCTTACCGATGCATGATGCCATTCTGATTCAAGCTGAAGCAGAATATTTATCGTCCAAAAAGCAGGAACTAAGAACGGAAATGGAATCCACGTTCAAAAAGCATTTGCCAGGTGTCAACGTCGTAGTTAAGGAGGAAATGTTTTTCCGAGTCAAAGGTGAAAGAAAAACTGTCAGCTAGCTGCGCTTATCATATCAGGACTGAATTTGAACACTTACTTCCCCTCTGCCAAAACCCAAGCTGAATCGAGTTTAGACCTTTCTTTCCGTAAGTCAAAAGTCAACTATGCACTAGATCCTTGTCCTTTCAAACGCGGCACAGAGAAACTGCTTTCTCAAATATTGGAAAATCCTTCTCTGGCAGACTAGTTGATTACACGGACAGAGACTATGCGTCTGCGCTCAATGGTCGGACTATGACTGCATATCAATTTGAAGAAGGACCATTTTCGCATGTTATCCTAAACAAAATCCTTCCGGACTCGCGGCCAAAGCCGCCGTTTTGAGAACCAAATATGCAGTTTCAGATTCAATGTTGCGACATGCAAGAACTCAGCGGCTCATCCATATTTGATGCCCCTTTTGAATTCACGCCCAATTGAGTTGGTAAATGTGGCGCATTTTAAGGCATTTCAAGAAATATTCAAACGTGGAACGTCGACCTCTTACTGTGTTTTCAACTATTAAGCTCTACTGGCTTTTTGGCATTTTGCTCTCGGCAGGCTTTCGAAAATTGGCGGGGTCGAGTGGACAAATTTGGAACTATTTGTTTCGAATATTATATGCGTCACAGAAGTCATCGACTCAGGCATCAGTCTTTAGGCAAGTGCATCCAATCTGCTTTGAAACGGCATCAACAATCTCTTTCTCATAAGGGTACTTTCCAATTTCCATTTCAGGACTTCGCCCGTTTTCATACATTTGCCAAATTTGCTGATACACATGCCAAATCGCATTCAGCGCATCTTCGACATCGGAAATCTTTAGGTCGCTCATCAATTCATTAGAAATTTCTCGGTCATCATGAATCGCGTGTGCATAAACCTTACTGGCGATTTTAATAGATATTTCTTTTATTTGCTTGTTCTTGCTTTTTGCAAGCCTCGAGAGCCGGCAGAAATCGTCCTCAGTTGCTTCATGCGCGTCGTCCATGTAGCGATCAATCCATTCACTAGCATTTGCAGACCCCTCAATTTTTCTCTGGCGCAAAGAGCTCTTAGAAAATTCCCCTATATTTGCCCGAAATAGGTTTATCATCATTTGAAAATTAAAAGTGTCATTTTCGTTTTCAAATAGTCTTCTAAGCCCAATAAACATACTTGCTTGAACTGATCGTTCGAAGACCATCCAAAAATATATGTTCTCATTTATCTTTTCAGTGCACTCCTCACAGCCCAATGATCTCTTGAATTGATTTAGAGCAAGGCAACTCCTTAAAGCCGTTTCGACTTCATTTCTTAAAATTTCGATTTCTTTACGCATTTTGCCTACCCACTGTTTGACTTCATTTGATTTGGATTCCTAGAATCCAGTATGGAAACCTATGTTCTTGATAAATGGTCACATGTTAAATCTCTCATTGACCAATTAAATTCTGAGGGTGAATTCATTTGGAGAGGACATGCAGATTCCAAATTTGATCTTTCATCCTCGCTATATCGTCATCTTTTCCACCAAAACATTCAGGAAAGCAATTGGCCGGATATTGAATTTAAGGCACTCAACTACTTTAGGGACAGTATTGCCTACACGAAAATCAACGCTCCTACCGATCTTACGTGGATCGATGTTATGCAAATCATGCAACATCATGGGTGTCCCACGCGTTTGCTCGACTGGACGTTCTCGCCCTATATTGCCACCTACTTTACTCGCTACTCCCTAGCCTCAAAGACCCTCTTTGCCCTCAATCTCGAACAGTATAAGAAAAAGCTCGGCGAAAATTACTCGGATCTCCACACTCTTGGAGGACAGATCACGAATTTGAAAAATAAACTTTTTATAAGCCTCATCAGATCTTCCAGAAAGTTTCCACCCCTTCCCATAAAACCTGCTCCTTTTTTTGAGCGTCCCTTGATGCAGAAGAGTATTTTTTTACTGGATTTATCTCTAGAACCTTCCCTCTCGGATAAAATTGATGAAATTCAAAAGAGTTTACTCATTAAGATTGAGTTTCCTGAATCCGTCATTCGAGAAGCCTTTAGGGATCTGGAAATGATGAATATTGATGGATATCATCTGTTCGGAGGAGCCGAAGGGGTTGCACAGAAGGCCAAGGAATTCATCTATTCTAGATGAGCCGTAGATATCGACCCAGTCTAAGTAAGGGTTTTCATTCGGATATCCGGTATACGGGTAAACAGGTATTCCCGATATCAGGAGTGTCGGAAGTTTTGACGGAGTCGAATGGACGACTTTAGCCCCATTATCGAACCCGCGAATTGAAAACGGAAGTCTCCGTTATGACTTCAAAAAGCCGTTTTCAATGTTTGTTGGTGTGACCGATTTGAATAAATGGCGGGGTGGACACAGCACCTGTAATTCCGATTATTTAGGTCTGATATTGGGCTAAGTCAGCCAAACGTGTGACGTCGGGTGATCTTGGGTGACATTCATTTTTGCAACCAGGCTAACTAGCCTTGATACATCATGCTATCCAAGCCAATTAGTGCGTTCGAGCTATAAATCAAAGCTTGAGTCAATATCCTTTGGATTGACCAGTTCATCCCCAGATTTCGTCGTAAAAGTACTAAGCTGAGCCAAAGCGATCGAAACAGCTCCTCTTATGGCTGAACGATCTATGACCGAGCGATGTACAACGAATTCCAGTTCTTGCAATTTTCTGGGGAAATGTCTTTGGCCGGTTCCTCCCAATACAACAAAAGTTATTTCTTGTTGAATGTTTGGTGCGACATTCAAACTTGCAAGAGCTTTTGCATCGGAGTCGTAGCCATATGATCGCAACTGCTCCAAAGCGAAAGAGAGACTTATATCGGACAAACCACATGCGGAATGTCCGCCCCCGACATCAGAGTGTGACCCTGCGAATAGAACCTGACGAACCCCTTCACGTTTGTTAATTGGCGAGATCGGAAATTTCTCCCTCATCTCATCTCCTGCAATTAAATGATCACATTGAAGAATTTTCGGCGATAAATCAAAATCTGCGAAACGATCGGTTGGGGCATTGTCTAAGATTTTGATTTGGCCCATGACAGAGTAAACTGTGTCAAAAACTAGCATATATTTGATATTAACATTGTGACGTTTGACCAACTCAGAAGCCAATATCCTGATCGAAGCAGCTCCTCTGCTGAAACCGACTAAAATAATGTCGTCGCCATGTGCATAGAACTCATTGAATAGATCATATGATCGCTGGACTCTGTCAATGATCGTGGTGCCACTGACTTGCTCTCCAAGCTCCCTTGCCTTCGTTGAAAATAAACTACAAATTTTGTCCCAGATAGACTGGTCCTTTGGTTCTTGCACGAATCGATTGTCAATGGTGCCAATTCCACGGATATAAATCGAAACATTGCCATTTGATGAATCGATTTTGAATTCATCCGCGGAGTTCTGCTTGCCAATTTCGCCTGGCCTACAACGATAAAGTTTTGCAACATTCGTTACAGCTTCGCTTTTTAAATATTGTCCAGTTCCGTCATTGAAAATAAAAATTGTCTTTTTCATATAAAATCCTGTTTCTGTATCTCTTTTTTATTCTGCAAACGTCAGATGCTTCAGCTCTTGTAGTTCCGAATATTTAGGTCTGATATTGGGCTAAGTCAGCCATTTCGTGACGTCGAGTGATTTCAGGCGATTTCTGGCTTTTGTAACCAGGCTAACTAGCCCTAACCCATCGTGCCATCCCAAATGTTCTTCTGAAAAAGTGGGCGGAGCATAAGCCCCGCCCGTCATTCTAACAATTATGGCATCTGGGATGGGTCCGTGCTAAAAAAACGATTCCATCCTCCGATAACTTGCATACCGGTATGTCCTTCGAGAGCATCTCTTGTGAGATCAGCGCGATACTTATCGGCGATCAGGTGGGCCTGATCATTGATCTGCGCCAACAATGTCTCCAAATACTGAAAGGCCGTTAACTTGATCTCCACAGATGCGCCTGTGAGTTTATGGGTTTCTCGTTTGTCTTCGAGAACTCGTACATACCAGTCCACTCCGTCGCACTCGACAACACCAAGATCGAAAGTGACCTCTCCAGTCGTATAAAAGAAGCCGAAACCTTTCGCGTGTCTGTCGAATGAAATCTCCTTATGAACCGCCTTTTGAGCAAACCAGTTCTTTCCGAAAAGAAAGCTCTCCCAAATTTCTTCGCTTACAATCGATGGCAAAGTGCCTCGCTTGCTTACCTCAGGCAAAAAGTTTTGGATGACGAACTTTGCCGGTATGTGGACCAGCCGCAGGTTTAATTGGTTTTCAGTATCCTTAATATGACGGTCAATTTCCGACACCAATGCCTCGTCGATGGGAATTGAGTCCATCAACTTGGATTGAGCATCGATCGCCGCCTTAATGGCAGATTTATCCATCTCATTCTCCGTTATTAAATTTTTTAAGTTCAGTTTGTTGCCAAGCAAATGGCTAAATACCCCAACCAAATGGAGTAAGGTCACGCTAATTCATAATCGATCTGCCGTCAATAGATCGCCTTAAGAGACTTCTAATCTCAGATTCAGTGCTCCTTATTTTCCATTGAGATACAGGTCCCTTGCCGAAGATACGGCGGCAAAATCAGCTTTTAAATCTGTGAGATTGGCTCTCACATTTAAAGTCTCAAGCGGTTGAGAATGTGCCGCTATTTGTCTGCAGCACTTATCAAATACAGGCTGAATCGCTTCGATAGCGGTCGGAAGTCGATCGCACCTTATCTTGTCGAGGACGGTCATCCGAACATTCGGCTGATACCTCTTGGTGACGCCCTGGAGAAGATCTGTTTCAACAACCACTTCACATAGGCTGCGAAGATGATCGTAGCCCTTTTCAACAAGGGCTTGCTGAACTTCTCCCGTGGCTGGGCCAGCTGCCTGGATCAGAGTGTTGATCTTTCCTCTAAGCGAATTAAACGTATCGCTTCTCGGCGAAGTGCCTCTTGATACTATGCCTCTTACATCGCCATCACTTTGAACGTCATAGAAGAAACAATCTTGTGGTGTTTTCTCAAAATGCCTCAGAACTTCTGTCGCAAACCAAATATTATGAGTGAAAATGATCACCTGACGTTCTTGACTTACTGAACCTGGGATTGGCTGAACCGAAAAATCGTTTCCCGTTGAGGGAAAATTGGCGGGGCTGCCACTCCCCCTCACCCGCGGGTTCGAGTCCCGTCCACCCCAACACCTTCGGCGCCGAAGGTAAATCAAACGCGACCAACGGGAGCGTGAGCGCAAAAGCGCGAACACGTTCGCCGGAGGCGAACAACACAACAGAATGTAAGATTTTGGGGAACCGAAAGGTGACCAGACCTCTAGGATCTGAAATGGCGGGGTGGACGGGACTCGAACCCGCGGCCTTCCGCGTGACAGGCGGACGTTATAACCAACTTAACTACCACCCCGCATCACGTATCGGAACCACGCAATCTATTGAAAATACGCGGTCCTGGCAACGATTGAATTGAAGTTTTTGAATCACTGCCGTAGCGGCTAAACGGTGCGTTAAAGGCTCCGCGTGAGCGGATCGATGCCGAACTCCGAAGCCTTGGCGAGATCCCCATCTACGACGGCCGCCCAGACCCACGAGGCATCCTTCTCCACGTCGGTGATCCTGGGGGAATTTGCCGCAAAAAGCAGCAGACTGAGTACCTCGGCCACCCCTCTAAAAATACCGGTAGCACGACTTAAGGAATTAGATTTTCCTCGCAGCCGTTCTTCGTGCCGGGGAACTGGAGGATCTCCGCGTTTTGCGATTTTCTTTTGCGCGGGAGACTCCTGGCTTGCTTCTCTTGAAACGGGGCAAGATCGATCACTTCATGCTGAGTTTCCGTCGGCGTATTGTATCGGCGCTTAAGCCAGGCTCGGACCACATCAAGGTCATCACTGATTTTGCGCATTTCCGCGCTCGGCAACGGTTTTTCCGAAACTTTCACGAAGCGGCCTTTATAGTTGTGGGCATAACGGTAACCTTTTGAACTTTCGGTGTCATTGACCCATGCACGTCCTAAGAATTTGCGTCGCTGGAAAACTTGCGTGTCGTTGAGAGATAGTTCGGAGCCCGAAAGTTTATATTCCAAGCGGCGGACGACGCGGTTCCATCGGTTCACTCGCGTCGTGATCTGGCAAGTAAGAGTGTCGCCGTCCAGGCGGTATTCGCTCACGACACCCGAGTAGTCATTGCGTACGGTTTGGTCTAACTGATTCAATGGAATTTGGGGAATATTGCAGATCTGACCATAGGAGCAGATCATGAAAAACCGCAAATTCCCGTCTTCTATAACCATCGACGCGGGGGCCTCCTCTCCGCTCCCTCCAGCAATCATATAGGTGCCGACGAAGCGAAGAATTTGCTTCGAACTCTTATAGTCTTTCAAAGAGGCCGTATTTTGAGCGAGGGCCGAAATTGAGCAAGCCATAGCCAATAAAATCGACACGGCATGGGCTCGAAATCGTTTTAAAAACCGGATTTTGGCCATGAGGAATATGTACTTCAAAAACGGGGCCGTGAAAAGCTTGAGCCAACTCGGTGCGAATCAGTGCTCGGCGAGGTTGGAGGCGTGGGCGTCTTGAACGTTGCGCCAGATCCTTTCGCTGGCGGGGCCGGGCAATTGGCGGGCGATGTCGCCTTGCTCATCGGGCGCAAGGGCCGCCCAGTTGTAGAGGATCTCGGCCTTGATGCCGGCCAATTGTTCGCGCACTTCCACGGCAAGCTTGGTGTCCTCAACTTGCATATCGCGCACGATCGCGCGCATGGCTTCTTCGGTCGCCGCTTTATCCCCGCCTTTTAAGGCATCGACTAGAAAATCAATGGCCACGTCTTGTTGGCCGAGCGGTATTAAAGGGATGGTGATCAGGCGAGCGGCGATATCGGCGATGACGTGTTTGTTGTTCAACAGTCTTTGCTTTTCTGATTTTTCCGCATCTGACGGAAGAACCTTCGTCTTTAAACCCGCGTAAACATTTAGCTCCGCTTGCGACTCAAACAGTACGGGAGGTTTGGTTTCGGGCGGCGGAGGGATGTCGGCTTTGGTGACTGCAACCATGCCGCTGGGCTTCGCTTCAGCGGGAGAGCGCGCCACCGTTTGGCGCGCCTCCACTTCTTCACTTGAGAGTTTAAGATTTCCGTCCTTGGTCGCCAGCGACTTCGTCATCGAAATCGCCCAGTATCCTAAGACTAAACACACGATCGTGATCACTGAGCGCTTATTCATTTGTCGAGCACTCCACGGATCAGGGCTCCGCGCAACAAGCGTCTATTCAAGTGCTGGGCGCCGTCGTTTTGGAAATAAGCCGTGCCGTTCAAATAGCCGTTCGTGACCACGATGTTCTTGTGGATCTCGCTCGACTTCGTGAAGACGTTATAGACCTTTCCGAAGTAATCGATCTTGTTGATGCTCACGATCGGATCACGCACCCCACCAAGCTGCACGAGCGGTTCACCGACCTTGAAATCACCGGAAAGTTTCATTGTCCCCTCTGTCGTCACCACAGGATGATTCGGGGTCAAACGAAGCTGTCGTCCCGACTTCATTGTGAACTCCAAGACGTCATGATGGGTGTCGACAAGCTCCGTAACCCACAGATCGACTTTCGTCTTTTGCACTTCTTTGCTGCTCATATTGCTTTGCGAAGTCATGGTCGCCACGAACTGGAATTGCTTATCCCAAGCATCGTAGATCTTCACATAGTTCAGCGGGCCTTTGGCTTCGGGTTGCGCCAGAATCATTTGCTCAGGCGTAGCACATGAAGCCAAGCAGACCGTTGCGATATAAGCTTTTGCGGGAACGTTACATGAAGCGCTTCGCTTAGTCGGTGCGATCCACGGCTTTTCCGGATTCTTCCCGTGATCCATAAAGGTCGGGTAAACAATGCGGCCGTCTAGAATCAAGTTGTCTTGATGATAGATCGTGCGCTTTTCGAGTTTTTCGAAGCCATTGAGAAAATCGTCAATCGCCGGGACCGTCGCGCGGCACTTTTGCATCCACAAGAAGCGGCCATTGGCCTCCTCGTTACTCAAAGAGTCTTGCGAACAACGGTGCGGCACAAGGTCCTTACAATAGCGCTCTTCCACCCACGGTCCATATGCGGGCGTTGAGCTTTCAAGGCCGACCTGATGATTGATACATGCATACACTTTGGTGGTCACCACTTCGCGAGTTTTCGAAATCGTACCGATTTGGTTAGCCGGGCAAGCCATGCTGCTGCTGCCGTCTTCGGTCGAAGTCGAGGATTCAGTGCGGCGTACAGCCGCGGGATTGCCGTCGCAAACGCGAGTCTCAACCGGAGCCGTGCCTATGCAACGATCCGCCGGAGCGACAACGCCCTTGTCATCGCGGCATTCAAACAAGCGGGTTTGAGTGCCACCGCAATCCGCCGAGCAAGCCGAGAAGTTTTCCGTTCCACCATAAGAATAAGTCGGGCATACACCTGCGAGCATAAGACCGCCGGTACGTACGTTCGAAGTTTTCACTTCACCGCTGTCGCAAGTGCGATCGGCGATTTGCGTGTAGGTGTCAACAATGCCCGTCTCACCGAAAGAGCATGTTTTCGGAACGGTTGTTTGACCGACATTCACGCCGGTTTGCACCGTGCCGTGGGGGCCTACGCCCGCGCAACCGTTGTGACAGAGCAAGAAAACGTTAGCGGTCGATCCGCCGAGCACGCCGTTATCGCAAGAACGCGTGGTCGCGACTTCACTGCACGAGCCGGCCGGAGTTTGCGAAGAATAAAAAGTCTTCGAAGTGCCGCTCGGCAGATAATACTTGCCCCCGATGATCAAGATGCCCATCGCGATTTGATCGACGCCGGTCATAGCGGCCGCCGGCAACTCGCAGGCTTGATTTTGACATTGGCCTTCGCTGAGCAATTCTTTTACGCGTGAGATTTCAACCCAACGGCGCGATTCGCCGGTGAAGCGGCACTCTTCGGTAATGTGATTGCGATACGACATCGTTTTGGTGCCGTTCACTCCACAAGCCGCGTCTTCCGAAAAGATATCGCCATCAGAGGTGCGCTGCGCGCCCACGGTGGTGCAAGAGTTGTTGTCCACCGGCGGAGGATCTTCGGGATCCACATCGCCCGAGGCACTGACTTCCATCGTCCGCGTTAATGTCAAAAACGGTTGGCCCTGTTTGTCGATCAAAGTCAGAGTGACCGTGTAAGTACCGGCCGCAGCATACGTGTGGGTCGCGGTTTGGTTGCTGTCGACGGCCGTGGCATCGCCGAAATTCCAAGCCAGCGCGCCGACTCTAAAAGCAATACATTGTGGGATAAAAACGGAAAGTGTTACGGGATTCCCCGCAACCGCCGTCGTTGGACCAGAGGTCGCCAAATCACGCACGCATTCCATTCCGTCCGTCGGAGGGAGTACATGAATGGCATGGGTTAAAGTCGCCGTGTCGCCATTAGTGGCTTGTACCGACACCGTCACCACATAGTCGCCGGCCATCATATAGGTATGATCTTGGGCGTCTAAGGACGAAACATGAGCGCTGCCATCGCCAAAATCCCAATCGGCTGACGCCAGCGTAAGATCCGTGGGAACAGCGAGAGAGAAATGATGCTGTAACTCGGCCATTCCGATTTGTGGGCCGTTGATCGCAAGATCCGCCGACACGATCGTTTTGGTGGATATCATATAAGGAGAGGTTGAAGCGGGATCGGTGATACTTGCCGTGACCACATACTCACCGGCTTTTTTGAACGAGGCCACATAGGCCGAGCCCGTGCCCTCGCTATTGGAAGTCGCCACCGTTTTCCAGGAAACTTCCTGATTGGTGTTACAGCTTAAGTCTTCACTTAGGGCGTAACGAACCACTTGTCCCTTTTGGGCGGCATCGGCTCCCTTGATTTCCAGGCCATCCGGATTCACCGCGGGCTTTTGCGCCACACAACTTGCAGCGGATTTGAGTTGGATGTCGCCTGAGCTTCCTGTCTTCGAGCAAGCTGCAGCGAGGAATACGAATTGTGCGATCACTAACATTTTTAAAGTCTTCATGTGTGTCCCTCTCTCCTTGGGATGACTCAATCCTCGCAAGGTCCAGGGATTTTTGAAAGCAATGCGTCACACATGCATCGAATTGGAATACTGAGCTGGCCAACAATTTTGCATTTTATTTCGACTTCAAATTTTCACAAAAAACTGTCGAACGAATTTTTAGAAAAGTGTCAACGAAGTTGCCACAACCAGGCTCGGCCGGGGTGGTGAGGATCGATGTGCAGACGTTTGCTCGTGAGGTAAAAGTCGTCGCGCGAGATCAGACCGGGCACCTGCGGCTGATCTTTTCGGATAATGGCGATGAGTTTTCTCATCATGAGACGCCTTTTGGGGAGGGCAAACTCACGTTCAAGCTCCCTGGTCAGTTGATCGACCTGCTCGTTCTTATATTTCGAGAAGTTATAGAAGGCTTCCGATTGCCAAGCGAGACTGTTGGGCTCATTGGTCAACCCGCCTTCGCCCGCAAAGGCATCGTACTTGCCGTCTTTCAGCCGCTTCAGCCACTGCGCATCTTCCATGACCTTTTCGATGCTCACTTGAATGCCGAGAGCCGCCGCATCGGCTTGAAAAAGCGTCGCCCAGCGCTCTTGCTCGCTTGAGCGAACGAGCAAGGTGAAGCGAAAGGCCTTAAATTTTTTCTCGAGGACCTGGTCTTGGTCGTCATCATGCCAGCCGTCTTGTTCAAGCAAGCGGCGCGCCTCTTTGACGCTCGATTTTTCTTTTACGCCCTTCGGATAGTATTCCGTATTGGGCGAAAAAATATCGAGCGCCGGCTCCATCGATCCGTCATACACCCGGCGGTTAAGATCGTCGCGTTGCCACAGCAAAAGAAGGGCTCGGCGCACCTTCACACTCTGAAAAAGCGGATTCTTTAAATTGAGATCGATCCAAAACCCCGTTCCAAGCAGGGTGCTCTTCACCACTTCCATATGAGCCGCATTTTCAATCTTCTTGTCGGCCTTAAAAAAGTCGAGCTCTTCTTTGGCGAACATCTGCTTGGCCAGCTCTTGATCGGAAACTTTTTTTATCAATAAATTAAACTCAGGTCTTTGCTTACCCCACCATGCGGAATTCGGCCTAAGCCTTAAGCTGACATTGCCTTCGAAGCGCTCCATCTCAAAAGGGCCGGTGCCGATAATTTGCTTCCGAAATTTAGTCTTGCTGATATTCCCATAAAACGCCTTGGGCAAAATGCGCATGGCCGTAAGCAAACTTTCGAAACTTTGGTAGCGCCAATTCTTCATGGTGAAATCGACGGTAAGCGGATCAACGATCTTTACGCTTTTCACGTCCGGCCACATCCCCTGCCAGATCGCCGCCTTATAAGCCGGCTTGCTGAATGATTCGAAGGTGAAGCGAACATCCTCGGCGCTGAATTCTTCGCCGTTATGAAAGTGAACACCTTTGCGCAACTTCACGCGGAAGCGTTTTTCCCATGGATAGGTCTTCACCTCGAGGCCAAGCCAGGGATTCAGGGCCCCGCTTAACGGGTCAAGGCGGAACAGCGGTTCGATAACATTCGACGTGGCTTCAAAGTTTTCCACGCTCACCGTCGAATAAGGATCAAGTGAGGAGATTGCGGTGCGCATTCCCTGGATCACCAACGGAAGCGGCTCATCGGCATGAACGGAGTTGAAAACAAAGAGAAGAGTAAATAAAAACGCGATCATTTCTTATAAGCGATCACTTTAAGTTCGACCGCGATCGGGGTCGGCAAACTTAAAACCTCGACCGTCGTGCGCGTTGGGCCGATTTTTCCGAAGTATTCGCCGTAAACCTTATTGAAGCGCGCGAAATCGTTTTTCATCGCGGTCAAAAAAACCTGCACGTCGACCACGTCGTCAAGGCTTGCGCCCATATCCTCAAGCACCATCTTGATGTTTTCAATCGTGGACCGGGTTTGCGCCTCGATGTCATAGGACGTGACATTGCCCAAAGCATCTTGGTGAACACCGGGAATTTCTTTTGTGCCGGGCCGTCTTGGCCCCATGCCGCTGACAAAAATAAAGTCGCCTGCTTTGCGCGCGTGCGGGTAAGGCCCCACCGGCTCGGGCGCACGTTTTGAGACGTGTTTGCTCATCCCCACACTCCCTGATTTTGAAATGGATCGAAGTACCAGCGGTCGATGTCGGGATCCCAGTCATCCCAGGTCGGAATCGCCCGCAATTTTTCTAAATATTTCGCCGGCACCATGCCCGGCACCAAAAATGCCTTTTGTCTGCGCAAGGGATACGGATTTCTTAAAGTGAAACCCAGAACGCCGAGAATCCCGCGCGCCACATACCATGTCGCTTGCGGGTTCCAGCCGTGCGCGATCTTAATCACAACGCCAAGGCCGTCGGGATAATCGGGATGCACAATCCCTAAGCCCAATAGCCCATCGGCGCCCTCTTTAGCGATCACTTGACCGTTACAGGACTTCATCACCGTGGTGTCCAAGCGGTTAAAGCCACCGACCAAATCGGGGTACTTGATCATCGACTCCCAAATCCAGTCTTCATCGCGAGTTTTGGCCAGGCCCGCATAACACTCGGCAAGCTCCTTCACCGTCATCGCGACCGTTGGCAAGCCGTCGCCGTCACGAGCTATTCTTTTCGGCTTGAACTCGGGGCCCAAATATTTTTTTACGATCTGAAGATATTCCTGAAAAACTTTATGTGAAGGCAAAGTGTAACCCGCACGGTTCCAACCTTTAAGTCTTGCGCCTTTAAGAATCGCCGCATGGTGCCCGCTGGAGTTATTGAACCACCGCCTAGGCCTGCGCACTTGCCTGCCAAACTGAACCAGGGGCAAATCGAGCGGTGTTTGCATAAGGCCCCATTCGCTTTCGCTAAGGAGCGACTGCGCAACTTCGACATGCTCGGCGCTGCCGTTGTGGCTGCTCACGGCGATCGCCTTTTGCCGCCAGTCGGTGGTCTCTTGCAGTTCACGGCTAAACACCTTGATGTAAAACGGCTTCATCATCGACCGGCCGTAACAAAGAACATTGCCCCCGAAGCTGTGGATCATTTTGTTGCCTGAGTACCAACTGATCGCGCCGTGAACGGTGTTCTCACTGACACCGTTCCTTCGATAGTCCACGAGCGGCTCCCACTCGACATCGCGGCCGGTGGGTATGCCTTCGCTTGATTCACCAAAGGGGTCGTTCGGATACACGTCTTTGACGTCGATTAAGTCTTTGCTCAAGGTTTTTCGATCTCCAAATCGGCGTCGGTGTCTTGCTCGGGCTCGGCCCCGCCTAAGACATTGCGCTCTCCCGGAAATCGATCCGGATCCGCCTCGTCAAATTCCAAATCGCGCGCGGCTTTTAATGATGGCGTAAGACCAACCACGGCCGCTCCGCTTCCATAAACCGGTTGATACTCAAGCACCTCGCCCGCATACAAATTCGATTGTCCCATGACAGAAGCCAACCACCAAAATGGTTTGAAGTTGGCCACTTTGTTCACGCGCGCTTCTTTATGGAATTGTCGCGACAGCTGCGAGACGTCTTCCAGGCGGCCTTCTTTTAAAAATTCCAAGAATTTCGAATTCCACTCCTGGTCTTTCAGCGAATGAATATGATCATCCTTGGCCTCAACATGCTTTTCATGAATGCGGTTTGAAAGTGACGACACGATAATCGCCACGGCTTTTTTATTTTGCTTCAAAAGCGCATCACGAGCGGCCTTTCCTAAGATCAAAGTCTCGGCACGATCCGCGTAGACATTACTCGAGACGATCACGCAGGGAATGCGGTTATCGGGATTGACGATCTTCGAGACCACCACCGACCCGGTATCAATCGGAAAGCCATGGTAGTCGATCGCGCGCGCTTGCAGATTGCGCGCTTTCGCACAAGCCACATACTCAAGCGCCAATTCCTTATCGACTTTCATTTTATAAGGGATGCTGCCGAGATCATGAAACTCATCATCGACGTGGGTCCACTCGGGATTCGGCCGCGCTTGAATTTGGTGGCCGATCACACTTGGCCAATAGGTCGAATAGATCAGCAACACATCGGCGTCGGTCTCTTCGATTTGTTTTTTGACTTGGTCCATGGCCTGACGGATTTTTTTCCAGCCCGGGTTGGCGTCAGGTGTGAGCAACAAATGCGGAAGGCCTGGCAAAACGAAGCCTTTTACAACGGGATTCATACTCGCCCCTCCCGCCACTCAACGACCGCGTTGCCTGTTCCAATCACCGTGCCGTAGCCATGCACCTCGGCCGGATAGCTGGGAAAATCCATCGCCGAGAGCATCCAGCTTAAGCCCCCGCTGTCGGTTTCGGCGGTCGCTTGTTCGGTGAAGTCGCTCATCACGTCGATGATCTCGCGCGATTTGCCCTGCTTCATCAGCTCGATCATCTTCATGTCCCACAGATACTGATTGTGATTGTTGATGTGCTCGAAGCTCATGTCTTCGGGCACCGCCGGCTCCGACGTGAAATGGCGATGGCTGAGCGAATTTGATGAGAGCAACACGACTTTTTTCCCGCTTTTTTCGATTGCGGTCTTGGTCGCCTGCCCCAGCTTGAACATCATGGCCTGCAGCACGTTCATATTGTAATAGCGTGCGGCGCCGACACTCGAGATGCCCACGATCGGCTTATCCCACTTTGGGTTGGTGAGATGGCAAGACGTGATCGTCCCGTAATCGATACGGAAGTCCGGGTTACGCATCATCTTGGTCTCAAGGCCAAGGCGTGATGCCTCCTGGCAAACGGATTCCGCAAGTGCCACATCCACCTTGAGGTCATAAGAATAACGAAACAGATTCGGAAACACCGGATCGACCGACAAAGATTTAAAATTCGGAACGCCAAGAAAATGCGTGCCCGAATTGGTGCGCCAATGCGGGGAATGCACCATCAACACATCGTACTCGATCTCACTTAAAGATTTGCGCAAGCGCTCATAAGCCCAACGCAGAACTTCCCAGCCACACTCGGCGCGCGGCTCGTTCTGCGGCGGATTCTCCGCATACACCAGATGCGGCGGATGCGGCGCCAGTACTCCAGCTACAATTTGTCCTAACTTCATAAATCTCTCCCAGGCGCGCCGTACCTCTGGAGGTACGGCGCGCCTCCAGAAGTGCGGCGCGCCCTCAAAGTTGCACGCAGACCGTTTTGGTCTCGGTAAAGAAATCGAGGGAATGCTCCCCGCCCTCACGGCCGATGCCTGAGGCCTTGGCGCCTCCGAACGGCATCCGAAGATCGCGCTTCAGCCAGGTGTTGACCCAGACAGTGCCGACCTTTAGGCCGGCTGCGATCTTGTGAGCTTGCTTCAAATCTTTTGTCCATACGCTTGCCGAAAGCCCATACGACGAGTTGTTGGCCCACTTGACGGCGTCTTGCGGATATTTAAACGGATTGAGAGTCACCACGGGTCCGAAGATTTCGGTCTGGTGGATTTCGCTGCAGTTGGTGAGATCTTGAATCACCGTGGGCCTTAAAAAATAACCGTTCTTTATTTGTTCAGGCAACTCAGGCCGAGCTCCGCCCGCGATGACCTTGCCGCCGTCTTTCTTCGCGACTTCGAGCAAGCTCATCACTTTGTCGTATTGCGGTTTGGAGACGATCGGACCCATAAAGGTCTTTGAGTCCATTGGGTCGCCGACGACCAGTGAGTCGACGTGCTTGGCGAACTGTTCGCAGAATTCTTTAAAGATTCCCTCTTGCACCAGGATTTTGGAGCCGCATAAACAGATCTCGCCCTGATTGAGAAAGCTTGCGCGCGCGATTTGCGGAATCACTTTGGCTAGATCCACGTCGTTCATCACGATGGTCGCGTTTTTTCCGCCAAGCTCGAGCGATAATTTTTTAACGAAGGGTGCGGCCATGGTTTGAATTTTCTCACCCGTCGCGGTGCCGCCCGTGAACGAGATCAAAGATACGCCGGGATGCTTGACGAGGTAGCTTCCGGCCGGATCGCCCTTGCCAAGAATTATGTTGCAGACTCCTTTTGGAAGTCCCGCCTCGTTCAGAATATCGCCGAGTAGGAAGGCGGTTTTTGAAGTCCACTCGGACGGTTTACAAACGACCGTGTTCCCGCAAGCGAGGGCCGGGGCGATCTTCCAACTTAAGAGATAAAGCGGCAGATTCCACGGCGAGATAAGGCCCGCCACGCCAACGGGTTGCCGTAAAACATAATTGAGTGCATCCCCGTCCATGTCGCTGGCCATTTCGGTCTTGTGCATGATGGCGCTGGCGAAAAATCTAAAATTCAAGGCGGCGCGCGGGATGTCCAAGGTTTTGGAAAGCTCCAAGGGCTTGCCGACGTCGATCGTTTCGGCTTCAGCTAAGGCCGCCGCATTCTTGTCGATGAGATCGGCGATGCGGTTAAGGATTCGGCTTCGCTCAACCGTAGGCGTTCTTGACCAGCCGTCGAAGGCGGCTTGTGCGGCCTTGATCGCCATAACCACATCGACTTCGGTGGAATCCGGAAGCTCGTAGATTTTTTCAGCCGTCGCGGGATTGATCTTGTCGAGATATTTGCCTTCCGCAGGCAGAGTGAACTCCCCGTTCACAAAATTTTTCAAACGTTCCATTTAGGTCCACTTCCCACGCTTAGAGTTGCGGCGCGACCTTTTCCATAAAGTCCGTCATACTTCGTTTTACTTCTTCGTTATTGTGATTATTGAAATCAAACCACAACATCAACCGATCGTCCTTATGGTACTTCGCACGAATCTGCGCGGCCAACGTGTCGGGATCACCGGCCAACGTGTTGCTGACCGCTTGATCGACTTTCTTCTGATCAAGTGTCCCTTCCATCGCTTTCCAATAATTGACCCAGGCATGCTCACTGCGGCGCTTCGCTTTTTCCGTGGTCTGATCGACAAAGACCATCGCGGTTCTTGGCATCAAATCCCTGCGCCAGGCACCGCCGGCGGGGTTGTACACTTCGCGCATGCGCGCATGAGTCTGCTCGATCACTTCAGGAGGCGTGATGGAGAGATTGAATACGCCGACCGGAAGAATCGAATTGGCCAAGGCTTGTACTGCCGGATCATGCGTTCCGATCGTCAAGGTCAGCTTATCTAGAGGCGCATCAAAGGGGATCACGCCGAGTTTGTCGAAATCCCAAAACGGATGCAGCGCGATCTCGGTCGGATGCCCACCCACAACCTGAAGCACACGCCGCCATTCGTCTTCGGTGCGAAAATCGTCTTTGCGCAAAAACTGCGGCGCAATACCGCTGCGTGAAATCTTCTCACCCTTGAGTAGGCGCAAAAAGATCTCGGTCGCCTCCGCCAAGATTTTGCCCTTGATCGGACCCCACGCCAGCTTTTCCAAGGCGTTGCGCGGTTTGATGCCGTAAGGGCGATTCGAGAATTCAAAACGGCCCGAGGCGAAGCCGATGTTCAATTTGCGTTTGTCCTCGGTCAATTCGCGCAAGCTTAAAAACATGCGGATCGCTTCGGCGTGCGCGATGGGACCGCCGTTACACAAAATATTTCGCACGGCCGAGCCGACTTCGATATTTTTAGTTTTGCTGAAGATCACATGAGCCAATTGCAAGATGTCGGTGTTGAGGCCGATTTCGCCGACGAAATGCGGGATCACCGGATCGGGCGTGCTCTTTTGAATCTCGCAAGAGAGATGAGTCTCCGCCACCCAAGCGACACCGTAACCAAGGCTGTCGGCCAATTGAACTTGATCGAAGAAGTTCTCGAACATAACTTTCTCAGACGGCTTGTAACCATCCACTTCGGTCTGGCAGATCGAGAAGAACATGTCGAATTTCACAACGCCCCCGTGCGGCCGCCGTCTACAGGTAAGTGCACGCCGGAAATATAACCGGCTGCAGGCGAGGCCAAGAATACGATTGCGTCCGCGGTCTCGCGCGGATCGCCCAAACGGCGTAAAGGAATTTGTTCGGCCCACTCGGCTTTGACCGCGGCTTCACTCTTCGCAGACTTCGCCGCAGCACCCACCGCCAAAGAATCAAGCCGTGGAGTTTCGGTATAACCGGGCAAAATATTATTTACGGTGATCCCAAAGGGGCCCAGTTCCTGCGAAAGAGTCTTCGACCAATTGGCCATCGCCGCGCGAATCGTGTTCGAAACGCCAAGACCCGCGATCGGAATTTTCACGGAGGTTGAGAGCACATTGATAATGCGGCCGTATTTCGAGGCCTTCATACCCGGAAGTAGCGTGCGCAAAATCACTTGTGACGAGAGAACATGGCCGCGAAACGCGCGCTCCATTTCATCAGGACTGGCTTCGCTCAATGGACCCGCCTTAGGCCCCCCCGTGTTGTTGACCCAAATGTTCACTTGGCCCACGTCGGCCACCAAACGGCCGAGCGCTTGAGAAATATCTTCGAGACGTTCCAAATCAACGGCTAAGGTGCGATGACGTTGCGGATTGGGCAGCCCCGCGCGCACTTGCTCGAGCACTTCCGAACGGCGCGACATCAAAATCACGCGCGCACCTTGCTCCGCCAGCGCGCGCGCCGCGGCCTGACCGATTCCTTGAGAGGCTCCACCCACTAGCGCCCATCGACCTTCGAGGCTTAATTCCATGGACGCATTGTGGCTAGAGCCGCCCACCCAGTCAAGGGGTGGCTCAGGGCGATTTGACTGATCTTTGCACCTCGCCGACACTATGAACCCGGAGGCTTCCCTAAATGGGCAATAAAAACCAAAAACCAGCGCCCACCCTCGATCTGCATGGCTACAAAGTCGAAGACGTGTTCGATGCGATCGAGAAGTTTTTGGCTCAACACGCCGGCAAAAACCAAGTGCGGATCATGCCCGGTAAGGGTACGGGAAAAGTGAAAGCCAAGGTCGTTGAGTACTTAAAACTCGCCAACTACCCTTGGTCGCCGGAACGATTGAGTAACGGCCAAGCAAATGACGGCGTCATGATCGTCTACATGGAGTGATGGAAATGAGCGGAAAAGCGGAACTGCTGTGGCTTGATATGGAAATGTCCGGGCTTGATGTGAATAAAGAGGTACCGATCGAGGTCGCGGCGATCGCCACCGATTGGCAGATGAACTCCATTGCCGAGTACCACACCGTCATTAAGCAGCCGCAAAAATATCTGGACGCCATGGACGATTGGAACCGCACGCACCACAAAGACAGCGGCCTCACCGCTTTGATCCCGGATGGAAAAGATCCTTTGCTCGTCGATCAGGAGCTTGCCGCTTTTTCGCGCAAATATTTTCCTTTCGATCGCGGCGCAATTTTGGCCGGCAATTCGATCGCACAAGACCGCTTGTTCATCAACCGCTATATGCCGCTGTTCGAATCGACTCTTCATTACCGCATGATGGACGTCACTTCATTTAAAGTGATGTACAACGGCTTGTTTAATTTGCGTTTTAAGAAAAAAGACGGCCACCGGGCTTTGGACGATATTCGCGAAAGCATCGCCGAGATGAAATTTTATTTGGCCTTCGTCAACCCGCTCGCACCCGTGAGTCAGAAGTGAATTGTCTTCTTGCGGCCGCCCTATTTGCTTCGTTCGCGCTTGCTCTCAAAACCCAGGTAGGATCAGCTTTTAAAGCATTTTAAGGCGGCTTCAGCGCCGCTTTTTGTCACTAAGCCCCCTATAAATTACACGCCAGCCTGGAATGGATGGTGCAAAGAGCACTTTGGAACCAAAAATCGTAAACTCGGAGCTTTTGCATATGCGCAATTGGAAATTGGCTGTCGTTTGCCTCACCACCCTCGCCCCTCTTCCGTCGTTCGCCGTTGTCGGGGCTCAATTCAAAAGCTTTCAAGCGCAGGGTAGCCGTCAGGCGTCCTATACATTGGAGCAGTTGGCGCAACAACCCGCTTTGATTCAAAAAATGAATCTCTCCGATGATGAAAAGCGCGAGCTTCTGAATCAGGTCATTCAAAAGAGCGAAGAAAGCCGCGACAACGAAGAGCAACAAGAAGAGACGTTGATCCATAAGGCGCAGTTTTTAAACTTCGGCGGACAGTCTTCCGGCTTCACTTTAGACCCTTTGAATTTATTTTCTCAACCCCAGGAACAGCAACGCCCGCAAACTCCGAGCTATAACGAGAATGATCTTAATTGCCCGATCAAGCAACGAGCCGCAAAGCTTCCGGTAGCGCCCTATGAACCCACTGTCGTTTTCCCTCACGATGACATGAAAAACCCCGCAGATTGGAAATCCAAATACTTTGATCTTGTGGTGGTGATCAACAAAGCGCAGTACGGCCAAAACATGAAGGTCTATCGCCGCATAAATAAGACCGACACTCTTTTAACTTTGGTCAAAGACAATTGGAAAGTTTCCACCGGCCGTGAAGAACAAGAGATCTCCGAGTGCGACCGTCAAGAACTCGGCATAGCCCCCGGCCACCACTCGCCGAAGAATTCCTATTTCTCGCAAACCCCGACCGGCTACTACGTTCCTGAGTACTTGCATATCGACCACGTTTCAAGCGACTGGGAAGGCTCGGCCATGGATCACGCCGTCTTCTTCGACACCACTCGCGGCATCGCCACTCACCGCGTCCCCGGAGGAGCTGAAGGCATGTTAGGGCATCGTGCTTCGGGAGCCTGCGTGCGCATGTTCGCCGGCCAAGCCCGCGAGCTGTTTTGGATGGTGCGCGCCACCGGCGGCCCGGTCACGCAAGGCGAATTGGCGCAAAATGATTTTGGACATTGCTACAAGGCGGACTCAAGTCCCGAGCAGAAGTCGGCTTGTATCGCCCGCGCGCAACAGCGCCGTAAGACTTTAAATTTTAAAAACGAACTGGAGTTGGCTAAAGTCTCGGGCTTCAATACCTACGACGCCACTCCGGAAATTCCCGACTTCACCAAAGACGGTCAATTGAAGATCGGCGCCGACGGCAACATCGTTATGCGCAAAGGTTTTAAGACTTTATATGTTGTCGAGAACAACTTCATTCCAAAGCCTGTGCCGGTTGCTAAAAAGTCTTCCTCGAAAAAACGGATATCAAGAAACTAATTTTGGAATTATTAGCCCAATAAAGGAGTACGTATGTTGAAGAGTATCTTACTTGTTACCGCCTTGCTCGGCTCAGTGGCTTTTGCCAATGACACCGCCAAAAATGCGAAAGTGAAGGCGGAACAGAGAACGGCATTGGAGAAGCGTCAGCTCAGATTTGAGAGTGCCATTACAGAGCTTAAAGATCGCGCCGCCGAACAGGGCTTCTTTTTCAACCCGATCAAGACAATGACTTCACATTCTTTTTTGCTCACTGGAATTAGCATTCTTAGCAATGAAAGAATCTATTCGGTTGTGGCCACAGATAAAGTTTGTGAAACTATATTCCATGATGATTCATTTAAGACGGTGAAAGTGCAAAACCGTACAACCGCGGATACGGAATTGTCCGTGATCATCAATGGTAAAGAGGTTACGCTTAACGTTTCGGAAGAAAAACAACAAGATATGATGGACATCGCTTTGTGCCAGAGTTCCTACAATCTGGTCGATTAAACCTCAAATTGCACAATCAAAAACAAAAGGCTCCTTACGGAGCCTTTTGTAATTAGTAGCGGTAATGATCGGGCTTAAACGGCCCCTTCGGGTTCATGTCCAAATATTTGGCCTGCTTGTCGCTGAGCTTGGTGAGGCGCACGCCGATTTTCTCTAAATGCAAGGCCGCGACTTTCTCGTCGAGCTCTTTCGGCAAGCGATAAACCGCGATCTCTTTGTACTTCGTGCGATTCATCCACAGTTCCATTTGCGCCAGCACCTGATTGGTGAACGAGTTGCTCATCACGAAGGACGGGTGTCCCGTGGCGCAGCCTAAATTCACCAAGCGGCCTTTAGCCAACACGATGATCTCGCGCCCGTCTTTGAAGGTGTGAATGTCGACTTGCGGCTTCACTTCGCGCTGCTTGGTGTTTTTGTTCAACCAAGCCATGTCGATTTCAATATCAAAGTGGCCGATGTTGCAGACGATGGCGCCCGACTTCATGTTTTTGAAATGCTTCTCGGTCAAAATGTCGCAGCAACCGGTGGCGGTGACGAAAATATCGCCTTCCAAAACGGCCTCTTCCATGGTGCAGACCTCATAGCCTTCCATCGCCGCTTGCAGCGCGCAGATCGGATCGATTTCAGTCACCAAAACACGTGCGCCGTAGGACTTCATCGAATGAGCACAACCTTTTCCAACGTCGCCGTAGCCTGCGACAACGACTTTTTTACCGGCCAACATCACGTCGGTGGCACGCTTGATTCCGTCGGCCAGCGACTCGCGACAGCCGTACAAATTGTCGAACTTCGATTTGGTCACGGAGTCGTTGATGTTGATCGCGGGAACTTTGAGCTTGCCGTCTTTGTGCAGTCTCTCGAGGTTGTGGACACCCGTGGTGGTTTCTTCCGAGATGCCCACGATCTGCTTCATCAGCTTCAAAAAGCGCGCCTCATGCATCATGTTGGTGAGATCACCGCCGTCATCCAAGATCAGGTCAAAGCCTTCGGGGCCCCAACCGGTGATGGTCTGCTCGATGCACCAGTTGAACTCTTCGTCGGTCTCGCCTTTCCAAGCGAAAACCGGGATTCCGGCTGCGGCGATCGCCACTGCGGCATGATCTTGAGTCGAAAAGATATTGCATGAAGACCAGCGGATCTTTGCACCCAGCTCGATCAAAGTTTCGATCAACACCGCGGTTTGAATGGTCATATGCAGGCAGCCGGCAATGCGCGCGTTTTTCAAAGGCTTCGATTTGCCGAACTCTTTACGTAAGGCCATCAAGCCCGGCATTTCGGTTTCGGCGATTTTGATTTCTTCACGGCCCCAACGCGCCATCTCGGCGAATTTTTTGGGATCTTCCATCGCTTCAAGGCACACGCGGTAATCGACACCCGAAGCCGTCGCGGCTAAAGACTTTTGCGCCGACATTTTGCCGGTGGCTTTTTGATTGAGGACTTTATTCTTCGTGGAATTCTTGCCTTTAGCTTTCATATTCGAAACCTCGCGCATGCGATCTCCTGGGATTTATTTGGTGGCAGTGTAAAGGACGAACGCCGCTAGGGCAACGTCATGATTTCGTAACCGGCGTCGGTAATGAGCAAGGTGTGCTCAAATTGCGCAGAGAGAGTCCGATCCGCCGTGTGGTAGAACTTGATCTCGCTGCCCGGGATATCGAACTCTTCGATTTCAGCGTCGGTCTCGTTGATCATCGGTTCCACCGTGATGCAGCAACCGGCCCGCAGGCGCTCGCCGCGCCCCTTCTTCCCATAAGACGGCACAAAAGGATCGTCGTGGAAGATCTTGCCGATCCCGTGGCCGCCGATTTCACGCACGACGTAGAAGCCCTGCTTGGTGACGAACTTATTGATCGCAAAACCGATGTCGCCGGTCGTGGCTCCCGCGCGAACCTCTTCGATCCCCTTCCACATGGCTTTTTCGGCACACTCGGTGATGATCTTCGCTTGCTCGGAGACTTCGCCGACAAAAAACGTGCGCGAGGTGTCGCCGAAGAAGCCATCCTTGATGCACGTGATGTCGACATTGATGATGTCGCCGTCTTTGAGCACGGTCCCATCGGGGACTCCGTGGCAGATCATTGAATTGACCGACGTGCAGCTGGACTTAGGATAGCCGTGATAGCCCAGCGGTGCGGGGATGGCGCCGTTGGAGAGAGTGTAATCGTGAATGATCTTGTCGATCTCGTTGGTGGTGATCCCGGCCTTAATGTATTTGGCGATCATCTCGAGGGTTCTGCCCGCGAGTTGACCTGCGGCCTTCATTTTAGGGATTTCGTCTTTAGTCAGTGGGGTCATAATCATGAGGTAGCAGAACTTAAGAGGCCCCGCAAGGCCGGGTCGCTTTAAGAGCGCTTGGCTTTCTTTACGCGCTTGATAAGTTTGACTTGGACTTGCTGGTCGCCTTCCGCCTTGCTCTTCGTCGCGGCGGGCTGGCTGCGTCCCAGCGTGGCGCGGATCTCTGTGGCAACCGCTTCGTTCTTGGCAATTTCATGGTCGAGATCAAGGCCCCAAGCCGGAGACGAAAGAACAGCAAACAGCATCGCTGCCGTTAACCAACCCAACCTTCGCCTGTCACCTTGAGATTTGCTCATCAAGTACTCCGTTCCCTGGAACCTTGTCTCGCCACGCTTCGTGGATAAAGCCTATAGCAAAGACCATTCCCAGTGAGTAAATGGTTAATTCCCCTCTGAAGATCGCGGAAAGTCGTCACGCACGCGGCGGGACCCGCGCGCTTTTCGTTTTACAAGAATGAATTTCCTACAAGCATCTCGGGGAGTGCGGCGCGCGCCCACGCTTCCCGCAAATAAAAAACCCTCGGGGTCTCCGAGGGTTTTCATTGAGCCTTAAAAACGAGAATATCAAAATGCCCGCAAGCGGGCGCTTTCAATATCAAAAGCCTCCCTATAACGGGAGGCTTTTGGACTTAGCCGCGCAAGTGTTTGCTTACGAGTTTAGTCATTTCGAACATCGAAACAGTGCCTTTACCGAAAACGGTCTTCAACTTGGCGTCTGCATTGATGTTGCGGCGGTTCTTCGAATCTTGAAGACCGTTCTTTTTGATGTACGCCCACAATTTTTTAACAACTTGTGTGCGGGGAAGCGGGGAAGATCCCACGATTTCCGCGAGAGCCGCGCTGGGAGTCAGCGGCTTCATGAACGCAGCGTTGGGCTTGCGTTTTGCGCCGGCTTTTTTCGTAGCTTTTTTAGCCACTGCTTTTTTGGTCGTGCCTTTTGCGGCTTTCTTCGTAGCTTTCTTGGTCGCCTTTTTCGTAGCTTTTTTAGTAGCCATTTAGTTTCCCCTCCAAATTACTTTGGTTAAATTAGTGTTGGCTCACACAGACGATGATACTGACTTGCAAACCCTTGGCAAAAGAAAAATGCAGTAAAAATCACTTTTTTCACTCGAGGGAGCGGTCACATCCACTCCTATGATATTCGAAAAAGCAGAATTTTTGGCCAGGAAAGGTCCGGTTTTCTCAATGGAAAACCGCTTCAAACCGATACGTTTACATATGAAGGCGACGACTTTTCAGCAGATTTTATCGCAGTTTCTCGAGGAGGAATCGCCTGCTTCCAGAGGGGAAAGTGCGAAGAAAGCTGAGTTTAAGCCGCAATTTACCTCTCATGAGCCTGAATTCATATGGTTTCAAGCGCAAGTCAAAGCGGCAAAAAAATCCGGTTACGCTCCCCCGCCCCCTCGGGAAAAAGTGAAGATCGCCGTCGCGGCTCCCGCGCAAGTTGTGCCGCCCCCTGAGGAGCCTTCATTTTTGATCGATAAACTCGCTCCGGACATTCAGCTGCAAATCGCGATTTTGACTCGGATGGGCGCAAATTTCCCTATGAAAATCTCGAGTTCACTGCTGAAAAAGGCGCACCGCCGCTTGGCCAAGCAACTTCACCCCGATTCTCAGGGGCAAGATTTGCCGGCCGATGTGCGTGCGAAAAGGGGCGAAGATTTCCTCCGCCTTCAGTCTATATATGAATCTCTATTGAAAAGTCTCAGGGAGCAGTAACGTAGGGAGCGGTAACACCCGCTCCCGCAATATTCAGTGAGTTAGCTTGCGATAATGAATCCGCTTCGGCACCAGCGTCTCAACACCGAGCCGCTTCTTAAGATCCGCCTCGTACTCTTGATAGTTGCCGTGGAAGAACTCCACTTTGCTGTCGCCTTCAAAAGCCAAAATATGGGTGCAAATGCGGTCCAGAAACCAGCGATCGTGGGAGATCACCAACACACAGCCGCCGAACTCGAGCATCGATTCCTCGAGTGCCCGCATGGTGTTGACGTCCAAATCGTTGGTCGGCTCATCCAGCAAAAGGACGTTGCCGCCGCTCTTTAACATCTTCGCCATGTAGAGGCGGTTTCTCTCGCCTCCGGAAAGGTCCTTCACGCGCTTCTGCTGCGCTTCGCCCGAGAAGGCGAACCATGAGGCATAGGCCCGCGCCGGAACCTCTCTGGCGCCCAAGCGGACGATATCCTGCTTGTCGGAGATCTCTTCCCATACGGGTAACTCGGGATTCATGTTCGAGCGCGACTGATCGAGGTAGCCAAGCTTCACCGTGTCGCCGACTTTAAAAGAGCCTGAGTCGGGCTTCTCTTGGCCGGTGATCATACGGAACAATGTGGTTTTGCCGGCCCCGTTGGGGCCGACGATGCCGACGATCGCGCCGCGCGGAATGCTGAACGACAAATTGTCATAGAGGAGTTTATCGCCGTAAGCCTTCGAAATATTATTGGCCTCGATGACCACTTCGCCCAGACGCGGGCCCGGCGGAATGTAGATCTGCATCTCTTGCAGTTTTTCGGCGGTCGGCTCTTTGAGCAGATTTTCGTAAGCACTTAAGCGCGACTTCGCCTTGGCTTGTCTGGCGCGCGGGGACATCCGCACCCATTCCAATTCGCGCTCCAAGTTTCTGTTGCGCTTTTGTTCGGACTTTTGTTCTTGCTCCTGGCGTTTCTCTTTTTGCTCAAGCCATGAGGTGTAGTTGCCCTTCCACGGAATGCCTTCGCCGCGGTCAAGTTCAAGAATCCAGCCGGCCACATTGTCCAAGAAGTAACGATCGTGAGTGACCGCGATCACGGTGCCGGGGAACTTATGTAGGAAGTTCTCAAGCCAACCGACGCTTTCGGCATCGAGATGGTTGGTCGGTTCATCGAGCAGCAAAATATCGGGGTTCGAGAGAAGCAAGCGGCAAAGAGCGACACGTCTCGCCTCCCCTCCCGAAAGATTCGTGACGGGAAGATCGCCCGGAGGACACCTCAATGCTTCCATGGCGGTTTCGACTTTCTGATCGACTTCCCAGCCATCGCGCGCTTCGATTTGCTCTTGGACCACGCCTTGCTTTTCGATCAACGTATTCATTTCATCGGGATCGAGATCGGGATCGTTGAATTTTTCGGAGATCTTTTGGAATTCGATCAGCAAGTCGTTCAGCTCGCCGAGCCCTTCCATCACGTTTTCTTTAACGGTCTTCGCCTCATTAAGCTTGGGAGTTTGTTCGAGATATCCGACTTTGAAAGCGCGCGCCGGGAAAGCTTCACCGAGGAATTCGTGATCCACGCCTGCCATAATCTTCAGCAATGTGGATTTTCCGGCGCCGTTCAAACCCAAAACGCCTATCTTTGCCCCGTAGAAATATGAAAGATAAATATTTTTGAGAACGTACTTATTGGGCGGATAGACTTTGCTGACACCCTTCATGGTGTAGATAATTTCGTGAGACATGATCTATTTCTCCTCGTGAGTGACAATGAATCTGTAACGAACGCTTTCTCCCTTGTCAAAACGATATGCTTCTACCTATCCTTTAGGAGTGAAAGACAAACGCAATCTTCCTTCGGGCCTACAAGATCTCTGCCGCAAGCTGAAACTTCAGCTCGAAGAACTCAACTTGGAGATCGACACCGAACCCGTCCTCGCCGATGAGGAAAAAGAGCGGCGGACCCAACTTATGGAACAACTTAAGCAGCAACTGCTCGAACTTTCGCTGTAGCCGAGTCGATCCGCGTCAGGTATAAGCGGGTGGAATTCATTCCGCGGAAGGCATCCCAATGACAAAGTGGCTGTGGTTACTGGTTATGGCTTGTTCCCTAAATTTAGCGCATGCAAACGACGGCGGTATTGCGATCGTTGACGTTCTTGGCGTGGCCCCGGCACAAGGCGTGTCGCACGAGGAAATCAAAATTTACGGCGGCGACACCTCTGCGTTGATGAAGGTTATGCCGATCTCGTCGGTGCAAAAGGACTGGCGCTCGCTCGCTTTTTTGAGTGATCTGTGGGCCGTCTTGCTCGACTGCGGCCCCGATTACAATCGCCCGACCGACAATTCCCCGCGCCATGATTTCATGTGCACTTTCTCGCTAAGGCCGCGTGCGGAATGGCAAAGAGACAACAACGAAGAGATCGTGGACTGGCAATACCCCGCAGCCAGCAAGTTTTTTACCTTCAACGGCCCTGTCGACCGTGGCGTTCTTGGTATCGTCCCGGCAAGCGTGAGCGGCGCGGTCTTTAGTTTCTACGGCGAAAAAGCCCGATTCTTCGGGCAACGGCTTCCGCCTATGCTGTCGTTTCAAAGCGCTGGCCACTTTATTACGATCACTTGCCGAAAAACCTACAACCGCTCTTCAAACGGTGAACTCCGTCACGACTGGATGTGCACGGTTTATTCGAACAGCAAATAACCGCGCTGATGTTCTTGCGCGATCGAATCTAGCTTTACCTTCGGCGCCGAAGGTAAATAAATGCCATATTGGCTAAACAGCGCGTTAAATGTCCCTAATCGCAGGAACCGGCACCTTAGCCTTCATGACCTGCATTATAGGGGTTTCGTCCCTGGAATAATTATGGCATCTATAGCCCGAATGGGACTCCGTCAGGCGCTCCTTATTACGGCCCTTTCCATTAGTGCGAATGCCTTCGCGAAGGTCGCGGTTTGCGAGTTAAAGCTTACATCCGCACCCGAAAAGCTGGCGCGAAAAATCGTGAATCGAGCCGGTTACTTTGAAGACCGCTCGCTTAAGGAGTACCGCGACTCCCTCCCGCCCGAATTCGACAGAGCGCTTCTTACGGCACAGACTTGGATCGATTCCGGCGGCGGCATAGGCCAAGCGCAGAAGGATGCCCAGGCGCTGAATCTCCGGATCAACACCGTCAACATCACTAAGACCAAAGGGGTCCGCCTCGGCAAAATCGGACGCCATGAAAACCGGCCAGCGCGCGCGCTTGAAGATTATGGACCAAATGACTTCCACAGCGTCGATCTGATCACCGACTTTTACGGCGCGTTTTCTTACTCTCCTCACCCCGACCTCGTTCTTCAGCGCTTCAACGATTGGCTTCAACCCGAAGGATCGGCTTTCATTCACTTTCGCGCGGACGATGTGGTCATGATCGGCACGCAAAAAATGACATTGATGGATTGGGTGAGTGAGCGCTCGGGCTTTAATTGCCGGCTATCCGGAACCGTGGATCTGGTTTGCAAGCCTGTCCCGGGAATCATCGGCCGCATGCTTGAGCTGGAACAAATCACTGAAGACGGGCCTCCCCCGCGCAGGGTGTTTCGCGAAGTGGCCGAACATGAACTTGAGGCCAATATCGAACTGGAAGCGCAGGATGATTCCGGGGTTTACGCCGGCACTTTTGAGGCCCACTTAAGTCCCGACCAACAAGTTTTGCGCGATGTGTACTTCGGGATCAGCAAAAGGCGCCAAGGCTATAGCCGCGAGCTGAGTCAGGCTTTGCTGGAAATTTATCCCCGCATCAACCGTGTTCACGCCTCACTTATCCGCGATAACCTTGAGGCCTTCAATGCGGCTAAAGATCAGGGGCTCACGGATAGCGACGCGCTTAAACAAACGCCGTTCTATAAGGTGTTTGGTCCGCTTGGATTTAGCCGGATTGAATTGCATCAAGTAAACCGCAACGGCGTCGACGTTATTTTGCGGAAGTGATCTTAACGTTCGAATTTACCGCCGCCAAGACATGCCGGCGACGCAAAAGTATTGCCCTGCTTTTTATCCCACTCATCGGGTGTATACGCTTGGATGGATAAGGCGTGAACATGCGAACTCAATTCCTGCGCGAGAACATCATTGATCACGCGATGGCGGTCGATGCGCGATAAGCCGTCCATCTTGCTACTGACCAACACCAAGCGGAAATGCTTTTCCGCATTCTCCGGCAAGCCATGCATGAAGCTTTCGTTCACCAGTTCAAGATGAAGCGGCGTAAAAGCCTGAACCAACTTATCAAACATAGCTTTACGCATCGGTAACATAATTTCCATCACACAAGCTCGATATCGGCACATACGCCGAAGTGATCCGACGGCGCGAAACCCGAAGGATCCGGGCGGCCGACAAGCTCGGCCTTCGTCACTTTTAAATTCACGTCGATACCTTTGAACCAAATAAAATCGATACGCCTTGGACGCGCCTCTTGCCGACGCACCATTGCGTCCAGCGACTCTTTGGCTTTCAAAGAGAATGTAAGATCCTCAACCGTCATCGTTAACGGGAATCCCGCCTGCAGCAAATGATTGGCGACGTTGTTTTCCCCGTCAAAGGTTAAGCCCGGATCATTCGCATTGGCCTCGGCCCAAGCGTCGCGAAATCCCATGCGGCGAAAACTCTCCGCCGTTTCGCTCTTAGGGTCCGAATTGAAGTCGCCGCACATCACCACCGCCGCGAAGCGCTTTTCGAGCCTTTCCAAATTTTCCGCAAGCACCGAGACCTCTTGCGCGCGCCGCTGGTTGCCTTTTAGCAAACGTGCTTTCAATTCGCTGACCGCGCTGGCTTGAAGATGCAATTCGTCGGCGACGCGTTCGAATTCCTGGCGCAGTTTATCGGTTTTCTCCAAACCATGATGCAAATGTGTGTTCACAAATAAAACTTTTCCCCAGCCCGGAAGCATGGTCTCGGTGAACAGCGCAAAGCGCTCTTCGCGTAACTGCCAGCTGCCCCATTGGTGGACCAAATTCATTCCCGGCCGCAATAAGGAAATCGCCTCGATCCAGCGCAAGCCCCATTCCCTCTTGGCCGCCGTGATCAAACCTGAATTTAAATTAAAGGGGATGCCTAAGCCGAAAAGTTTCAGGCCGACAAGATCGGGCTGCGTGAAGGCTTCACCGTCGAGCAGATCGGCGAACTCCTGCACCCGGCGCGCAGCCGGATTGGCCTCTTGAAAAAAGGCGAAGTCGGGAGAAATGTCGGAAATAACCTTGAGCTGAAGTTGTTCGCGGAGTTTTCGCCGTTCAACCGGCTCCAGAGCCTTGAAGGCCACCGGACTGCTGGGCGCTAGGCCATGCCAGAGGTTGAACGTCAAAAACCGCATTGCGGAACCCTAAGTGCGTTTATGAACGAGCTGCCGGGGTTCATCTTCGAAGATGACCTGAATCGCTTGAAGGCCGACATCCACGACAAAACCCAAACCGAATTTCGGGTGATCGAGGGCGGCTCCGACTTCGAATTCTTTTTTCATGTTGTAGGCGGTAGGCTTCTCCGCGTTGGAGTCGCGCAGTTGCGTCCATTTCGCGACATGTGAGGCGGCTTTGCTGCGCGTGGGCTTTTTCTTTGGAACGGTCGAGGTGCGCGGCTTTTTTGGCTCCTCAAGTTTAAAAACGTTTTTAGCCTTACAAACTTCGCACTCAAGACGGGCGCCGGTGGCGGAAGTGTGAGTGAGAACGACCTGATAGCGGTCGACTTCGCACTTCTTGCAGGGGTAATAGACCTTCTTCGCGACTTCCGGCAATTTCATCGTATTCATAATTAGTTATCCCTTGCTCCCTCTTCGTTTGTAAACATTCAATACGCTATCCAGCGGCTCCGTGCGGATCTGGTTGGCATCGAGATAGTACCTGGTGCCGCCCTTTTCTAGCCTGCGTTGAAAGCTCACTAAGCTCTCATCCGCCTTCGGATCCACCGTGAAACCGGCATCTTCATACTTCTCGTTAAAGTCAGCCGCCTGCTCACGCGTGAAAAACCGCTTCCACTCTTTAGCGTCCGTCACCATCCGATAAGTCAAAGTCCGCGCATAAGAGTGAACGGGAGTATACGCTGTTAACACTTCAAAATCACCATAATGTGTATGTAAGCGCACGGCCGGGCTCTGCCATTGGGTAATTCCGCATAAAACTTCCACGTTCGCGTACCACAAAGCGAAGGCCTTAGAGAGAAATCCAAGGCCGTAAATGCTCTGTTCCTTCGGTATAAGCGAATTGATGGAGCATAGATTGTGCGCCACCCACTCTTTAGGTGCCATCGTGGGGATGCAAATAAAAAGCGAAATCGGCAACCATTCGGTATCGGCTTGAGGCTGAAGAATTTCTAAAATCTCTTTGGATGCGGCCGATCTTCGCAGGGCAAAGCCCGCCACAAACCCCGGCATAATCGCACAATCGTAAAAAACCCAGCGGGGCATCGGCATATTGCTGGCGGCAAAAGCGCGGGTTTCGAGCCGCAAAATCTGGTCGGCAAAGTCCACTTCGTCCATCACCAGCGGATTTTTAAAAAGCGGCGACATGGGGAACCAATTGAGCTGAAAATTTTTTCCGGGATCTTTGATGCGATTTTCGGGACGCACATAAACATATGGGCGAAGGTCATTTCCCGAAAGCCATTTAAGATTTTCCTGGGTGAGGAGATCAGAGGGCATGTTTAAAATATTCGCGTATCTGCTCTTGTTTGTCCACGATATGCACAAGATCGGAGAGCTGATCTTGAATGAAATTGCTTTGCACCAACAGGTCCAGGGCCTCAATCATGGGCGTCCATATCCCCAGGTAATTATAAAATACGATGGGTTTACGAAGAGTTCCAAGGCTTTTCAGAGCCATCGCTTCAAAGGCTTCATCCAGCGTGCCTAAGCCACCGGGATAAACGAGGAAGGCATCGCTCTCACGCAGCATGACCTCCTTTCGGCCAGAGATCGTCGGCACCACGAAGTGTTCGCTCAAACCGCTCTCCACCAGGCCGGCCATAAAATCCATTTCGGGAACAATGCCGATCAGGCTTCCTGAGGCACGCTTTACTCCCTTTGCCAGCGCGCCCATGCAACCGGGGGTAGCCCCTCCATAAACGATCGTGTGCCCGTCCTTGGCGAGGTTTTCACCAAGCAACTCGGCCTCGGCAAGAATCATCGGACTTACCGAATCACTGGAGCTGCAAAAAACGCAAATCTTCATCCGATCCCTTCAGGGCCGATCATTTTTTCGGGTCTGACCACTTCGTCGAATTTCTTTTCATCCAGCAAACCCAAACGGAGCGCTTCTTCTTTGAGCGTCGTTCCGCGCTCCCAAGCCGACTTCGCGATCTTGGCCGCATTGTCGTAGCCGATGACGGGATTGAGCGCGGTCACCAGCATCAGGCTGTTTTCAAGATGCTTTTGGATCTGCGCTTTATTGGCTAAGGTGCCCACCACGCAATGCTCGCGGAAACTAGCGCATGCATCGCCAAGGAGGCGGATCGAATTCAAAACATTGAACACGATGAGCGGCTTAAACACATTCAGCTCAAAATGACCGGTGGCCCCACCGACCGCCACCGCCATATCGTTGCCGATGACTTGCGCGCACACCATCGTCATGGCTTCGCTCTGCGTGGGGTTGACCTTGCCGGGCATGATCGAACTTCCGGGTTCGTTTGCGGGAAGGATGAGTTCACCGATCCCGCAGCGCGGGCCGCTGCCGAGCAAACGAAAGTCGTTGGCGATCTTCATAAGGCTACAGGCCAGTGTTTTGAGAGTCCCCGACATTTGCACCAAGGCATCGTGGGCGGCCAGCGCTTCGAATTTATTGGGCGCGGTAACGAAGGGCAGTTTGGTTTCTTCCGCGATAATTTTAGCGGCCGCGACAGCGAATTTCGGGTGGGTGTTGAGCCCTGTACCGACGGCCGTTCCGCCAAGGGCCAATTGATAAACGTGTTTTAGTGAGGCTTGCACGCGCTCGATACCGTTTTCCAGTTGCTGAACGTAGCCGCTGAACTCTTGGCCAAGGGTCAAGGGCGTCGCATCCATCAAATGGGTGCGACCGATTTTGACGATGTCTTGGAATTCTTTTTGTTTTGCGGCGAGGGCGACTTGCAGATTTTTTAGCTCGGGCAACAGATGTTGATTCACGCGCTCGGCTACGGCGATATGCATCGCCGTGGGGAAGGTGTCATTGCTCGATTGCGCTTTGTTCACATCGTCGTTCGGGTGAATCCCCTTGTCGCCCAGTTTTCCGCCCTTTAACTGGATCGCGCGGTTGGCGATGACTTCGTTGGCGTTCATGTTCGTTTGCGTGCCGCTGCCCGTTTGCCAAATCACCAGCGGGAATTCGGCGTCCCATTGGCCACCGATCACTTCGTTTGCGGCCGCGATGATGAATTGAGCTTTGTCGGCCGGTAGAATTCCCAGCTCCTCATTCGCACGGGCGGCGCTTTTCTTTAAAATGCCGAGTGCGCGGATCATTTCGCGCGGGAACTTGTCCCCGCCGATCTTGAAATTTTGAATGCTCCGCTGAGTTTGAGCGCCCCACAAGCGCTCACTTGGAACCTGGATTTCCCC